>CAYUEE010000025.1:0-42073 GCA_964443615.1 uncultured bacterium | reverse complement strand
AAAACCCCACCCCCCACCAACCCCACCACCAGACCAGCGGCCGCCCCGGATCCGAAGTCGCCGTAATTAACGCACTGATAACATGGGCATGAAGTGATAACGGCTGGATTCGCCCCAACGGGATTTCATGGACAGGATCCCTGCCTAACCCCACGAGCACAATGTGATCTTCAATCCAACTGAGGTCGACTACAGGGTCAGAAGTCAGTACCTCCTGCAACGAGAGGCGGCGGGTCACTGCATTCGGATCCGGTGTATTCCGATAACGTACCAGCAGTTCATACCCTTGGGTTGCCAGGGTTTGGTATCCACTGCTACGGGTCTGAAGCTGAGGTAGTTTAGTTGTCCCCCAACTCTGTTGAGTGAGATCTAGAGGGAATTGACGATACTGATTGGCGATTTGAAAGTCAAAGGAATATGAGCTACACAAGGATCCTGAGACGTCAGTTTGCTTTAAAAGATGACGACGCACCACATACCGGTAGGGTTGGAGAGGAATATCGGTTTCAATCTGCGCAAACCCCTTTGCCCTCAACTCATCAGAATCGAGGAGACCCACATTGGGACAAAGACTGACCAGCACCGGATCCGAAGGCCGTGGTGATAGAGTCACGTCAGGATTGAGGGGCCACAGCGCCAGTCCGATAACACGAGGTTGATAGTGGCGGAGGCGGTCAAGGGCCTGATTTAAACTTGAATCGAAGGTACTCCCATACCGTTGACGATCCTCGTCGGTAATTTCGATCATCAAGATCCGCTCATCGAGAGGTTCTGTTGGTAAAGCACGCATCAGTTGATCATAGGCTTGAAGTTCATAGGGTTGCAGGAGACCTAGAAGCCGAACGACCCCCACCCCTCCGGTAACCAACGCGCTGACGAGTCCTACCCCCCACAAAGGGATCTCTCGCTCAGTGCTATTGAGGTCTCGCAACTGGTCTGTGACCCAGTTTAAGTTGAACAGGGCTGCATATAGTCTGTTTTTTATCACTAATCGACCCTGCTCTTGAGCCACTAATCCAGTCAACTGCAGTTCTAGATGAGGGCTATGAGGCCGGCTAGGTAAGGATCCGTGTTTCAACATGCGACGGTACAGCTTCAATAAGGTAAGGGCAATGGGACTGCGAATGAGTCGGTCTCGAATGGTTCTGAGATGTTCCGGTTGATCCTGGGTTTCCCATTGTTGCAGGATTTGGGTCTCAACTAAGGTTGTGATCCACTTCGACTCTTGCCCAGATGAAACATAAGTGCCAGCTCGGACCACTAACCAGCACACTTTTTGAGTTAGAAACGGCTGCCCCCCCGTCCAGGACAGAATGGCTTCTAGTAGCGCGTCCGGATCCTCGGCATAGCCCACTAGTCCTGCTGCTAAAGGACGACAGTCGGGTAATTGAAATCCAGTGAGGCGGATCCGAGTGCCGATATTGAAGGGAGTGGACTTAGGATCCTGGATGAGATCGGACGGTTGGGCTACACCGAGAAGCACAAAGGTAAGGCGACTAAACTCTGGCCGTGTTGAACGTTTCTCATAACAGTTGCGCAACAAGGCGAAAAAGTCATCTACTGAAAAGTCAAGCTTTAATACACTATCAATTTCATCAATGAAAACCACAATTGGCTCGGTAATCTGGGTCAGTAACACTGTTTCAATAAAGGTGCCCAGTCGTTGTACCGGTGAGAGATCGGAATGATCTTGAAACCATTGGCGGCGTTTGAACCTAAGACTAAATCCGCTGGCAATTTCTTGAATGATGCCCCCATACCATTGTTGAGGCGTCATATCATTGCTGCCAATGCCCGAGAGTTCGATTTCAGCGCAGGTGATCCCCGCCGTTTGCAGGCGATTCATTGTTTGAATGCGTAAACTGGACTTCCCCATCTGGCGGGCATTAAGCACATAACAGTACTGTCCCTGGAGCAAGGCCTGGTAGAGATCGCGATCGGCTTGCCGGTCGACGTAGGTGGGAGAGTTAATGGGGAGGCTCCCCCCCGCTTGGTAGCTGTAGTCTAGCTCTGACCCCTCTGGCATCATCACACTCATTCAAGACTATCCACGCCGGATATGACTTATCAGACATTACCTAGCTTACGTCTAAAGTATTACAGCCGTTCTCTGAAATAGTCACGATACAACTGACATCGCGGTTCCGCATAATGCCCCACCATCCGGACTAAACCGAGCCGCTGTAGTTGATAGGACGCCAACGGATCCAATTTAACCGGCTGCTCCGACCTGACCACTTGATGCAAGGAATCGACTAATGTGGGTTGCGGATCGAGTTTCAGCCACTGTTCCCGCAAATGTGAGCTAAAGATGCCTGTATCAGTAACGGCTTCCTGGAGCAGGTCATCTAAACGGCGCTCGGGTTGATTGCGTAAATACGTGAAGGTGAGTTGGATGAGATAAGGATGCCCACCCACCATTGCGAGTAAGTGGCCTAAGTCTGCCGCAGCGAGTTGATGGGAGCTCTGCAGTTGGAATTGCTCTGCTAGATCTCGCACTTGTTCAAGGGTAAATTCTGGTAGCTCAATCGGCAGACCCACATTGAATGGAGACTGATTAATATTGAGCTGGCTATACACATCGGTTGCGTGAATAATGACCAAACGCAGGCGTTGCCATAACGGACGACTCCGAGCTTTCTCATACCAAGATCGCAACAATCCGAAAAAGTCTTCGTAAATATCAGGATAGGGGAACAAAATATCCACATCATCTAAGGCAATGACTAACGGATCCTGGCTTTGATCTAATAAGTAATCTTCTAGATAGGTTGTACAGCTGACTTTACTTCCTAAATCCTCTTCATCCCAATACTCATCCAGTTGATGGGGGATCCTGAGTTCCCGACTGAGATTGACACAAAACCACCGTAAAAACTTATCCAAATGATTAAAGTGAATCTTGCGATCCGCTAACTCAAAACTCAGATGAACTGTACGGTAGCCCAGTTGAGCCAACTCCCCCAAAACACGAGTCATCAAGGCCGTTTTTCCCATGAGCCGAGGGGCTTTGACACGAATTAAGGATCCAGCTTGTTGAAGCGCTTCGTAACAGGTCAATTCCAGAGGCGGTCGTTCAACATATGGCAAGATGTGGACGATGGGGTTGGGAATGGTAGTTGTCGCGTAGAGGGATCCTGACTCTTGCGGATGCGTAAAATCTTGAGGATCCAGGTTGAGAGCAAAGGCCGCAAAGCAACATTTTAGCGACTGTTTATCTACCCCTGACTCACAAGCGAAAATCTTCATCAACGTATCCACAGAAAGTGTCGTGAGTTCACTCATCACTTCTAAGGTGTAGCGCCGACCAGATTGATCTTCGTGCTCCAACTTGGTAGCCTGCAGTTTTTGCCAGCCTTGATGGGTCAAAACAACCCCACGCTTCCGGCGCTTAGACGAGGATCGTCCTGATTTGGCCTCTCCTGATTTCACCTCTCCCGCTTTCAGATTATTGGACATAAGGATCCGCCTAGTCTTAACGTACCGAGTCTTAGTTTGGAATCGTAATTAATTTGTAATCCTGCTCATTCTCTAATCTGTGTCCTTCCCTTGAGCTCTCAAAAGTGTAACGGATTGGTTAGGATCCGGCTAAATCAACGGCGATCCGATGTGCGCACGCAAACCCCGAAAACGCCACTGCGTTCAGCCCCTGGCCTGGAAAGGTACTATCGCCTGTGCAATACAGATCCCGGATTGAGGTGCGATTAAATGGCATACCTAACAAACCCCAAGGGGACGCTGTCGGAATGGGTCCGTACGTGCCATTCGACCGTCCTAGAAAACGGCGATGACTGCGAGGTGTCCCGACTTCTTGTAGTTCAATCTGCTCTGGCAACTGAGGCCATAGTCGACTGAGGCGCTGGATTAACGCTTGCGCGGCCTGTGCTTTCTTTTGGGCGTACTCCCGTGAATTCAAGCCCTGCCATGTCTGGATCCAGCTTGGGGTAAAGGTATGAATAATATGCCGACCTGCCGGGGCAAGACTAGGATCCAACAAAGTAGGAATTGAGACAAAGATAGTCCCTTGCTCAGCCTCCATCTGGGACCAATCCTCTAGCACAATATGATGACAGTCTGGCTCACCAGCAATCGCCTCGGCCCTCACCCCAAGGTGCAAACTTAAAAAGCTAGGTGACTGTTGATACCGTTGCTGCCACCGTTGCTCAGCGGCAGGTAACTCTGGTTCTGGCCACATCTGCTCAAACGTATCCCACCGTGTTGCATTCGAGACGACCTTACGGGCATAGAGTCTTTCTCCATTCGCTAGCTCCACCCCTGCAGCTCGATTTCCTTCGGTCAGGATCCGTCGGACCCGAACACCATAGCGAATGGTGCTCCCCTGGGCTTGTAACCCCTTTACCAGCGCTTGAGCAATGGATCCCACACCGCCTTGAGGATAATTGATACCACCGTAGTGCCGATCACTAAACACCATACCGGCATTGATCATCGGAGTCCGAGCTGCTGGAACCACCGACCAGCAGTAGCATTCCATGTCGATAAACCGGAGGAGAGCCGGATCCTTAATATGCCACCGAGCCACCTGCCCCACATTGACCGGTAAATACCGAGCCAGCGTCAAACATCCCAATGGATTTTGCAGAAATGACCGAAACAGATACCGGGGTTCTTCTAATGACAGTAGTTCCATCGCGTTGAGACTGTTGAAAATAGCCCAAGCCTCATCATAAAAACGACGGATTCCAGTCTTCTCCGCTGGAAAATAGTAGGTGAGCTCCTCTAGAAAAGCCTCATAATCACGATGCACCCGTGGAGAGAGTCCCTCTGGCAAGTGATACGCAATCTGCACAGGATCCGGTACCGACGGCAGAGTCTGTTCAACTGCGGCCAAGGCCCGCGTGAGGAGATTAGTCGTTCCCTCACTGCCCAACCCAAAGATCATGGAAGCCCCAACATCAAAACGGTAGGATCCTTGACTAGTGAGGGATTCACGCTCAAAAAAGCCCGCACTCCCACCTGGAATGAGATACTTCTCCAGCACTAAAACAGAAAACCCTTTGGACGCTAACTGAGTGGCTGTTACCAATCCGCCAATCCCGGAGCCAATTACGATAATGTCGGCGTCATGTCGGGTGGACGGATCCGTGAGCTGGGTCTGAGTAGCGGTATGGAGGGGAGAAGACTGACGAACCATGATGCAATCGTTAATTCATATGAAGCATTGGTCTCATCATACGCTGCCAGATCAGGTAACGAAGCGGCTTGGACTAACCCTTTCGGTCGTTTTCAGAGGAGGCACTTACTCAGCTTAAAATGAGAAATTTGATAACAGGATCCGGTGAGT
This sequence comes from uncultured bacterium, assembly GCA_964443615.1. Lineage (GTDB taxonomy): Bacteria > Cyanobacteriota > Cyanobacteriia > Thermostichales > Thermostichaceae > CAYSWV01. The sequence goes on along the minus strand of CAYUEE010000025.1, from coordinate 36,768 downwards.
GTCCTAACTGAAATCGCCAGGATCCTTGCCTGGAGAGACAATCAGAGCTTAAAAGAGCTTGTCACACTTGTTAACAAAAACTACTAAAATGTTACTCTCGTTACTGGAGGGTTACACACTAGACCCTAAACTTGACATATATTCGTTATCCCCCTGGTCAGACTTTCATGGTTACTACACTGGCGCCCCCCCAGATCCTCTCTGATGCTCAAGCTGTAGGTACTCAAGCTGTAGGTACTCAAGCTGTAGGTACTCAAGCGATGGGTACTCAAGCGATGGGTACTCAGGCAACAGATACTCAGGCAACACCCCAATCCAAGCTCCTCAGCTGCTCTTACGTGAACATGACCTCTTGCTGTCAAATCATTCGGATGTCAGCCGTTGATCTACCAGTGTTGGAAAAGACACTGTTCCCCAGTCAAGCGATCACCTTCAAGGCTCCTACTGATGCTGAGTTAGAAGTCTACTCTTGCCAGTTGGCAACAACCATTTTAGAGCACCGGATCCTCTGTCAAACGCTGGTGCATTAATCTGCGCTAGTTAGGCATTAGCTAGTAGAATCACTGAGGTTGCTCTTGACTGTCTTTGGCTTCAGTGATTATTTTGAGGGGCTATTGTAATGTTTGGGACACTTCCCTGACTTCAGTGGTGATAGCGCTAGAGTCAGGTAGGGGACTGGCGAAGTGGCGCTCGAGAAGTTGTCGGGTTTCAGCAAATGCGTCACCCAGTTGGTTGAAGTCTTCCTCCCCCCGCATACCAAAGTATGGAAAGTGATCGAGGAAACGGCCAAAGAGAAGCTGACAATCCTGACGGTATTTTTCTGTATCCAGAATGTGGCAGTGCCAGACGTGATCAATGTGTCGATCTGGAACGAGCTGGGCGTTTGGATAGATGTGGTGCAGATACAGAAATTGACGATAACGATTAATCCGCGCTAGGGCCTCAGCTCGGCTTAACCCTTTGCCATCATCAGGGTGCATCAGTTTGAATGCGATCGGCCCCCAATCCACTTGGTCTAACCGTTGAGCAAAGGCATCAGGATCCTGACGAAGAACCCGTTTGCCCGCCTGGACTAATGAGAGAACAAGGTTCCTGAGCTCTGTTGTTGGCCGATGGAGTAAGCTCTGTTGAGTAAGATTCATAGCGCTTTCAAACAACAACATCTCGACTCTAGGGCTGAGGTTTCAGTGATAGAAGGGCCATTCATGGTGGGTCTAAGCCCTGATGGATCCTGACTTTGACTACTGGTGGCTCTAGGTCAGCCTTATGGATCCCTGATCTCAATCTGCCTTGGATTCGACGCCTACTCAGCGATGGAAGGGAGCTCTTGATCGGGGCGCCAATTGCCTCAGTGCCTGAAGGTAGCCTCTGTAGAAGTTACATGATCCTCAGTGATCCCCGAACTCAGTTTAGAACTCAGGTCTGAACTCAGTATCGAGCTCAGCATTCCCCGGTTTGAAATTAGGGGGATCCTTGACACAATTGAGTGATGACAACGAGCTGAACAGTTGAGTTGAGTGCCTAACTTCAGCTGTTGTTGCGCCAGACTGATCGCTTTTTCTCAATCTTCTGTGCTAGCCATTGCAAGGAGACTATTGTGACTCGATTAAATACAGGAGGTAAAGCCCTCCAAACCGCTATTCTCGTCCTCAAAGTTCTCAGAGCCGCCGCTCAGGATCCTGACTTGAGGTTAGATTTTCCTAGAGTTCAAGTTCGGTGGTACGATTCAACATCATCCACCCTCATCGTGAAATTACGCATCCGAGATCTGATCCATCTTACCCGTCATCTTTATCCTCAGGATCCTATTGTGCGGGCGCTCTCGCCTGAAGATATTAAGGAAGTCTTCAAAAACCTAGCTAAACTTAACCTATTTCAAGATACTCGCATTCAGCGCCGAGGGATCCCAGATTGGACCTTCACACTATCGCTTGGATCCCGGCAACTCGAAGCTGTTGTGACTGAGGTGGACACCCGCTGGCCTGAGTTGAAATCAGGGGGACCTCAACAATCTAAGCAACAGAGGGAATATCTGTGGAGTCTGCCCAGAACCAAAGAATTTGTAAACCGGCAGCCTATTGTTCAAGCCATTACTCAATTCATGGATTATTATCCACGTGGTTACATTGTCATTGAAGGACCACCGGGCAGTGGCAAAACGTCGCTCGTGGCCGACTACGCCCATCGCACCCCCTGCATCCCTCTTTTTATCAGTCCAGAACGTGGCAATACCTCTCCCCGTCTTCTCGTTTTGCTCAGCCAGATGGCGAGAGAACGCTACTCCCATCCGCAATGGGAATCATGGATCCAAGATATTGAACAGGATCCGTTACTCTTTTGGGATTATCTTCAGGTCCTAGCCGCACATCGAGTGTCTCAGAGTCGGGATCGTTCTGTTCAAGAGCCCATCATTATTGTTCTTGATGGTCTTGACGAGTTGGCTCTGACTCTACCTCAGCCAGACCTAATCCGCTCAGCGACTAACCTCTTATCTCTACCCACTGAACTCCCCGACCAGGTCTACATTATTGTGACTCAGCGCCCGATGGTTCCTCCTCTGGTCACACATACTCCCATTAAGCTGATACAGCTATCGGACTACCGCCAACAGACTGACCAAGCGATCTCCACCTACATTGATCACAGAATCCAACAGTCGGTTCAGCTACAGGATTGGATGCGACACCAGCACTTCTCTAAGGATAAGGCTATTGAGAATCTGCAATATGAATCTCAGGGTAACTTTATGGTTTTGCAGGCTCTTCTGGAGCATCTACAGTCATCCCCCACGGATTCGATTACGGCGTTGCCCACCATTGGGAAGCTAGAAGCCTACTACCACCGCCATTGGCAGCAGATGCAGGTTTCTGAACCCTCTCGATTGAGACTAAGGATCCTAGCAATTTTCAGTGCCTGTCAATCACCGATATCCTGTTCGTCACTGGCTGCAGCTCTGGGGGAGGATCCAATTTTGATTCAAGAGATTCTGGATGAGTGGCAACCGTTTCTCCATCACCAGCCCATAGATCAGGATCCTCACTACCACATTTACCATCCTTATTTTCAACGCTATCTCTCGCGGCAAGACATGATTCGCATGGCTCAGCGGATATTAGAGCTTGACCAGTTTATGTGAATCAACGAGTTTAGTGAGACGGATGGATCCGGTCCCGCTCGTGATAGATTGAGCACCGGCAGTGATCAATTGAGTATCAAGAGGTCTACAGAAGTCTTGAAGTGAGCGGCAGCCAAGCACCTCTCCTCTATCTCTGCTAGGCCATTGCCAATACGCCCGGATCCGTTTGACGAGGCACACAATTGACCGAACTCACCGTCGCACAGTATTGAATATCCTGATCATACTCAGGCCCCAATTTCAATAACCGCTGACCATGGCTTGCCAAACGGAGTAACTCGACCAAATGATGTTGCCATTGCTGATATAGTGCTGCTGCCGCCAGAGCCTCATCATTGCCAATCTGGGCCGGATTCTTCAACACATCCAAGTGATAAACGATTGCTCCGGCACACACACTGTCTTCAAGGGAATAGGATCCTTCCCAGCCAGAACTCACAATCCAAACTGTGTTGAAATTCTGAGCCTTGACAAAGTGGATAACCGCATCAAGATTCACCAGGGCAGCGGTAATCACGACCGGAACTGATTGAATAGTTTGAAGACAGCGGGTGCCATTGGTTGTACTCATAAAGATCCGTTTGTCGTGCACCACCTCGGAGGTGTAGCTCAGAGGAGAATTACCTAAATCGAAGCCCTCAAGAGCATTGCCGCCTCGCTCACCCGCTAGGATCCGTTTGTCGGCAGGCCAGGCGGATCCGGTGGTGCGCAAGCGATCGAGATCCGAGAACACCTGAATCGCTTCAGCCCCGGCGGCTAGTGCAGTGGCCATCGTTGTTGTGGCTCGAAGAACATCAACAGCAATCGCACAATCAGGAGTGGGTGTTTCACTCAGGGCTGGGACCTGTTCAGGTGTTTCGAATACTGAAAGAATCATGAGGTCTAAAACTGACGACGGGAAAACACTATCACGGCAATGGCCAGTAACAAAACAGTGTAGCTAATGGAGTAAACGATAGCTCCCCCCAATTCAGCTAGAGGCGGAATATCTCCATAGGTCGCAATATTCTTCAAATTAAGCCGTTCCAAGTTAGGGACGACGAAGAAAAAGGTGGCAATAACAGCCCTAGCTAGTCCGCCTTCTGTTGCATTGCGGAGCTCGATCAAGGTTCCGCTAAAGTGGCCAATGATGTAGACGGCTGCTGTGTAAAGGCTCGCCAGAATTGAAGTGGAGAAGGTGCCGAACATTATGGCAGCCCCCACGATCAAGGCAATTTCAAAGAAGATGAACACAATGGCCCAACACAGTGCCAGGTAGGGTGGATCCGTTTGGAGGGTGGCAACCGCCAATAAAATCACCCCCATTAGCCCCACCAGCGTCCCCGACAGAGCAACTAATCCTAAATGCTTACCAATGATGAACTCAGTACGAGTAACGGGTTTAGCAATGAGCACGAAAACTGTTCGTTTCTCAATTTCTTTATTCACCAAATTGGTTCCGACGAAGATAGCCACCAATAGGCTGAGAGCATTCAAGCTAGCTAAACCGATATCCAACAGCACTTTGTCTTCGTTGCCCAGTGATAGATCAGGAAGCAGGAGCATACCAGCCCCTAAAACAGCCACATACAACAACACAACGTAAAGGATCCGATCTCGAATCGTTTCACGGAAGACATTGTGGGCAATAGCCCAGACACGGGTCAGGTTCATGCAAAACCTCAGTGCTTCAGAGATGCAATTTAGGTGGACAACTCAAGTAGATGGACAACTGAAAAGTCACACTCCACTGAACTTTAGGACTAAGGTGAGTACAAAGCCTCAACTTTGATGAGGTAGCCCTGGTAAAATCGAGGAGCTCTTGATGTTTATTTTATGCGGTTTCAGGTCCAAATTTACGTTACCCTCCGTCCGTCAGTGTTAGATCCCGCTGGCGCTGCTCTTGAGGCTGGACTCCATCAGCTCGGCCATACTCAGGTCCAACACGTTCGGATCGGCAAGTATATTCAGCTCCAACTGGAGGCCCAGGATCCCACGCAAGCTCAGACCCAAGCCCAGCAGTTATGTGACCAGCTACTCGCTAACCCTGTTATTGAGACCTATCGCATTGATGTCACACCGGATCTGTCTGCTGTCCCCACAGTGGTGTAGTAGACCCTCCTCCCCTCAGCGTCATACCCTGACTTCTTGACACATCTTGGCCCACACACACATCTTGGCCCACACACACATCTTGGCCCACACACACATCTTGGCCCGCGCGCGCATCCTGGCCCACACACACATCCTGGCCCGCGCGCGCATCCTGGCCCACACACACATCCTGCCCCTGCAGTAGGGATGACCAATGGTTCGACTTAATACTCTCCAAGATGATCTGAACTATCAGTACGCCAAGCGTAGTTTGCGTCAACTGGTGCACTCTTTAGACCTTACAGCCCCTGAAAAACGAGGGTTTGAGGATGAGCTTGTCGATCTCAATGATCTCCTGTCGAAATTAGACAAAGCTGTTGTTCACGTTGCCGCCTTTGGCATGGTGGGGCGAGGGAAATCATCATTGCTCAATGCACTTCTGGGCTATGAGGCATTCACGACAGGGCCGACACATGGCGTGACACAATCCATTCAACAGGTCCCCTGGCAAACAACTTGGGACACGGATCCTGTGCTTCCATCCCCTCGATCGGCCATCCGCACAGCGAGCCTCAAGGGGTTAGCCGGATCCTGCTTGGAATTGATCGATACTCCTGGCCTGGATGAAGTCGAGGGGGAAACACGGGCCCAGTTGGCGTATCGTGTGGCTCGCAAGGCTGATTTGATTCTGTTTGTTGTCTCGGGTGACATGACACGGATAGAGTATCGGGCCTTAGCGGAGTTGCGTAACGCCAACAAACCCATGGTGTTGGTATTCAATAAAGTTGACCAGTACCCTGACCTAGATCGCCAAGCTATCTACGACACTATTCGGAATGAGCGGGTAAGGAAGCTATTGTCCCCTAATGAAGTCGTGATGGCGGCGGCTTCTCCCCGGATCCCCAAGGCGGTTGTGCTGGAGAACGGATCCGTTACGGCTCGGCTGGAGGAGGGACCACCCAATGTAGAGGCCGTCCGCTTGAAGATTTTTGAGATTCTAACTCGTGAGGGTCGGTCCTTGATGGCGTTGAATGCGCTACTCTTTGCAGACCAATTGCAACAAGCGCTCGTTCAACGCAAATTAGCCTGGCGTGAGGAGCAAGCAGAGCACATCATCTGGACAGCAGCCCGAGCGAAGGCCATTGCAGTGGGATTGAACCCCATCACTCTTGTGGATACTGTTGGTGCGGCGGTCATTGATGTCAGTTTAGTTGTGAAGTTATCGCAAGTGTATGGTTTGCCCATGACGACAGAAGGGGCGACTCAACTCCTGCAACGGATCATTCTCGGTATGTTGAGCTTGGGGGTGGGTGAGTGGGTCGCTATGGTGGGGCTAGGATCCTTGAAAACCATTTTAAGTACAGCGACTCCCTTCACTGGCGGTTTTGCCTTCGGGGCCTATGCTTCTGTCGCCCTGACCCAAGCAACATTGGCGGGGATGTCCTGCTATGCTGTGGGAGCAGCGGCAAAAGCCTACCTGGCAAACGGGGCCAGTTGGGGAACCGGAGGACCCAAGCGGGTGATTGCCCAAATTCTTGATCACCTAGACGAAGCCTCGATTACTGTTCGGATCCGGGATGAACTGACGGCGCGATTGCATCAAAGTGAACCGTTGAAAACCAGTTCTGGGATGGACTAGGTCAATAGTGTGGGAGGCCCGAGTGAACCTCTTCAAACGGATCCAAGGTCTCCTGAAAATACTGGATAGTCCGTGAAGATTGTGGAAACGCTACTGTGGCGATGTACTCCGGTTGAGGGATCCATTGGGTCAGTTGCCAGAGGTGGGATTGTCCTTGAAGTTGCGGGGATCCTTGGGACAAGTCAATCTCAGTCTCATCTAACCCGGCTAACCCTTCGCCTGTGGCTTTAAGATAAGCTTCCTTCGCGGTCCATAATTGAAAAAAAGTCTGCTGTTGCTGAGGGGCACGCCGAACGGTCTGAGCTTCCTGAGGACTGAAAAACCGATCCGCCAGCTGCACCCAATCAGACATATCCCGCTGGTATTCCACATCAACCCCAATCGGATCCGTCCAACCAAAGGCTAGAATCCCTAGTTCGTTGGAATGGGACACATTAAATTGAATGGGGATAGAACTCTTGAGGTAGGGCTTCCCTCGGGGGGTGTAGTTGAACGTGAGTGTGACCGGATCCTGGTTAAGATAGCGACCTAATAGGTCACGGAGATACCCTCGCCCCACCGTAAACCGCCGTTGATCTCGTTCAAAATAGAATCGACCGGCGCGATCCTGTTCATCAGGAGACAGCCAACGGGACAGTCGTTTGATCGTATTCTCTGATGGGTTTAAATTCAGACTCCACACCTGTACCTGATCTGGCGTAAGGTTGAGGCAAGCGGGCGGAGACACCCAGACACACTGTTGTAAGCTCATGACCGATCCTTATGCACATTCTGGTCACTGTATTTGAACCCTTTGGGGACTATACCGTTAATCCAACCCAGCTGATCGCCCACTCCCTCAGCCAGGAGGCCCAGACTCCGCCACCGTTGCACCTCTCAACCTGCCAGCTCGCAGTAGAGGCAGACACGTGTGTGGACCAGGCCCTGAGAGCCTATCGTGATCAGCAACCGGATGCCATGATATCCCTGGGATTAGGCCACGGGGAGGCCATTGCGCTGGAACGGGTTGCGATCAATATCGATGATTTTGGGATTCCAGACAATGCTGGCCAACGACGGATAGATGCACCGATTGTGCCTGAGGGGCCGGTGGGATATTGGTCAACGCTGCCTCTGAAGTTGATGCTGGTCAGACTCCATCAAGCCCAGATTCGAGCGGTCATCTCCAATTCAGCAGGCACCTATGTTTGTAACCATCTGTTCTATGCCATGCAACACCACATTAGCCAAGATCGACGGATCCCCTATGGCTTCATTCATGTCCCCTGTTTACCAGAGCAGGTTAGCGCTCAGGATCCTGCCATGCCGCTGCCTGAGATGATTAAAGGGATCCAGGTGTGTTTAACTACAATGGCAGACTTCCTATGACGGCACCTGATCCAAACCCCAGCCTGACGATTTCAACCTCTCTGCTGATTCGAGTCCAAACATTGGCTCACTTGTTTGAACAGGATCCTCAAGCTGTCTTAGATGGATTGGATAGCCTCATTCACACCCTTCAAACAGAGACAGCCCTACCGACCCAACCGATCAGGGATCCTGGTCAACAGGCTATCTGGCAGGCGATTGAAGCACTACAACATCGTGTACACCAATTAGAATCGTTGTCTCAATCGGCAATAACAGACGCCGCTCAAGATCCAATCGCGTGGGAGGTGTGGGTCGTGGATCCTGTGTTTCAGAAGAATCGGCGGATGGGTCAGTTCGACACAGAATCGGGAGCCCAGGACCGAGCCCAGCAACTGCAAACAGGGGCAGCTAGCCTCAATCAGGAGCGACACTCTCAGAATCGGATCCGCTATGAGGTTCGACCTGTGCTGCCTGAGGATCCTGAGTAAGGTTGTATGTCACCGTGATGGACTTTGAGTTATTACTGTACGTGTGACACGTCTAGGTCTGGATTCTAGCTTATCTCTCAGTTTTAACTCTTCATGGTGTCACTCAATCAGACGGATCCCTCGTAGCCTGTTATTTATCAAACGCCGCGTATTTGAACTACTTGAACTTGAAGTCCTCTGTCTCGATTCACGTTAAGTCATTTGAAGGTAGGGTCCAATCTGACTCAATCATGCCAAACCAAGCGTGTAAGAGGCGAAAGTTAATCCTGCGATCGCATCCGTTGCTTCATCGTTGTAAATCAAAACGATCAATGGGCAATAGGCGGGACTATCTCTGCAGCTCGGTGCGACCAATAAACCGCAGGCAGGATCCTTGGCACGGATCGATGCGATCAATAAACCGCAGGCAGGATCCTTGGCACGGATCGATGCGATCAATAAACCGCAGGCAGGATCCTTGGCACGGATCGATGCGATCAATAAACCGCAGACAGGATCCTTGGCCAATTTCCCCAGCAAACCTCTAGGAATCCTCATCTGCGCATGATATCAATCGACAAGAGATGACCAATCTAGCCCCGATCTAGCCTTGATCCATCGAGTTGAGTGCCGTCATGACCGCTGTCCCCACCCTATCCACCCGCACCGTTCTCACCATTCCCGTCCACACTCTCACCGCCCCCTCTGCAGCAGATTCCCTCGCCGCCTACGGAGAATGGCTCTGTCAGCGCATCCCACAACAGCACGGGATCCATGTGGTCACCTGTAACGCTGAGATGGTGATGTTAGCCCAACGGGATCCTGCGTTCGCGGAGATTATCCGGACTGCCGACTTAGTCCCCCCTGATGGTGCTGGCATCGTTTGGGCCTTGAAATGGCAAGGGGTGTCGGTCTACCGTTCCCCTGGAATTGAACTGGCAGAATGGCTCCTAGCTGCTGCCGCCTTTCGAGGTTATGGAGTCGCTCTCATTGGGGGACAACCCGATGTCTCCGCTACCGCAGCCCACTACTGGCAATCCACCCACCCCACCCTTAATCTGTGGACCCATCACGGTTACTTTGATGCGGACCAGGAACAGGTGATTCTGACCCAGCTTGCCGCCCGCTCTCCTCAAATTATTATGGTCGGCCTTGGGTCTCCCCGGCAGGAATTTTGGATCCGGCAGCACCGCTCCGTCTCTCCCTCCTCAATTTGGATTGGTGTGGGAGGCAGTTTTGATATTTGGGGAGGCGTAAAAGAACGAGCTCCCTATGTTTGGCGTGCCTATCATCTGGAATGGTTGTATCGTCTGTACCAGGAACCGTGGCGGTGGCGGCGGATGCTAGCTCTTCCCCACTTTGCCTGGAAGGCAGCCCTCGAAGTTCTCGGTGGACACTCTTGAGGATGGACACTCTTGAGGATGGATACTCTTGAGGATGGACACTCTTGAGGATCCTGTGGACACTTGGGATGATACCCCTTTAGCAGCTTAAAACTTAGAGAATTCTGTTATACCTAGAAAGCACGCCTAATGCTGTGGCATCCCAGCCAGTCATGCGGTACTCTACCCAGGCAGCATCTTGAATGGAACCGATCCTGTGCCGAAAGGCCATTGTTACCCCCAGGAGTCATCTAGTGATTAGTCGTCATAACTCACCCTCCACACGACGCCTCCGCCGATCCGAACGATTGAAGGCTATCCAGGAACGCTCCGCCGCTAGAGCTCATCTCAAGACCGTTACCTCCCCGCCCGAACCAGCCCCATCGCTCCCCACTGCCCTGTTAGACCCCGACGATACATCCCCGCTCACACTACCGACTGACTTGGGCTCAGACCTGTCCACGGCGTCTTCGCAAGCTCTAATGCACCCTGCTCTGGATCCCACTCTGGTTCACCCCCATTCAACACTGCCCCCAGTGGTGGACCTTGTGCGAGTCACTAAAGAATTCTCCAATGGTAATTGTGTTCTAAATGATGTCTCCCTGCGGATCCGTCAAGGTGATTTCATCTTTATCACGGGAGTCTCGGGGGCGGGCAAATCTACTTTATTACGCTTACTCTACGGGGCCGAACAACCCACTCAGGGGACGGTCATGGTTAATCAAGTGTGTCTCAATCGGATCCGTCCGCGTCCGTTAGCGATGCTGCGGCGGCAATTGGGGGTTGTCTTTCAGGACTATCAACTCCTCGCTAATCGCACTGTCCAGGAAAATATTGCCTTTGTCCTCCGGGCTCAGGGCATCTCCCCCATGGAAATTCAGCGCCGTATGGATCCGACTCTGAAGATGGTGGGTCTAGTGGATAAGGCAGCGTGTTTCCCCAATGAACTGTCGGGGGGTGAACAGCAACGATTGAGTCTAGCGCGGGCCATTGCGAATCGTCCGATCCTGTTAATTGCCGATGAACCGACGGGGAACCTTGACCGGGAAAACTCTCTGCTGGTGCTCCAGGTTTTACAACGGTTAAATGCCTTTGGGGTCACCATCGTCATGTCCAGCCATGATCCTTATTTGATTGATCGGACCCAGCACCGTGTTGTACGGATCGAAGACAGCCAACTCATCGACGTGCGCTAGGCTAAGTAGTGCAATAAGGGGTGCAAGAGTGGATCCGTTGTTACATTCTCCAGGCCCGACTGACCCGTGAGCTGCAGAGGATAGTCGTATGTTCGTTGCCGTAGGCCGATTATTCATCAAACTCGTCTACCTGCTTCAAGAAACCTTCCTCGGGATCCGGCGGGGGGGCTGGTTGAACTGGGCGGCGGTTAGTACATTGACGGTGCTCCTATTTTTGGTGGGCATCAGTCTAGAACTCACCTGGGGCCTGGATTCCACGATGGATTCATTGGGGACGCAAGTTCAAATTTCAGCCTATTTGAATATCGAGGCCAGTGGGGCTGAGTTAAAGCCACAGGTGCAAGCGATTCCTCATGTCAGTGAGGTCAATGTGATCAGCCGTGAAGAGGCTTGGCGGGAGCTATTGGTCGATATGGGTATTGTGGACCCGCAGGCTGTTGAAGAGCAGCTGGGTGAAAATCCGCTAGTTGATGCCCTCCGAGTTCATGCTGATTCCCCTACCTATCTCAAAGGAATTGCCAGTCAAATTGAGCAAATGGAAGGCATTGATGAGGTGTACTACGGTAGCCAAGTGGTTTTCCAATTGGAACAAGTGAAGGATCTGCTCCGCCTAGGCACTATTGCCGTCACTGGGATCTTGTCTTTAACTACCGTTGCGGTGATCACTACTACGATCCGTCTTGTTGTGATGGCCAGTCGGCACGAAATCGAAGTGATGCAGTTAGTCGGTGCCACCTCCATCTGGATCTATATGCCCTTTGTGTTACAAGGATCCTTATTTGGCATCATTGGCTCAGCCGGTGCCTGGGGTCTTGTCCTGGGCTCACAACGGGTGTTGAAGGATCTACTAACCCAATTGTTAGCACTGCCTTTTCTACAGATCCCCCAATCTGCCAGTGAGTTTAGTATGCTGATCCTACCTTTGGTGTTGGGATCCATGGGGTTGATGTTGGGGACAACGAGCAGCTTGATTGCAGTGCGTAAGGCTAGCCACAGTTAGGAGAGACACAAGGGTCACACGTGCGAGATGATGCCCCTACAGTTCAAACTTGGTCACTTTAGAGGATCTGTCTCCCGCTTCAATCAATACTAAGTTCGGCTCCTACAAATTAGGATCCCCTTGAGATGAGGCACCACTAAATCATGTCGGAGGCCCTGAGTATGTTTCGCAAAATCATCAGTGCTGGCGAGCCCAGGCGTCACGTGGCTGGTGTGCTTATCTACAAAAAAATGGCACTTCGACTTCAAATTCACAAACCGCTTTTTGTAAGGATCCAAGTCCCGAGACGGTCCACCCCAGATGGCCCACACCCACGGAAAGGATCTGGATTCCGATAGACACGGTGTTATTTCAGAGTTGAACTGAGTTTGCAACAATCCGATCGCTCGCTTCAGCTGCGGATCGCACAGGTAGAACAGATTCAGGACTTGAATAAAGCCACACTCAGGTGGTGAGGATCCTAAGGATCCGTACGCTTTCATCACCACACTTCGCACGGTGAGTAAACATCGATCTAGACCTAATGCAATTGGTTGCAATCCTTCTCCATCACGCGTAGGTTGGGCTGAGCCTGGATTTTTACCGATAATCGCACCGAGGCAAGGATCCTGGGGAGATGGAGCGGTCATCGGCTGCAGGTAAACCCGTGTATCCCAGCGAAACAGCACACCGTTACGTTTTTCAAAGATGGCCCAGTAGTGGGTCCCAAGAATAAGCGGGTTAGAAGGATCCATTAGACCCCTCCAACCCGCTTAATGCCTGAGTTCATTTGAGAGCTAGTTTGCTTGGGACCGGACCGTGTACTCCGAGACTTCTAACACAGGACCCACTTGAGCCGCTGTCACGATATCTGGATTCACCTGGCCTGTCACTGCCACATCTAACCCGTCTTGCAGCAGTTGCTTGGGAGCTCGGAACAAGGCATAGCGTTCCTCCTCGGTCGAGAGCACCCAGACACCTCCTTCCAAATCTAAAAACTCAATCGTTCCGGTGTACGTTTGCATTAATTCGGACTCACTAGACGGTTGTTCAATGGCTGGGATGGAGACGTCGCCCGGACTGCTAAATAAGCCAGCAACAGGCAGAGCAATCCATTGAGGAGTAAGAAGCTGCGCCCAAACCAAGCAGAGGATCCAAACCATACCACACCCTCATAAAACAGCGTACTGGAGAGCAATAAGTGAGACGCGACTCCGACCGACGCCCCAATCGCTAACCAACGCAACTGCTTGTGACCCAAGCACAACACAATACCCACCAAGGGGATCAAAAGGCTTGCCGTAATTGGATTCAACGCACTGGACTGCGCAAACGCTGTGCCCACTTCCGGAATTGAGCTACCCAACACTTGCAACGGCCATCGGGGAACATCCGTTATCGCCAGACCTTGGAACACAAACAGACCAGAACTTCCCAGAACCATACCCGCCATCAAGGGGAATGAGAAGCGGAATCCCTTAGGAGCCAACCACCACCGAATCACGACCAAGAGGATGTAACCCCCAATCACCATGATCAGTTTGGGCACCAGTGCAATCGCACCGCCATCAAGCCAGAACCGAGGACTGAGATAGCCATTGGACGCCAGGTATTGAACAAAGTCCTTCAACCACAACATCAACGGATTCTCTTGGGCCATTGATGTGCCCCGAGATACGGCTGCTAGTGCATTCAGCTGACCCGCACCGTAGTAGTTCTGCTTATCGTGTTCAATCGGCGTGGCTGAGCGCTTCAACTGCCGCTCAACTGCGTCTGGATCTTTAGTCCCTTGAGCTTGAATCAACGCAGCTACCCCAGCCACGTGAGGTGAAGCCATGCTGGTGCCCTGGAAGTAGGCAAATTCAGCTTGACTAGGATTACGACGATTAATCGTTTGCTGCAGGATCCCCCACTCTGGATGCTCTTGAGTTTTCGCGCCCCCCGGTGCGGCAATATCAACGCCTACACCATAGTTTGAGTAAGGCGCTTTCTCGCCCTGAGGACCTGTGGCGGACACCCCAATCACATGTTCAAACTTAGCTGGATATCCTACCCGGCTGGAGCCATCATTCCCGGCAGCCGCTACAACGGTTACGCCCTTTTGGTGGGCATACTTCACGGCCTCTTCCATTACGGTTGAGGGAGAGCGCCCGCCCAGGCTCATGTTGATGACAGTGGCACCTTTATCTGCGGCAAATCGGATCCCTTCGGCAATATCCGCAACGGATCCGAACCCATTACCATCCAACACTCGGATTGGCATGATGTTCGCCTGGTAAGCAATGCCTGTAACCCCCAGTTGATTGTTGGTGGATTGAGCAACGGTCCCCGCAACGTGGGTGCCATGACCATGTAAGTCATCCGCATTCTCGTCATCGTCCACAAAGTCATAGCCCTTCACGAGCTTGGTCTGGGCCAGGTCAGCCACTTGGGTGACGCCAGTATCGATGACCGCAACCGTGATGCCTTCACCGGCAGTAATATCCCAAGCCTCTGGCATCTTAATAGCTTGCATGTTCCACTGCTGATTGAACATTTCGTCATTGGGGGCCAGCGACGCGGAGTAGATGTAGTTGGGCTCAGCATATTCAATCAACGGATCCTGAGTTAGACGGCGCACCAGCTGACGAGTCTGCCGACGGTTGTGGGAATCGTAATCGAATTGATAGAGCTCTTCAGCTTGAGCGTAAGCACTATCGCTGTTGAGCTTCAGTGAATCCAGGTCATACTTAGTGGCCACAGACCGGACCTGATCGGCTGTTGCCGTATCCACGAAGTTAACAACAATACTGTCAAACGAGCTGAGAGAGGGAGATGGGGCACATGCCGTGAAGATCAGCACCATGAAGCTAATCCCCACGATCCCCAGCCAACGTCCAATTTTCATATTCATAGGCCTCAAGGATCCTGACTTGCAACTAGTATGCCTTCTGAACCAGCAATTGACGAGCGCTCCCCTTCCTACAACGGTGATACGTGCAGAACCTGAGGCCCTAGTCTTCATCTCAGCAGGATCCGTCTCAGCAGAGCTCCCTTCATCGTAGAGATCGGTTCACTTTGAACTCTGTGGGAACGAGTGATCAGTACCACTAGAACGGATAACCCTAGCAAAACATGCAATCACAGCAAAACACGTAGTTGCAACAACCAGTAGGAACAATTACCAAACAGGGTGACTCTGCCCATGATGGCATCCAGACTAGCGTTGATGAGTTAACCCTAAACCGCCGCTCGCATGTTAAGACAAGTTAGCGATTAGTCCACACTGATATTTCAGATCTTCGACTGACTCAATTCTGATTTATCCTAAAACGAAGCTAACCGTACCTAATGCCTAGAAGGGGTGGAGATTCAGATGCGTGCACTCACTGCGCTCGGCGAGCTATTCGGAAGAGTAGGGTTTGTTGTCTATCCGCTGCTGCTCTTCTCCATTGTGGCTATTGCTCTGATGTTAGAGCGGTGGCAGTTTTGGTGGAAAGTGACCCACCGTCAGGAGCAAATTGTCCAAGATTGTCTCAACCTCTATTCTCGGAACCCACGAGCAGCCCTGTTTAAGCTGGAGCAGAATGCTGATCTTCCCATTGCCCGAATCTTTCTAGCCGCTCTAGAGATTGATGAGGCTAGTCCAGAAGAGTTTCGCTTAGCTCTGGAGACCGCCATTGCAGCCGAGCTACCCCTGCTCAAACGCTTCACTACCGTCTTTGATACCATCATCACGATCGCCCCTTTCCTAGGCTTATTAGGAACTGTCACGGGTATTATTCAGATTCTTGGATCCATTCAGCTAGGTAGTATCGGGGGCACAGATACACAGGGTGTTGGTACCGGTATTTCTGAAGCGCTGTACTCCACGGCGTTCGGTCTCATTGTGGCGATCTTGACCCAAATTATTTCAAATGTCTTCCGGGCTCTCTATTTTCGTCAGGTAGCCAGGATCCAAGAATATAGCGGTCAGCTAGAACTTCTACATCGTCAGCACATTGAAGAAGGATTTGAAGAGGTCCCGGTTTAGTCGTCTGCTTTGGCTGTCAGTGGATCTCTAATGTTTCAGAACGTTTGTCGTTTAGCTCGTCGTGGTGAGGTAGAAGAATGCGGATCCTGCTAGAAGATGATTTCAAACCTGCTGAGATCAATATTGTGCCGTTGATCGATGTCATTTTCTCCATTCTGGTGTTCTTTATCATCGCCAGTTTGGTGCTGACCCGGACGGAGTCACTGGATGTGGACTTACCCAGCGCGTCTAATTCGGTTGCTCAAACACGCCCGGATGTTACCGTCAGTATTACCAATGACGGGCAAATTGCGGTGAATCAAGAGATTGTCGCCCTGGCTGATCTCCCCGCTAAAGTGGAAAGCATTCTGAGCGAGGACACCACACCCGAGAACGAAAATCTGAATCGACTAGTCTTGATCACCGCAGATTTAGCGATTACGCACGGTCGGTTTGTGGAAGTGTCAGATGCTCTGAGAACGATCTCCACTTTTGACATTACCTTTGGCATTGCTACCCAAAACGGATCCGCAGAAGGTTAACCAGTGGTTTGCCCCTTGCCTTGGAAGATCTCGTTATTCAATAGTCATTAGGGCAACAGTTTCAGTGCTAGCTAAGGAGCCGCAGGATCCTAGACTAGCTGGCAGTATGGAGGCACCACACTGAGGATATTCATGTCATCGCTCAGGTCGTGCTATCTGGAGATAGGCTATCCAAGCAATGGCTACTCCCCCTGATCCGCAAACGCTAAGGATCCTAGAGACTGTATACCTTACCATCCACAAGTAGATGCGTAATGCCTTTACCACGGAGGTGGGAGCGCACAATATCGAGGAGATAGCCCGGAAACTGAATGACACGATGGGGAGGATTCCCTCGTCGCTTGTTCATCTCCGAAAACCGGCGGGCGAAACGATGACTGTCAAAAATAGGTAACATCCGGGATTCTGGATCCATCTGCTCTGTGCCGGAGTCGGATCCTAAGTCACGTAAGGGCTGAGTCGTCAGTTCATGAAACCGATCAATTACGGTGTAGCAAACATCGGGCGGGTCGAGATCCTCTAGAGACAAGACTTGAAGAGTGTTCTCCTCTTCTTCAGGTAGAGCAGCCTCCGGCGATTGATCATCACTGACGTTTTCATCTGCCTCCGAGTCATAGTCATCGAAATCGAGTTCAGATTCGTATCCATCATCATCATCAAAATCAGACTCATCGTCAGGATCCTCTTCAGACTCTGGGTAGAGTGCTGTAGAGGTATCAATGTCATCTAAATCAAAGTCATCATCGGACTCATCGTCAGACTCATCATCGTCACCATCATCAAAGAACGCCGTGCTCAACGGGGTCTCAGTAGAGGTGTCGTTATCCCCTCGATCGTAATCGTCATCTGTGCGAGCGCTCTCCAGTTCACTAGAGGGATCATCATCATCATCAAACCCTTCAAAGACTGGTTCAACGTCTAGCCAGCCTTCACCTCCTGATGTTGATGGGCCGTCAGCAGTGGCACTATCCGTGGTGTCATCGAGCAAAACCGTAAGTTGGTCTGTGGAGCTAGCCTCATCACGTCGGCGACCCGCCGAACGCTTCTGGCTGACCAGAGATTGGTAGTCCTTGGCAGGAATATTATCCTTCAGGATCCGAGTAACCGTACTAGGGCTCACCTGATACTTTTCGGCCAACAGGGTTGCAGTGGCATCTGACTCTCGATAGAGCCGCACCATCATGTGTTGATCCTGTTCAGAAAGCTTGCTGCGCACCATGATGACTCAAGGAAGATAACGGTGTAGACGAGGGAACGGATCCTACTTACCCATAGCCTGGATCGCCTCAGTGACTCTCAATTAGCCCGAAGACTCAGATTAGCCCGAAGACTCAGATTAGCCCGAAGACTCAGATTAGCCCGAAGACTCCAGGCCGTAGAAGTCTCGGACAAGAAGTCTCAGACAAGAGAATCCGAAGTGAGGGCAGATCCTAGTGTAATCGGAAATTGGGTATTGTCAGGTTGAGTGTACATAGTCAACGGCCTAAATGGATCCTGATCTCATAAGATTTATGAATTTAGTTTAGACATACGCCCATGACCTGTAACGGGGCTTGAGTCTACCTTGCCTTGAAGTCAGGGGCTCTGCTAGCGTTGGGGCGCTTGCTTCTGCACACTGCTGCGGACTAGGTGCCGATCTTGAATTTAATCTTCAGTCAAGGGAACTATCATGAGAAGACTTGGAATAAGATTAGTAGTTCTAGCAGTCGTTTTCACTATCGCTGGACTCATCTCTCTCTTCACGGTTTCATCTGATGAAGTGATCACCTTTAACAATCAGATGATAGATATCAATGACAGCGTTGAACTTCAGTTTGGTGAGTTTGTTCAAGAGATGGAGTTGTATTACGCAGGCGAGAGCGTAGATATCCCCACACTAGAGATGGAACATACCGAGCTGATGCAACAGTTAGAAACAGGGCAGACTCAGTTAGCTGAGTTGACAGTGCCCGATTGTGACGAGTGTCGCGATTTCCATGCTGCCTTGGTCGCCTACAACGAGAACTCCTACAAAATTGGTGAGGCTTACGATGACATTATTGACTATGTTAAGGAGCACAATCCGCCTACCGACGCTGATCTCGATTACATCGACAACGCTCTAGAAGAACTGATTCAGCAGGATGAAATTCTCTTTGAGCAGGTGATTGAACAGCAGGATATTATTGCGAACAAGTTTGATATTACGATTGAGTAACTTCGGACAGGATCCTTAGCTAACACCACTTAGTTATACCCTTGCCCCAGGTAGGAAGGGAGTGGCAGACCAGAGATCTCTACTTCTCTGAACACCAATCCCCAGCCCAGATAGTCTGCCTCCCTTCGGGACGCTTCGCTACAGGACCAGACACCTTTCGCCATATGCCTCAGCTTGATGCCTACCGACTCAGCAAGTGAGTAGTTCGGTTCGCGATTATCTTCTGAAGCAGATATTGATTCACGGTCCCGTGGCTGCCGCACTCATCTGCAAGTAATCCTCGACCTCATCTGCTGGGAAAAGTCCGGCACGTTCAAAATGGCTCTCACTGGCTTGGTATGGATGTTTCATGGCAAACGAGATCTGCAGCAGGTAGTGAGCCTTTAGTGGTAGGTGTGGCGTTTAGTGGCTTGTCTTAATCCATGCATTGAGTGATAACGACCCCTAGCTCGACAATATGGATGGATATTTAAATCGACTGCAAGATGTGAATTACCCCGCAACCATGGAGCATGTAGGTCTGACTTTGCCATGTCAACTATCTCGTTGTAGAGCAGAGTCAGACCTACTGAGATCAGATTTTTCTCAGTTTTCTCCTCATAGGAGCTCATGACCACACAGATGCCTCAGCTAAATACCTATTAGCAGGTCACTCTTGGGTGTGATTGACAGGAAGCATCCAGTTTTCAGCAAAATCGCTTACCCGTAAAATTATCAGACTTAACGTTAAGTAACACAACAGACTAACTGCTTTATTAAAGTCTATATGAACAAACATCCTAGTCAGAGAAAGCGCTAGTAACTAGCCTTGAAGAGATATCCCAAGAAGTTAGTGAAGCTCCTATAAACTACACACGGATCCATACTGAAGAGTAAGTTTTGATTTCTTAACACTTTACCGCAAAGCAAGATAGGACAGTCAGTATCTATACGGTAGTGCTCCAAGAAGGCATCTTGGTAAAGTTCTAAGTAAGGAATACGTATTCAGGCATCAAGGGCTTCGATCAATAGGCTTTGCATATACAAGCCCCTGTATCTCGTCGATGTTTCCCTTTGTATCTCAGGTTAAATGACCTGGTTGAATTCTTGTACTGCTCTGGAGGCAGTGAACGTGTTTATTCTTTCACATCAAGAGCTTCCCGCTTTTCAAGTCCACCCCGAACTAACCCAGCAATTTGAATATCGAGAACTCACCTTTGAGGTAACCCAGCTTTTTGATCTATATCAAGAAGTGCAGGCTGTTCAAGCTTGTAAGCAGTTACTCGAGTCAGAGCAATGTGGTTTAGTCATTGCATTCGATCAGGTCATTGCCCTATGTCTCTGCATAGGCAAAGCCCGGCAAGTCAGCACAGCTAGTGTAAATGCCTTCAGCGCAGTAGGAATGACATCTCCATCCGTTCAGGAGGATCCTCAAGTTGATGAATTACTCGATGCCTTGAATGCTATCTATGAGCTAAGTGGAGAGTATCTTGGCAAAACCTTAGCCACTAAGTACCTTGAAAAATCCCGTCCATCCTCCCACTGGACCGAGAACTTTCAAATCACTGAGTCAGAGGTCCAATTTATAGGATCTCCTAAAGATATTGGATCCTCAGAACTCCATGTCTACTCCCAATGGATGAAAACATTTATATCCAGTTGTAGCCATATCATTCGCGATTTTCCCAAACTAGTAGAACGCCGGCAGATCCGTGTGTGTTACTAGTCAGAATACGGTTTTGCTCTCATTTACTATTCACATTTATCGATGATTTCGAAGGATTTATCAATGGTGCAAACGGTGCAAACTCAAGTGGATCAACCCATTGTGACCTCTTCTAAACCAGTAACCAAGCGATCTCACCCTCTGAAGCAAGATTATCCTCACAAACATTTTCACTACTCTTTTGGTGAGTTTTTCTCGTTTGACCGTGAGACAGGATCTGTCACAGACTGGAATGATGCTCGCAATATTTTTGTGGCAGAAGATTTTGTTGTTGGCCTTATTCAGGGATTAGAAGCTGAGCTAGGTAGTGCTGCTTCTGTAATCATGTACAATATTGGGTATGAGTGGGGAATCCGAGATGCGGCCTACTTCAAGCAGTGGTTTGAAAAAGAGTATGAGATTAGTGGAGCTCTAACCCAAACGCACTTTCCTTTTTTGATGGAAGCTTGGTGGTGGCCACTAGCAGCTCAGGGTTGGGGCAACTGGGAAGTTGATCTTAATGAGCGGAAAAATGGGTTTCTGTTTATTAATATCTTCGACTCAGTAGTAGCTCGTACACTGGGTGATGTTGGCAAGCCCGTCTGTCATCTCTATGCAGGTTTATTTGCTGGATTTTTTAGCAGTGTTGTTCATAAGTCTTTAGGATGTATAGAAATTCAATGTTATGCCATGGGTGAAACCTACTGCAAGTTTTTGTTGGGTAAGCAAGATCGTATCAATGCAGCTGCCTTCTGGCAAAACGAAGGAGCCACTGCTCGTGATATTGAGAAACGTCTTTCTCAAGGAGAATATCTATCGTGAATCAGGTGAATTTAACCATCAGTGTCTCTCAATTTTTACACCAATGTAATTGGCTAGGTACAGGTGCTCCAGCGATAGAGAATGTTCAGCAGCCCTCTTCTCTGCACCGAATGAGTGTTGCTGAATTTTTCTCTCAGATTGCTTGGAATAATGAACTCAGGATCCCTTACACTCAAGCGCCTTTCTCCATCACTACTACACCTTGGACTGTTGATGTAGGAATATTTTTTGCGCATATCCCGTGGCGACCTGTACCCGAAATTGCCCCATTACCTGTTGAGGAAGTACTACCCACACATTCTCACACTCTCTCTATTGCAGATGTTTCCAATTTATTCTAAGGACTTGACATGGACTCAGCACTTCATCATTTGATGCTAGAATCAGAGTATCAACCTTTGAAAGATCAAGATTTGGATCAGTGGCAGACTCATATTGAAGCCCTATCTGATCGGCTCGAGCTGTATGAGACTCTGCGTGACAATGAAGTCGAGATATTTCAAGCAATTGCCGACCAGCTGCTTCAACAGGATCCTGATTTAGCTGTTCAGCCCTTGAAGGTGCTAGTCATGCAGTGGATTTCGGTCTATCGACACATTGGGATGGCTGTACTGCTTAAGGATCCAGACTTTCTGCGGTATCGACTGCTGGAGTGGTTAGCCCCTGTTGTTAAAGCTCACAGTGAGGATGCTGAATCCGTTAGCTGTGAGACCATACATCGCCTCCTCCAAGACCAGTTGAAGGAAAATTTAACCCCCGTTCAGATTGAATTACTCGATCCTTACCTCAAAATGGCCAGTGACCACCTAAGTGCACCTGTACCTGTTCTCAATCAAAGTTAAGGGTGTTTGCTGATTGCTTAAGCTCATTTTGTTCATTTAAGTTGAGTTTATCATGATTAACATTGCGGAGCTGACCTCCAGTCCTACTCTGTGGCGAAACTATTTCAGTCCAGATACCTATTTGAAGGGTGATATCGAGTTTGGACTCATTGAAAGTCGTTCTGGGTCCCGCCTTGTGGCATTGCCAGAACCCTTTCTCGAAGCTTTGTTAGCTAGTCTGAAACATGAAACAGGACAAAGTGCTGGGTTTGTATTATTTCAGTGTGGCTACCGTTGGGGCAAGAATTTCTACCGCCGATTTGCAGCGGAAGTGAGTGAGTTTTATCAGAAACCCCTAGCACAGCTTGAGATGGTTCATTTCTTGCAGTGTCTGAAACAGTGTTGGCTAACCCATGGTTGGGGATGTTTAGAATTGAGCATTGATCATTACCAGCAAGGTCTGCTGGTTGCCCAAGTTCAATACTCAGCCTCTGCTCAGGTTGCATCATCAGAGTCTGAGCAGTCTTGTCATTTGGAAGCAGGGATCCTGAGTGCTTTCTTTAGTCAGTTAACAGGGCAGGAGTTAAATTGTTGCCAGACATCCTGTGAATCTCAAGGGAATACGGTCAACACTTTCATTATCGGCTTAGCTGAGCGTCTAAAACCAGTTAACGCTTGGTTACTAGAAGGCCAAGATCATGAAACGATTCTGAGTCGACTGTGCACCTATCCTTGCGAGTCTCTGTAGAACCTTGCGAGTCTCTGTAGAACCTTGTGAGAAACTATCATGGCTAAAACCATCAAACTTGAACCCATTCAGCAGGAAACCTCTGTTGATACGAATGACAATCTTCTATCCGGTCTGCTTGCTAAAAATTTGAATATTCTCCAAGAGTGTGGTGGCCGAGGGATGTGCTCAACCTGTCATGTTTATGTCACAGAAGGGATGGATAGTCTTTCTCCCATTAACCGCCGGGAACAGCGGACCTTGGAGGTCATTACCAGCTGCCGTACTAATTCTCGCTTAGCTTGTCAGGCTCGGGTTTTAGATGAGGGGGTGGTTGTTGAACTACCAGCAGGTTTCTACATCAACGCCAACACTGATGTTGAAGACTTGATTGGTCGTCGAGCTCAAGAAGACATATTGCACCCTTTAACAGGTAAAGTTCTTGTGGAAAAAGGCAAACTGGTGACACGGTCCATGATTACCTCTCTCAAAGATGTTCAGGATCAGGTACAGGACTACCTCGCAAAAACCCATGATGTCTAGATATTACTCATCTTGTCTACAGGAGAAAGAGTTACCATGTTCAGTCAACGTCAGGAATTAACGGCAGTGGCCGATGGCCGCTTTGCTACCGATGTAGAACTTCAACCGCTCAAAGACTATCTAGCTACAGCTGAAACTCGAAGACAAATTTATCAAGCAATGCGGGAGCAATCTTCGACCATTATTGATCAAGTAATTAGAGAGCGAAAGCAAAAAGCTCCGAGTGTGTTTGAGTTTAATGGGCAAGATCAGACTGAAATCTGCCGCAGAGACCTCGAAATGATGCTACGAGTCACTGCTTCTGCCATTCTCTTTGCCGACCTAGATCGTCAGCGCAGCAATGCTTTAATTTGGTACCGCACCATCACAACAGCCTTCTCCTATCAGCAAAAGGCGGCCCAAACTTACAAGCTTTTCCGAGAAGTTGTGAAACGATACCTGCCCTCAGAAACAACTGCACTTGCGGATCCTGCTCTCCAGTTGAATGTAAGTGTACTGAGCTAGGCACCGATCACTGTACTCTTTCCTCATCTAGCAATTTCAACTGAATTAGCAACTTACGACTTATTAGGTCATGAACATGTCTGCCTACTCCATCACGTTTCTGCACCCTCCTGGCGAGAGTCAGCCTGTAGATTGGACTAAAGATCCGTTAGAGACAATTGATTTTGTGGAACAGAAGATTAAAGTTGGCACTGATGAAGTCATTTTGGATGCGGCCTTGGACTTTGGAGTTGACCTTCCCTACTCCTGCTTAAACAGTAAATGTACAGAGTGTGTGGGTCGATTAGTCAAAGGTCATGTTGAACAGTCTCCCGAGGCGATTGAATTTCTTGATCGCTATGACATTGATCGCGATTTCGTTCTTCTGTGTGCTTGCCGTCCTACAACAGACTGCGTAATTGTCACCCACCAGGCTGAAGCCGCCTTATAGAATTTACCTTATTTTGTTTACCAGTGAGGTCACCATGATCAATCAGTTCCTTGAGCCCGGTACATCAAGCAAATCCAAGCTCATCCCCATGCTAGAACTTACCACTGTGGTTGGGACTGTGGCTGGATCTTTAGTGAGTGCAGCCACTCAGCAGGTTGTCTATCTGTCGGTGCCGCTATCGCTAGCGATTGGACTTCACGTTGTTAACCATCGTGGTTTGAAGTGGCAGCAGCAGCAGACTTCAGAGGCGTTAGATTTCCAGCAGCAGCAGCTGAGCCAGCAACAAGCTGAAATGGCCACAATGGGACAGACATTAAAAAAGCGTCAGGGTAAGCTGCATCAAACCTGCCAATTACTAAATGAGGTTGCAGATTACTCTCGCAAGATCCAGGCAGCAGGACAGGATAGTAGTGACCTTTATTACCAACGTGGGCTCTGCTACCAGCAGCTTGGCAACCTGGATAGCGCTAGGGTAGATTTTGATACTGCGATAGTAACAGATCCGTCTTTAGCTGAAGCCTACTTTGAACGAGGGCAAATTAAGGTCTCCCAGGGCTACCGACAGGCAGCTCTGGCTGACTTCAGAGCATCAGCAAACCATTACTTTTCTCGTGGTGATTTGGCTCGTTACCAAGAAGCGAAGGAAAAGATGCAATCCCTGCATGACACACGCCACGAAGAGCAAGAGCCTGAATCAGCAGGCCCTGTTTCGGTTGAGGTCTTCTTTGGTTAAAGATAAGTTACAACTGCTAGGGGGTCCATTATGCAGCCGACTGAGACCTGTGTTACTACTCCTCAAACTAATCGATATGAGATTCTAGACTGCATTGGTCAAGGTCACCATGGTCAGGTATTTCATGCTATTCACCTGGCTAGTCAGCAACATGTCGCGCTCAAGTTTTTGGACCCCCTTCATTTCCCCACTCATCGATTTTTAAGAGAGCTCAATTGTCTGGTTACCCTCCATCATCCCAACATTCTCTCCTGCTACGGATTAGAACATCTCAATTCTGGTCGCTATCTAGTGATGGGTTATTGCCCTAAGGGCAACCTCAGGCAATGGATGTATAAGACTTGGGACCTCACTCAAAAGTTGATACTCGTGCGGGATATTTTGAGGGGACTCGACTATGCTCACACCCAAGGAATCGTCCATTGTGATATTAAACCTGAGAATATTCTGATCGATGGTAATCAGCAAGGGTATAGGGCTCGTATTGCAGATTTTGGGATTGCCCGGATCCGTCATTCTCTACCAGAAAGAGGCCCATCATCCTACACTGGCTCCCCGGCTTACATGGCTCCTGAGCGCTACTATGGCAATTATTCCTATGCATCTGATTTGTATAGTGTAGGGATCATTCTGTTTGAACTCATTAACGGTTATCGACCTTTCCAGGGCACACCAGGCCAGATCATGAAAGCTCATATTAATGAGTACATCATGATGCCAGAGTCAGTACCGTTTCTCGTGAAGTCTGTGCTCTCCAGGGCTTTGTCTAAACTCCCACAGCGCCGATTCTCTTCAGCAGCAGAAATGTTAAAAGCAATCGAACTTTGTGAAGCTGCCGTTCAGGACATTTCGAGCCCCTAGTGAGCCTAATACTGAGATGCTCATTCAAGACCCACCCCAAGAACTGTTACAATCCCCTGTCCTTAGCCCATCACCAGTAGTCATATACCTGAGTGTGGGTTGATTTTCAGGCTCCATAGGTAGGCTTGACTAGCGATTAACTCTGACGTATTTGCAGCTAAGGATCCAAATCATATCCAAAGTGCTGACTATACGGATCTATCACCGCTTTAAGTGGCTCTAAATAATGGGCATACTGATGCCAGCGATACTTGGCAGATGTATAAATGGCCTGTGTCACTTGACTATAACTAGGAGTTTGAATCCGTCCATGTTGTTGGGCATGACGGTCATGCTTAAGAACAGCAGGATCCCACTCTATTCCTATGAAATGTAAGAGATCTCGGATACTTATCTCAAGCGTCTCGACAACCTGTTCATACCTAATTTCATAGACATTAGGGTTAAGTAGTGCCCGACTCCGGAGCCAAATGTCCATCATACGTGAGTACAAATGCGCTGTATCCGCTAAGGTAAAAAAGCTAGCAGTATGGCTCCCTATCTCGAACGCTTGCATAAAGCAACTCAGACACACATCGTAGGGATGACGTAACACAAACAGGATCCGAGCCTGGGGAAACAGCCGCACCATCAGCATGACTTTAACTAAGTTAAACGGATCCTTGTCTACAAATACAGTAGTACCCGGTAGTAAAGAGAGATGCTGATCGAGAGTCTGGCGATAAACAGCTCGTAGATGGCGAATTTGCTCAGCAGAGAGCTGTGGTAGAACTTGTGCTATCGGACCTATAGATTGATTGATATAAGACTCTAAGGAACTGAACAGCCCTCGTTCATCAGCAACCTGTATATGGGGATGACTGTCTAAGATTTGGCCAAGGAGTGTGGTCCCCGAACGGGGGAATCCAACAATAAAAACAGGCTCAATAGCCCCAGAATCATCTTCAGAATCATCTCCAGGATCCATTGATGGGGTATCAGTCCAGCTGTGCACCCAAGACTCAGTCAGCGTAGCCCAAATATGGTCTAGATAGTTTAGGTAATGCTGCTTGTCGTAGATATCAGCGCCTTGGATCCGCTTTTGCAACTGATTCGCGGTTTGAAAGTGCTGGAAGGCTCGATCAGGATCCTTTTGGGTGTTGTAGAGAGAACCAAGTTCAAACTCTTTGAGAATTGTGAGGTGAGGGGCTGTGGGTGGATCGACGGGGCGATTTAAGATTTCTAAGGCTGCTTCAATCCGGCCTTGACGCCGTTCCAGCTTGGCCGCAATTAAATTCATGTCGTAGCGGTGCGGGTGATAGTGCAAGCCTCGACTCATCAACTCACTAGCTTCCGGGAGGCGATTCAGTAATTCCAATAGAGCTGTAAAGTTAAAGTAGGTGGTGGGAAAGGTAGGATCCTGGTCTAGCGCTTGTTGATAGATGGCTTCAGCCTTATCCCATCGATGCAGCCGGAGTTGTAAATCCCCTAATTCATTCCAGGCATCGAGATGGTCGGATTTCAGATTAACAGCAGTCTTCAGAGCTGTCTCAGCTTGAGGATAACACTGCATTTTCTTAGTCAAGCACCCGTAGTGGTAATGATAATCGGGGTTGTCAGGGTCGAGAGCAATGGCTTGTTGAATGACGGGCTCAGCTTCAATATAACGCCCAGCCTGCTGTAAAGCGACTCCTAAGTTCAAATATGTTTGAGTCACTTCAGGATCCAACACAATAGACCATTGCAACGCTTCAATCGCTGAGTCCACCTGATTCATGGATAGCCATGTTGCTCCGTACAACGCCCATAGCATCCCATTATCCTCATTCTGAGCCAGAGCCTGTTCACAGACGGTTTTAGCCTCAGACCAGCGTTCGAGCCGATGTAGGGCTTGAATTAAGGGAGGATAAGCCGACACCTGAGCCGGATCCAATTCGAGACTGCGCTGTAAGGCTTCAATCGCAGCGGAGAGGCGGTGCAGTTGAATGAGCAAAAACCCCCGATCCCGATGAAAAAGAGGATCCTCGGGTCGATACTCCAAAGCCCGGTCTAACCAATGCAATCCCTCTTCTTGAAATCCCTGGTACGCCCGAACCACACCCAACCAGTAGAGCGCCTCCGGATCCTGGGGCTGAGCTTGGATCCATTGACGGCAATACTGTTCTGCCTCTGTAAATTGGCGCTGGTGTAGATAGGTTGTTACCTGTTGACGGCGAGATGTAGACATCGATGGATCCTTGAAGGCGCTGGTTGAAGTATGCCCCAGACTGAACACCCTAGACCTCAGGCTCTGTGCCTCAAGGCTCTGGGTTCATTGGCTCTATCTCGGCTCGATGCTTTAGGGAGAGGGAGGTAAATCGAATAGCACTGTAGTCATATACCGCTCCGCCCACTCCGAACCGAATGCTTTTTCTAAGACTCTCCGTGTCCGATCATTCTGTTGTTGCTGATGACAGTAACGAGATTGACCCGCATAGATGTGATCTGGGTTGGCACTCGGATCCGTTTGGTTGGTCAGGTCACAGTGGAGTGAAAGATAAGCCGACACAATCTCTAAAAACCGGTCCTCTTCTTCAGCCTGTGTGGGACGAATAAACAAACAGTAGGGGGAAAAAATCCAGCCCCAGTCGGGTAAGTCCCGAGGGTGACTGAACTGGTGGTGATGGTCTAGCCAAGGATCCAACGCGGAGATGTACGAGTCGGGTAAACGAGCTCTCACCGGATCCTGGCTTGCTCCTGTCACTGTTGGAGGTAGGTCAATCGGAGATAAATCCACAATCGCAGCGCTAATTTGACCCCGACCGGCAACCAAATCGCACCCGAACATTGGCACGTTATATCTCAGGTGGGGAAACATGACGCAGTGCAGAATATCGATGCCACTCCCCGCTTTAGCCAATTCCAGATGCATTTTGCGAAATTGAGGTGTTTGAAAGCAGTGATTTTCAATGATTAACTTTTCTCCCTCTAATCGCCCCTCGATGTAGCCCAGATCCTCCGGCATGGGATACGGATCCGGAGTGAAAAATTGGTGCCAAAGGCCGAGGATCCGTTCAGCTAGTCGAGCCATCGTGGGATGGAGATCTGGGGCCAGGGAGGAAGAGGGGAGGGTCATGAGCAA
The DNA here is from genome assembly GCA_964443615.1 of uncultured bacterium. Classification (GTDB taxonomy): domain Bacteria; phylum Cyanobacteriota; class Cyanobacteriia; order Thermostichales; family Thermostichaceae; genus CAYSWV01. The sequence continues at coordinate 7,591 of CAYUEE010000025.1, read as the reverse complement.
CTGTCTACATAGGCGTCAGCAACTCCTCATTTTAGAATGTTGAGTCCTTTTAGAATGTTGAGTCCTTTTAGAATGTTGAGTCCTAAGACGATGAAAGTCCAGAAACCCGACAGGCTCTCGCGAGCTTAGGGGCTCACTACCTATTAAATGCTACCCAGATCCGTCACAGTGCTCCGCCTATACCGCGAAGCGGTGAGGGGTGGTGAGGCGACGCGTGAGCCGGAGCCGAACAATCTCTAAAAACACCACACCTGTTCTTAGGGATAATACACTGTGGGTATGCTAAACCTGACTTACACCTATCGACTGCGCCCTAGCAACGAGCAGAGCCATCTTTACGACCAATGGCTGGAAGCCTCTCGCCAGGTATGGAATTATGCTTTGGCTGAGCGCAAAGATTGGTATCGGTCTAGGTCATGCAAGGTAGATAGCTGCTCTTTGCGGGGCGAGTACATCATCCCCCCCGAGGCACCTAGGCCCACCTTTGCTAGTCAATGCAAAGCCCTTACCCAAGCCCGCAAGGTCTTTGCGCAGCTGCAAGCGGCCAATGCTCAGATGCTTCAGCAAGTGTTGCGGCGTCTAGAAAAGGCGTTTGTGTCCATGTGGGAGCAGGGTCACGGCTTTCCTCGCTTTAAGCAGCGGGGGCGAATGCGGTCATTGCTGTTTCCTCAGCTGGGCAAGGATCCTGTTCAGGGCGAGCAAGTCAAGCTGCCAGGAGTCGGCTGGGTGCGCATGCGAATGTCGCGCCCTCTTCCTGAGGGCTTTGAGCTGAAGCAGGCTCAGGTGGTCAAAAAGGCATCGGGCTGGTATGTCATGCTGACCCTTCACGCTGATGTGGTCGTGCCAGAGGTACAGCCCCATGGCAGGCCACTGGGTCTTGATGTTGGGCTAGAGAGCTATCTTGCCACCTCTGAGGGTGAGCTAGTTAAGGCCCCGAAGTTCTTTGTGACTCTCCAACGCAAGCTGAGATCGCTGCAACAACGAGCGAGTCACAAGGTCAAGGGATCCAACAACTGGCGAAAGGCTCAGATGAGGGTGGCAAGCCTGCATGAACACATCTGCAACTGTCGGCAGGACTGGTTTTACAAGCTGGCCCATCGGCTATGTGATGGGGTTGGCATGGTGTTTGCTGAGCAGCTCAACTTCAAAGCATGGGCTCGGGGTCTGTTCTCCAAGCACACTCTAGACGCGGCCCACGGTGAGTTCCTGCGCATTCTCAAGTGGGTGTGCTGGAAGCGCGGCGTCTTCTACGCTGAAGTAGACGCAAACCGAACCAGTCAAATTTGCCCCAACTGTCAGACGGTAACGGGGAAAAAAGAGTTATCAGAGCGTGTGCATGACTGCCCTGAGTGCGGCTACACCACCAACCGAGATGTAGCCGCTGCTCAGGTGGTCATGCAGCGCGGACTTGCAGCCGTGGGATGCACGGTCAAGATGCTTAGCGAGGGGTTAAGGGTTGCCTCCCCAACGACCTAAGAATCTCCTCTCTGTACCCGCAGGGTCAGAGGGAGAGCGTCAAAGGATTGCTGCTTCTGGAGTTTACGCACCGGATTGAAGCAGGTTAACAAGTAGGTGTGTTCACTGCTCTCCTCGCCGTTCTCGATCTTATGCTGACGCGTTTCCTCCCAGCCTCTTTATCCGTCTGTTTAGCGCTTCTCTGTCTTGATGCAATCACCCTAGCACCATTAGAAGCCCAACCCCACGTAGACAGCTCAGAGAATCCCCTCGTAGTGGCCCAAGCTGGGCGTGATGGATCTCAAGCGGTCGAAGTGGTGCCCTTGGTCGGAGGGTTACAACATCCTTGGGGGATGGCTTGGTTACCGAATGAGGATCTGCTCATTACAGAACGCCCCGGTCGGCTACGGATCGTGCGGGATGGTGAACTGGACCCCACCCCGATTGCGGGGATCCCTGAGCTCTTTGTGGCAGGACAGGGGGGGTTGATGGACGTTTCATTACATCCTCGGTTCACGGAGACTCGCTGGATTTATTTAACCTATGCCTACGGTGATGTTCGGGGTAATCATACTCGGGTGGCACGGGCGCGATTAGATGGGATGGCATTGCAGGACATTGAAGTAATTTTTGATGTGTCTCAATCGAAATCAGGCACACAACACTTTGGGTCCCGGATGGCTTGGCTCCCCGATGAGACACTGCTGGTCTCCATTGGGGATGGGGGAAATCCGCCCTTAACCCTTGAAGGGGGACTCATCCGACAACAAGCTCAGGCGTTAGATAGCCATCTGGGCAAGGTTATCCGCCTGGAGGACGATGGATCCATTCCACCCAACAATCCGTTTTCCACGGATCCGGCGGCTCAACCAGAAATTTGGAGTTATGGACATCGCAACATCCAGGGCCTGACGTGGGATGCGGAAAGCCGTCGGGTGTGGGCCACAGAACATGGGGCTCGTGGAGGGGATGAACTGAATCTGCTGCAGCTTGGTGACAATTTTGGCTGGCCAGTGGTAACCCATAGCCGCGAATACTTTGGTCCCCGGATCTCTGCGGAAGAATCTCGACCAGGAATGGTGGATCCGCGAGTTGTCTGGACTCCATCGATTGCGCCATCTGGGTTAGAACTCTACCGAGGAAATCAATTCCCGGAGTGGCAAGGGGATCTCTTTGCCGGAGGGTTAGTATCCCGCGATATTCGTCACCTTGAACTGGATGACGATGGCAATGTTATTCAACAACGCTCCATTCGGATTGATCAACGAGTGCGGGATGTCCGTGAAGGGCCAGATGGTTTTCTATACGTTCTGACGGATCACCCTGAAGGCCAATTGCTCCGTTTGGAACCTCGAACCTAAGGATCTACAGGATCCTAGGCCCAAGCTGAAATCGAGTGAGCCACAGCCTTTGAGGGCTAGGAGAGTAACGTAAACTAAGACGAGGCCATTGCTCTCGATCACAGTTGGCACTGCAGTTAAGCACACTAGTTGGCGACTACCATCGAATCATCTAGGTTCGTAGGCTATTGTGTAACCCTTTGCCCAATTGTCACGCTAGCGGCTCAGCAATACTCGCGTTAGTTAGGATCCAACCATGGCCACGTTGCCTCTTGTCGTTATTATTGGTCGTCCCAATGTGGGTAAGTCGACCCTAGTCAATCGGTTAGCAGGAGAGCGAGCCGCAATTGTGTTTGATGAACCTGGCGTGACCCGTGACCGGCTTTACCGCGAGGCGGAGTGGGAGGGCAAGCGATTTGAGATTGTTGATACGGGCGGACTTCTCTTTAACGATAACTCGGAATTTCTACCTCATATTCGAGAGCAAGCCGGCTATGCCTTGAGTGGGGCGAGTGCCGTGATCTTCGTGGTGGATGGAATGGAGGGTCCGACACCGGCTGATCTTGAAATTGCTGAGTGGATCCGCAAGCAATCGCTACCGGTCACAGTTGCTGTCAATAAGTGTGAATCTCCACAGTTAGGTATCACGCAAGCTACCGCCTTCTGGGAGTTGGGTTTGGGGGATCCGCTACCGTGCTCTGGCATCCATGGTAACGGCGTCGCTGAGATTCTAGAACGCATCGTCCCCCATCTGCCTGAGGTGACGGATCCTGATGATGGTGAGGACATTGCCGTGGCGATCGTTGGGCGACCGAATGTGGGGAAGTCTAGTTTACTGAACCGACTGGTGGGCACGGAGCGGGCGATTGTTAGCCCTGTGGCGGGGACCACTCGGGATGCTTTGGATACGGTGGTGGTGCATAGCGAGCGCTCCTACCGGTTTATTGATACCGCTGGGATCCGGAAGAAAGCACGGGTGGATTACGGGGTTGAGTTTTTCAGTGTCAATCGAGCCTTCAAAGCGATCCGGCGGTCAGATGTCGTTCTGCTGGTGGTAGATGCTAGTGAAGGGATCAGCGAACAAGATCAACGACTAGCGGGGCGAATTGAAGATGATGGTCGAGCCTGTGTGGTGGTAGTGAATAAATGGGACATGATTGAGAAAGATAGCTATACCATTTATGACTACACAGAACATGTGCGGGAACGATTGTATTTCGTGAAATGGGCTCCTCTAATTTTTATTAGTGCTCATACGGGTCAACGGGTGACGAAACTGTTTGAGCATATTGACCAGGTGGTGGTGTCTCATCGGCGACGGGTTTCGACCTCGGTAGTCAATGAAGTGCTGCAGGAAGCTCTATCGTGGCAGTCTCCTCCCACCAACCGACAAGGCAAGCAAGGCCGCATTTATTACGGCACTCAAGTCTCTGGTCAACCACCTACGTTCGTTATTTTCGTCAATGATCCGCAGCTAATTAAAGAGAACTACCGCCGCTACCTGGAACAGCAGTTTCGGACTAACCTCGATTTCACAGGGACCCCCATCCGGTTGATCTGGAGAGGGAAGTCAGAACGAGAGGTTGATCGGACATTGCGGAAGTCATCCTAGAGAAGACTAGAGAAGATTGGCAAGGATGATAGTTTAGGTTTAGTTTCGGATCCTGACCCGTTTAGTTTCGGATCAGGATCCATTTGATTACGTTTTCAAGCTAGATCAGGATCCTGATGGCATCTGCCAGCCGAGGCTACCATTGAATAATTTTATTTTTCACCGCTGTCATACACATAGCAACGCGAGCATTGACTTCATCTTCGCCCTCATAGACATCCAGCTTCTCTTTGAGCCGTTGAATACAATTTTGAACTGTTTTCTTACTCGTATGGATCCGGTCGGCTATCGCTTGATCCGTCAGGGCATCTTTACACAGCAAGCTCAAAACCTCAACTTCACGCTCAGTCAGCTTCGTTAATCCACGTAACTCCCGAGGCATCCGCAGCTCGCCATTGATTGCACTCTTGGCTCCTTCGAGAAAGACACTCCGCCGTTCCATCTTATTGACAGCAGCAAAACCGCCTTGATGCTTACTGATGTAGGCAACCAAGGGGGTTAGCAGTAAGGGTTCACTAGAGTAGGCCATTACGTTCAAGGTGGGATAAGTCTCGAAGATATGGCGTAGTAGATCTAGTCCTGGTTCGGCTGACTGTTCCCCGCTAAGCTGACCGTAGAGGATATCGGTCACCACTAGATCCGGTTGTTCGCGGGTGAGTCGATTGATGGCATCGGTGGGGGAACTGACCGTAACACAATTGGCATTGGGTGTGATCCGTTGTAGCCACTCACAATTGTTCTGAGCAACTTCAGGATGATCCTCAACAATCAAGAACTTCAACACTTGATCCTGCTGTTCTACCTCAGCCATTTCATCCTCTCCTCACTATGACGCGGGTTTCCCGTTTCTAATCGTTCATTAGTGTAGCCCTAGTTAGACCGCTTGACGTAGGAGTTCTCGCAAATCAGCCCGCCTTAAGTCCCAAAGTCGTCAGCCTAGCCCCGAAGTTGACATCTAAATTTGAACAGGCTGGGCCAGGATCCGTTTCGGTAGCAACCCATGGACCCCCCGAGTCGGCGCATTCACCACCTGAGTGATGTGAAAATGCACGGCCATACTACACAACACATAGGCCTCTTCAGGATCCAACCCCACAAATCGGTGCAGAAAGGCAATGGTCTCCTGTAATGCTCGTTCAAACGCTTGGTCCAATGTGTCTCCGAATCCCATCAGGATCCAATGGGTGGGTGTCTCCGCAAAGGGTGTCGTGATGTCGATATCCGGGCGAACGGTTAACTGGATCCGACCATTCATTGAGGTTTCAATGGCGGTTCCATTCACTTCTCCATCCCCTTGGGAGGCGTGGCCATCTCCTATTGAAAATAGAGCCCCCGGTCGAAAAATGGGCAGAAACACGCGGGATCCGGCGAGTAATTGCCGATTGTCCATGTTGCCCCCGTAGATGCCGGGTGGAATGGAGGATCGGGAGGTCTCATCCGTGGCGACCCCTAAGATGCCAAAGAAGGGGGTTAGTGGAATCTGGATCCCACTGCCAGGGGGGAATTCAGCCGTTTGGGCCTCTAGGTCAAGGTCAATGAATCGCAGCGAGGAACGTTCAAACGCTTGCGGTAAGGATCCTTTCCCGGCTCGAATAGCATTGAATCCAACCGGGAGGCGGGGCGTGATGGACTCCAGGCGAATTTCCAGGGTCTGCCCAGGTGTCGCGTCTTCAATCCAAATAGGACCGGTGAGGAGATGGGGGCCGGATCCCACTTTACGGTCTGGGGATAGCGTTTCGCAGATTTCGACGAGCTCAGGAGGTAAGAAGTGGGAAGGCGCCTGACGGTAGACACCAAACCCAGTGAACGTCTCCACCTCAACTGAGTCGCCTGACTGAACCACTAATGCGGGTGGCAATTGGGCAGAAAAACCACCTAGGTGAACAGTGTCAGGGGTTGCGTTCAAACAGTGATGGGCCATATCAATTCGGGGATTATCCAGGGAAAAGAGCAGGTCTGGGATCACCAGAATAGATCCAACGTCTGCCCTCTACGGTAGCCCACTTTGCTTTGTTGTAGTCCAGGATCCGGTACACCCCATCGGGATAGAACTCAATCAGCCAGAAATTATCCTGGTCGTAGCGGGTGGCGCCGATAATATAATGCTGCACTCCGAATAGGTTGAAGAAGTTCAACCACCGATGGGTGTGACCGCACAAGGCTAGTTTGAGGGTGTCACTGTGGTCTCGGATCAGGGCTGGGAGGTCGGTAGGGTTGCCGCTAGGATCCTCATTTCGAGAGGTTACGCCAGGCAACAGGGTGTAGTGAAATAACAGAACGGAGGGCTTGCCTTCCGATAGTTCGCGATCCATCCATTCCAGTTGGGTGCGGCCATAGGAGGCTAACTTCTTGTTGTACAAATCGCTGTCTGGATCCCATGTGGGGCCATACTCACTGTTGGCCAAGATGAACTTCCAACCTTTGTGATCAATGCTGTAGTACGGTTCAACCTCAAAGAGCTCTTGAAACAGCTGATCGCTGAACGCTTGAGGAATCTTAGGCACCTTATAGTCGTGATTGCCCCACAGAGGGTAGATGGGCATGTTGAAGCCTTTTAAAATCTCAGCAGCTCGTCTGGGTGCCGTGTCATTGTTGCGGTAGTAATCCACATCCAGGGGAGCATCATCAGGGTAGCCGTCGTGAAACACATCCCCCAAAAGCACACCAAAATCAGGGGGTGGTGAAATCTGATTGATGGTGTTGCGGGCGTGCAGCAGCCGCTCTTCCGTCATAAAAATGCTTTCAGTATCCAGATTGTTGCTCTCACAGCACTCGTAGTTCGGCCCAATAATATGAGAGTCAGCCATCACCACCACTCGGAAGGGCTCGGGTTCCCCTGCTTGAGGTTCAGCAGTCTGCACACTCTCAGTGGACAGCACAGTAGTCGCAGGTGCCCCAGGATCCACGGCCACTGGCGAACGGGATGAACAGCCCACAGTCAGCACTAGCACACACAGGCAGACCCCTATCCCGAGCCACCGATGCCCCTGAAATAAACCTCTAATTCGGCTCCACAACCCGTAAGCAACCATACTCCTAGCCCCACGCGACAGTTCCAGAGTACCCGGATTAAGGGAATATACTTACCCAGATCAGTTGGTTAGGATCCTGGTTTTGTCAGGGATCCTTTGGTTTTGTCAGGGATCCTTTGGTTTTGTCAGGGATCCTTTGGTTTTGTCAGGGA
>CAYUEE010000024.1:0-43314 GCA_964443615.1 uncultured bacterium | reverse complement strand
CGAGCCAGGGAATCTCCCCCCATATCGCCTAGCGATTGGGTGGAGAGGATGTCAATCCTGTTGTTCACCGGATCCGATGGCTTCGAGCCCAAACTTTGGAGTGTACGGATCCTGAGGTCACTGTGGCTAGCTCATATCTTGCTGTGGCTGTTCAGGATCCATGGAATGCTGGGCTTCAAATGCATGTGGATACTCTCGGCATCGGCAAGGATGATGCGCGGGTGCCAGAGGATAGTCTTCGGTTGAGTGGATCTGCTCGTTATACAGCGCTGTCGGTCATGGGTTCGAGATAGATAGAGGTTGATATTAGGATCCTGGTCATTGATCGCCTGATCCCGGAGTTTGATCATCAATACAAAGACTAACCTCACGTGCGCGAAGACCGGGATCACGTGTGCGAAGACCAGGATCACGTGCGCGAAGACCGGGATCACGTGCGCGAAGACTAGGATCATGTGTGCGAAGATCAAGATCACGTGTGCGAAGATCAAGATCACGTGCGCGGAGACCAGGATCCTGTGTACAAAGACCAGGATCACGTATGCAAAGACCAGGATCCTGTGCAAAAGCTCTAGGCTTCGTGTGCAAGCCTTAGAATCATCAGTACAAAGATTAGGATCAGCTGCGAAGTCTCCAGGATCCTACAGACTAGAATGAGCGGCGAAATTGCTCAGAGTGGAGTTGAAAGACAAGGTCTGATTTAAGCGAATGACTTGGATCCTTGCGGCAAGCATTCTACAGATCCAGAAAGGCCGCCACGAGTGGTGACAGCCGTTTTGAATGATATGTCCGTAATTTCTGAGGGGACGTGGGCCGGAACGGGATCCTACAATTGGCAGCCTTCTGTATTGCACTTGGCTACCCGCAGGGATCCGGCGGTTGTTTCATCGAAGTAGCTGATCACAGGGAACCCATCTGCACCTGTCGCAATGTCATTGAAACGGCCTACCCGGCCCAACGGATCCACCGTAGCCAAGGTTGAGCGACGGCAGAAGAGATCCTCACACTGGGCCACACGGAGATTGCTAGTGGCGTTGTTGTAGTAACTAATGATGGGAAACCCATTCCGGGCAACGGCCACTGACGAGAAGGATCCAACCCCAATAGCACCAAGACTGGAGGCCACGGTGGTAGTACGGGAGAGACTGCAGCTAGCATTCAAACACTTAGCAAACTTCAACTCTAAATTGGTTGCGTCGTAGTAGCTGATCACCGGCAGACCATCTGAGCCGATAGCCAGGGAACTGAACTGACCGACATCCCCGTCCTCATCCACGGTGGTGATAAACCCATTAACGCAAGTGGCATTGAAGCATCTAGCCACATTCAAATCTAAGCCCCCTAATAAAGAGCCGTTGTAGAAGCTGATCACAGGAATCCCATCCTCTCCCACCCCGATCGAGGTAAAGAAGCCATCATTCGCGGGGGTATCGAATGTCGTAAATGTTGCCGTGGTGCAGGAGGGATCCTGGCAAACAGCTACTTTGAGATCCTGGTTGGATCCATCACGATAGCTGATGATTGGGAGTCCGGAGGCTGCCATCGTAATAGAGGTGTCTGTGCCGACATCTCCCTCTGCATCGACAGTGGCTAGCGTTGCAGAAAGACAGTTGATGTCATTACACTTAGCCACTTTGAGATCCTGGTTAGTCGCGTCAAAGTAGCTGATGATGGGTAAACTGTCGTCCCCGATGGCAATTGAGGTGAAGCTGCCAACATTACCGACAGCATCCAGCGTGGTCACAACGGTCATCTCACAAGCTGTATCCCGACACTTGGCCACCTTGAGATCCCCTTGATCCTGATCGTAGTAGCTAATCACCGGCAGACCATCGACCCCAATCGCAATAGAAGTATCGGATCCTACACCGCTGGTGTCATCAACTAGGGTGATGTTGGGCAGGCAGAGGGTGCGGGATAGCTGGTTGTCGGCAAGAGCTGGATCTGTCGTGACGGGGTGGAAGATGACACAATCGTCAGCCGTGATCCCCAGGTTGAAGGCTTCAGTGACACCTGTTAGGTTCACAAAAGCTGAGTCGAGGTCAGTAAAGTAGCTCGTAAATCCGGGGACCGTGTCAACAGGGCGTTGGGAGAAAACGGCAGTACCATTGGATCCTGTCAGGGTGAAGTCGAGAGGGGTGGCATCGGTTCCCACCACCGAGATAGCGACGGTGCCTGCAAAGGTCGGATCCGGAAGTGGGGGAATCGTAAACCCGCTAACACTACCACTGCCAGGGATGGCGGCAATATCATCTGCGGTGATGGCCCCATTGAAGTCAAGGATTTCGTTAATGCGGGCCGCTAATGTTTCGGGCGTGACGGGCTCAACTTGAATGGCAGCGAGGACAGCAGCAACATCAATGATATCTAGGCCAGGACTCAATGGACCTACGACGTAGTTGGCCGTGACTTCAGACGGCAGCGGATCAATTAAAAACGGTAGGGGGATAGCATTGTCATCTAGCAATTCGTTCACTTGGGTTTGTAATTCAGGCGCGGAGGCATCACTGTCTTGAACAGCGGCCAGCACCAACGCGACATCTTGAATGGTGACTTGATTAGGATCCCGGAGGTAAATCAGATTCGTGGCATCCTCAGGGGTAGCAGCGGCAAGGAGGGTGACCGACACTTCAACCCCATCAGATAAGGGGAGAGCAAGTTGATCAAAACTGAGTGAGTTGAAAGCATCTGTCAGGACAACTCCGTAGGAGGCACTGCCGGGAACTTGAACAGCGGAGTATTGACTGAAGGTAGAGTTCAAAATAGTTAATTCAGTTGGTAAGGTCGCTGCACCCGTGACATCCACTCGCAGTTGGGCCGCGTACGTGTCCACCACAGGCTCAGCTAAGGTCAGGATCCCATTCTCAACGACGCCTGTGACGGATCCTGAACTACTTGCTGGAGCCAGAGCCGCCGGAGATGGGGATGAGCCACCACACGCTGTAATGGCCCAGAGCATCAATGCTGTAAAACCTAGACTATGACCAGAACGCATAACATCTCCTCACATTACTAGTAACTTTTGTAATCACTGCCGTCTTGAACACCCGATACGAGGTGCCATCATCACTAGAAATCTTACAGACAATTCAGATGTTTGGGTGGCTCAGTATGATGGGGAGAACGAGTGGAGCACGCTTATGGCCGGTCTAATCTTATTGCAAACGACGATTCCAACGGATCCTGACGATTGGGCAATTGCGCGATTTTCGTTACTGCGTGCTTACCTCCAGTCACTCACGGATCCTGAGCAAAACGCTTTGTTTGAGGTGATTGCCCGCGACCGAGTTACTGATGCAGAGGGACATGATCCGATTTTAAGTAGTTTAGACCAGTCTGACGTTGACCAGCTTTGGCTATTCGCAGTGGATTCCGGTGAGGGCCTGAGTGCAGCCGACTGTGAGGGGATCCAACGCTTCCGGCAACGAGGGGGAGGCCTACTCACGACACGGGATCACCAGGACCTAGGCTCATCTTTGTGTAAGCTGACAGGCACATGTCACGCCATTGGCTCAGCTCATTTCTTCCACACTATGAATCCGGAACCGGATCCTGAACGGCAGCAACGGGATGACCAGGAGACAACGGATATTACCTGGCCTAATTACCACTCTGGTCGGAATGGTGATTATCAGCAGATTCAACCAACGGATCCTGTGCATGAGGTGTTGAAGCGTCTGGATGGTAAACCCTTGCAATACCTCCCCGCACATCCACACGAAGGGGCAGTAGGTATTCCAGTCAACGGAGAGTCGAGCGCCCGCGTGATTGCAACAGGAGTAAGTCAAGTCACCAACCGTCCATTCAATGTGGCCATTGCCTTTGAAAAAGCCACCGATCAATCAGGTCATCACCTAGGCCGAGCATGGGCAGAATCAACCTTTCATCATTTCTGTGATTACAACTGGGATCCTGCCATGGGCTGTCCGAGTTTTGTCAGCGAGGATCCTGGGGATGGGATGGTGACGGATCCTGAGGCCATAAACGATGTGCACGTCTACGTTCGCAACCTGGCTGTTTGGCTGGCTGGTTAAAATATCAAACTTGACACGTTTGGCGGAGCCCTCTTAGATCCTGACCGAGGAGCTGCCACTTGAGTTGGGGTTGGGATGACCTAGCCTCGACTCGAATTTAAACAGATTTAGCTAGAGAGCAGGATCCTGTACTACTTAACCAATCCTGTCCGTAAGGCGACCACAGCGGCTTGAACTCGGTCATCAACGGCCAGCTTGTTCATGATGCCTCGGACATGAGTTTTCACCGTATTTGGGCTTAAATAAAGTCGACTGCCAATTTCAGGATTACTCAGGCCTTGCACCATCAACTCCAATACTTCAAATTCGCGTTCTGACAGCTCCCCAATGTTAGTATTCGGTGTTGGGGGATGCAGGTGGTCCATGATCTTGCGAGCAACCTGAGGATCCAGATAGGTCGCTCCTTCCCGAGCCGCTTCAATGGCGGACTTGAGTCGTTCGATACTCACTCCTTTAATACAGTAGGCATCTGCTCCGCTAGCTAACGCCGCTACCACCTCATTCTCGGTGGTATGAGAGGTGAGCATGACCACGTGAACATCCGGCTGGGCCGCTTTAATGTGCTGAGTAGTAGCAATTCCATCCAACCGAGGCAGACCAATATCCATCACAATTAGCTCGGGCTGGAGCTCACTAGCCATCTTGATGGCAGAGGGTCCATCATCGGCAATGCCCAGGATCTCGTACCCTTCTACGCTACCTAACGTCTGCTCTAATCCCAACTGCATCATGGGATCATCTTCCACAATTAAGAGTTTGAGGGTACTAGTCATGATGTCGGGATCCTCTAGATGTGAGATGGCCATTACTTTGATTCCTATTCTGACTATTTTGACTCAAATCAGAGCCAGATTAGGACTTAACACCCACGGATCCTCGAGTAACCCCCAGTTGATTGAGAAGTTTGAGGTCGCGCCACAGTTGGGATCCTGAAAGTTGCCCTTGAAGAAGAGATTGATAGCGACGGATGGTTTGACAAACCTGCTCTGGCGACTCCTGGAGGAACTCTAGGCGGAAGTAGCGAGCCCCTCGATCAATTAACCGCTGAACATACTCAGCCCCTGTCTGAGCTCTGCCATTGAAGACAGTATTTCGGCAACCCGTATCGGCTTGGAGACGGTGCTCTGTCCCCACGCGATCGCGGAGTTTGACCTCATGGGTTTCACAGGGCCGGCCACAGTTCGTGAAGTCAGTACCGGTGGAGAGGAAGGTGCAAAAAACACAGTGTTCCATATGAAACATGGGCATATGTTGGTGGATCGTGATTTCAAACCAATCGGGCGGGGCACTCATGAGGAGGTCTTCTAGTTGTTGACCATTGAGATCATAGGAGGCTGTCACCCGTTCTAGATGCCCCATCGTTTTGAAGTGAGCAGCTGTAAGGGGGTTTGCTACATTTAGAGAAAAGTCACCGATACACCGTTCGTTCCGAAAAGCAGTCAGTTGATCATAGTTGCGGACCAGATACCCATCCGCTTTCGCAGAGAGGACTTGTTTCAGGATCCATGACTCCCCAGGCTTACTAATCCGGGGTGGGGCAACCCAAATGGTAGTACCTGGATTTCCTTTATCTCGGACAGCCTGCACAACGTCTCGATAAGCCCTAGGATCCTCCAGCTCACAGTACAGAGTCTGGATACCACAATCGATGACTGCTTGTAACTGCTCTAAAGATCGCACTAGGACAATCAACTCCGGATCCTGCTGAGGTGAAGGTGGGTTCGTTGTCGGCAGGAGCTGGACTAAAGTCGCGGTGGGGTCCAGTTGCCAGCGGTGGGGTTGAGCACGAAGAGCCAAGAGCTGGTCTACACAGTCACGGCGGAGGCGGTTGAGTTCACTAATGGGGAGGAGAACGGATCCTTCTAGATGATTGGTAAATTGGTCTAATTTGAAGGGTGTTTGACCTAAGCGGCTGAGTTGATCTTGGAGACGTTCAGTCGTGAAGGGTCTAGTATGGGCTGCTGCCAGAGGCATATCAGAATCTGCAGTGACCACATGACCCAATTCATCGCGCATGACGAGTGTTAGAGGCTGGTCAAGTTCGCCATAGACGTCAATCTGGACCGGTCGTTGAAATTGAGGGGTTTTCGCAGCAAGGCTTTGACGGATCCGTTTCTCCAGTTCTGGATCGCTGGTTTTCCAGACTTGATGGCCAGGATGGATCCGTTTGAGGTTCAAGGATCCTTTGCCGAATCGGAGGGTAGCCTCACTGCCATGACAGTCGATAGTGTGGATCCGGCCCCCTTCTTCCATTTTTTCGGGATTGCCACCGTCAAAGACAACCCCATCCCCCGCTTTTAATCGGACTTTTGACGACGGAGTTGTCCTGATGGTGATCCGTTCCCCTCTAACTCGGACCACTTCACCGAGATAGACTCCACGTTTCTTGCCGAATCGTCCGTGGACCAGTTCTTGATTGTTGATTCCTTTGAACCAGCCAGTGTAGAGACCTCGGGAAAAGCTCATTTCGAGTTCGTACCGCTCCAATGAGCTGACAGTATGAGGAATTCGGTTTGCAATTCGATCTAGAGCTTGACGGTACACGCGGGTGACAGTAGCAACATAGTCTGGAGTCTTCAATCGACCTTCAATCTTCAAACAAGATATACCAGTCTTGACTAGATCGGGTAAGACATCGATGCCAGCGAGATCCTGAGGGCTGAGTAGATAGTTGCGATCTCCAGTGGAATAGGGTTTACCATCAACGATCAAGTCATAAGTCATTCGACAGGCTTGGGCACATTCTCCTCGGTTAGCGGACCGTCCTCCTAGCGCTTCACTGGTGAGACATTGCCCTGAATAGGCGACACATAGCGCGCCATGGACAAAAACTTCTAGAGGGAGAGAGGATCCACGGGTCTGCAACTGGTTTTGAATTTTGTGGATGTCTTTCAATGAGGACTCGCGGGCGAGGACAACGAGTTCACATCCTAAGGTTCGAGCAAATTCCACACCATCGGCACTGGTTACCGTCATTTGAGTAGAGCCGTGGATCGGAAAGTCGGGAGAGAGATGACGGATAAGGCGACAGATACCGATATCTTGTACGATGACAGCATCCACACCTGCCACAATGATGCTCCGTAGCAGTCGCTCAGCTTGTGGCAATTCAGTAGGAAAGATTAAAGTATTGAGTGTGACATAACCTTTGACACCCCGTTGGTGTAGCTCAGCCATCAGCTCTGGCAGGTCAGCCTCAGTAAAATTGCGGGCTCGCATCCGCGCGTTAAATTGATCTAACCCAAAGTAGATAGCATCTGCTCCACTTGCAATTGCTGCTCTAGCGCATTCCCAGTCCCCAGCAGGTGCAAGTAAATCAGGGATCCGAACTATCTCAGTCATAACACTATCATCAAGTCAGTAGCGCCCCATCCACCCTATCTCACACTTACCCAAACCTTGAGGCCCTCTTGACCCAGCAAGATGAGTCAGGATCCTGCTACCTTCCTCAGCAACTGTTTGAAATCCATTTGTCGGCTCCCTGCGATGTCAGATGCTCACCAATCAAACCGCAAAGACTGCCTCATTATGCCACTCACTTGTACGACCACTCATAGACATGAAAAGCAGGACAATGCCTGCTAATCACATAACTATGCCACCAAGAATGGTCGGATCCATTAGCGCCTGGGATGATCGTGCACCGGGATGGGAATAGGTTGAGGTTGCTGCTGGGGCCTAGGTCCAACTAGAGTGTCAACCACACGGTCTAACCACTCGCGAAGCTTTTCAATAACCTTATCTAACCAATCCATTTGCTCTGCCTCGTACGGTAGTGCTGACATCAGCAAGTTACAGAGATAAACGCCTTATCTGAGTAGGCCTCTATCATAGCTCAGATGTCCGGTGGGTGTCAGGCCACACAGTTATGCGAAACTGAGATGGCAAGTAGGACACTGAGATCCTTAAATCTCGCTAGAGGGTCTCGCCAAGTGACACTGAAACACTATAACGTTTATGTCTCCGTTTGCTTCTTTGTGTAACGGCAGCGTTAAGAAACTTAACACTACTATGATGGTAACGCTCTTTAGCTTAAAATCCAACCCTTTTGATGTTTGCTCCGCCTCTCGGGACAGGATCCATGTCGACTGAGTGGCCTACCCCAGCTTGGACTGATCCACCTCTGAAAGGCTAGGATCCACTTCCAGTTCGGTGTAGAGAGGATTAACAGGATATCGGGCAATCACGAGAACCCAGAATGAGTGCAATCCCAGCGATAATGCCCACCAACCCAGCAACGGTACCAGCCAGGACCATTCAGCTCGATACAAGAGACTAAGGAATTCTAGACCTGTGGCAGTAGTGATGTAGATGGCAATGTGGAAGCCTAAGGTGTAGCGGTCGTCCAGTTTTCGGAACTCCGGATCCTGGCGGGTCGGTTTGCGGGGCCAACGTGGAGGCATAGGTCAATGCAAGTATGGATCTGTCTTATTTTAAGAGGGTCATCGAAGTGGATCCAGTCACTTGGCTGATCAAATGCTCTAGCCCACTAACGAAACTGTTGGAGGTGGAATTGAGCATACCGACCTTTTTGGGCTAGTAGATCGTAATGATTCCCCCCTTCAACAATGAGACCTTTTTCTAACACCACAATACGATCAGCATTCCGAACCGTTGAGAGCCGATGGGCAATGACGAAAACTGTGCACTGCTTCATTAAACGTTCTAGGGCCTCTTGCACCAGCGACTCCGATTCATTGTCTAGCGCAGAGGTGGCTTCATCTAATATTAAGATCTTCGGCTGCATTAGAACTGCTCGTGCAATCGCAATCCGCTGCCGTTGTCCTCCCGATAAGTTCACTCCCCGTTCCCCTACCCAGGATCCGTAGCCATCAGGTAGTTGTGAGATAAAGGTGTGGGCGTTGGCCACTTCGGCGGCTTTTTGAACGTCTTGAGGATTGTAGTCCTCCTGACCGTACGCAATGTTACTCGTGATCGTTCCTGAAAACAACGTGACATCCTGCGGCACAATCCCAATCTGGCGACGAAGGCTACGCAAAGTCACAGTCCGGATGTCGATCCCATCGATCAACACCCGTCCTTGATCTGGATCATGAAATCGAGGGATCAAACTCACAAGAGTTGATTTCCCCGCACCTGAGGATCCCACCAGTGCCACTAATTCTCCAGGCTTAACTTGAATAGTAATGCCACGTAATACGGGTTGATTCGGGTAATAACTGAAGGTCACGTCTTCAAACTTCACGGATCCTTGGGGGGCAGGTAGAGGAAAGGCTCCTGGAAGATCTTTAACAACCGGTTCAACATCCATCAATTCAAAAATGCGATCAACGGAGGCCTCACCTGCTTTCAGCTCACTGTAGTTATTCGTGATATGAACGATAGGATCAATCAAAAGAGCAATCCCAGCAATAAACCCCAGAAACTGAGTGCTTGATAGCTGACCCTGACTAATTTGCCAGCCCCCGACCAGAAAAACTAGTAGCACACTCATTGCATAGAGAAATCCGACCACTGGGTTTTGAATCGCCTTGACCTGTTCAGTCAAAAAGCGAGCTCGCTGATTCTTCTCTGCTGTAGCTCGGAATCGCTTCACCTCATAATCTTCTGCTGCAAATGCTCGGATTAAATTAATGTTGTTAAAGACTTCAGTGAGTAGGGCGGCTAAATCAGATACTCGTTCCTGACTAATACGCGATTGTAATAGTAACCGCTCACCAAACCAGCTGATCAACAGTCCCATCAAAGGCGAAACGATAAGAGTTGCAACAGTCAATGTGCCATTGAGATACACCATGTAGGCCACAACAGCAATAATTGTCAGGACACTGGGAATAAACTGGTGAAAGAACTTATGGACCACCTCACCAATCCGTTCTAGATCTTCTGTTAAACGATACGCTAAGTCTCCTGTCCGGCTCGCATTGAAGTAAGCAGGATCCAATGTCTGCAGATGAGCATAGACTTTCTGCCGAAGTTCGAGCACAATCTGAAGAGCCGCTTTAGCCATCAGAGCATCTTGACCGTATTGAAAGGCCCCTCGCACGGTGAAGAAAAACATCCCGAAGAGTGCAATTTGAGCAATGCTACGTAAGTTACCATCCCCTACTGACTGAGCCAATTGTTCAATAAGGTAGGCCAACATAGGCATCGTCAGCACAAAGCCGAGGGTACACGCCATCGCCATCCCAATCAGCTGAAGATGGGGTCTAACATGGGGTACTAAACGCTGATATTTCTGGCTGAAGCTCACAGGATCCGGATCCCAATAGGACAGTGCCCCGCACGATAGCAGAGCAACGACGTTACTGTATCTCATCTAGTCGCGCAAAACCTGAGTAAGAATCCTTTTCCTGCCGATCGATTCGCAGTTAGGATCCATTCAAGGGTCAGGATCCTACGCGATTCAGAGCAGGCCAGAGACCTCAGTACTGGGTAGCTTGAGGTCCAATCGATTGTCATAATCTAAGTAAAGCGCCACCATACAGCATCATACAGAGGACTAGAGATGACTAATGTCCCCATAACCGTCACGTATTCATTGGAAGAGGTTCCAGGTCAAATCAACCAGAAACTTGATCAGATAGAACAAACGTTTGACGAGAAATTTGAAAAGATACAAACCGGGTCACAGAGATTAAAGTCGAAGTAGTTCGGCTAGAGTCTGATCTGAAGAGCGGCATTCAACTTTGGCAATGTTGATGGTAGTCCTAGCAATGTTGATGTTAATTAATCCGAACGGCGACGGCGTTAGACCTATCAGTGACTAAGATAAACCTGACAAACTAATGTGAGTCCTGATGGATCCAAAGGTATGCTGTGAGTATTCATTGTTCGGATCCTATCGTTAGTGGAGTAGAGATATGGCCCAATCCAAACCTCGGGTAGTCATCCCCCGCAAGGCTGAAGAGTTAATTGAACTAGCAAAGACTATTCAATCTAAAGATCAAGAACTCGCCGAGAAGTCTCCCATCGCCCTATTGAAATGGCAAGAGAAAGCTACCGCCGTCCAAGCTGCTCTAGACGCCCATCGCCAAGCTGAAGAGTGCCGCCGTCAAATGGAAATGGCCTATGAACAACGAGATAAATTGTTAACTGACATTACTACCTGGGTGCGCCAAACTCGGGATGTTTTAACCGGTTTTTACCGCAAAGAAATGCAGACCTTAGGAGACTTTGGCTTCACGGTCAACAGTTCTCCCCGCTCTTCAAATAAAGATGATAACGATGTCGGTGGGTAAAAGCCCTCTAGTCTTCTTTCTTCTCTGCTGAAGATCGCATCATTTGGTGGGGTCGGAACCGCATTCTTGCTCAACTGAGACGCGCCTATCCTACTGATCTAACATATCATCAGGCCGAGGTTCATCATCCCCCCGCAGATCCTGTCGACCCGTTCGTACATAATACTGATACTCTTGGCGAATGATTCGGGCCAAATCCTGCATTGACATTTGCTGCCCTTGCATCTGAGCCCGCATGTAGTACTTTAAAGAACTGATATATGCTAATCCCAACGCCAGGGTGAGAGCACCTGCTGTGGATCCTGAAATCACGCCCCCTACAACTAATCCAGCCCCCGGGAATAACTTCAATAAATTATTGACCACTGACCGTCCCACCAGTGACATGCCTCCGGATCCTACAATTGAAGAGAAAACAGTGCTGATAAAGCCTCGATCAAAGGGCAAGCCGAAGAGTACCGTCAAATGGGCCAACATCGTCGTCTGCATGGTAACGAGAATGGGTGCATCAGCAAAGGGAATGGGCGTAAAGCCGATGGCAAAAGCCGTTGCAATGTAGCCCGACAAATAGCTCATTGCGGCTCGGGATTTCAAGCTAATGCTGCGACTCCCATTCACGAACGCTTTCCGTGCCACCTCTGGTAACAACTCAAACGTAACTTCAACTAGCTGATCCAACCCATGGGAGGCAATGGTGATTTCATCATCTAAGGCCACCGGCTCTGCCAGAATCGGCACAATCTGACGCACGGGTAGATTCTCGGCATCCAATGCTTGCAAAAACTCACTGTGCTTGCGGGTCAGAGTCTTAGTTATCACTAGAATAACAGGGATATCCTTAAGATCTAGTTTCTGCAACCACTCCACTTCAACAGCTTCAATTCGTTGGCCTTCATGACTAATGCAGTACCAGATCACATGAATATGCTCGCTCATGGGCTTGAGACGTTTGTCCTCAATCAACTGAGCAATATCAAGCTGCACCCGCTGAATTTGTTCTCCAGACAGTTCTAGTCCTGGTGTATCGTAGGCTGTAATCGGAAAATCATCCTTGACATACTGGCGTACATCCTGAGTCACCGGTCTCCCGGATCCGATCTTGGCTAAAGGCTCGCGAAACACGGCATTAAGTAGCGTACTCTTTCCTACTCCCGTTTTACCGATCAGCAGCACATTAAATCGCCCCATGGATCCCTCGGCTTCCAGGTACGCCTCACTAAACTTCTGCAATAACTCGTCCAGAGACACATCAGTAGTCATGACCCAGGATCCATCCAAGTACTGCATAGTGGTAATAGCACACTGGATTCAGGCACCAACAAATCCTAAGACTTTCGATCGATTTCTAAGCAAATCAGTGAGATACTGATAGTGGATTCGCAGAGCCCCACTAAACTATGTCAAACCTTTAACTTGTATTGCTTCATGTTGCCCAGGTCTCGAACACTCTACTGACAAATGGCTTTTTGTTTCGTAAACCTTGGTTCAAACAACTTAATCTCAGTGAGTCAGCCATGAACACTTTTATCCCGTGGATCCTGCTTGGGGCCAGCTGTCAGAGTGGATCCGTTGTAATGTGCATAAAGATAAAATCGCTGAAGGTCATGAGGGTTTTAACGTTTTGTTAGAATTATTCAGGAATTGTCATTGTTAGAGCAAGAATGGGTTAATTTCAATTGCCAATTGTGCGCGGGCCGAATGTAAGGAATTATTGTTCCACTCTGATACGGTTTTTTGAACCCTCTATACTGAGCTCATAGACCTCTAGGAGGGGCAGCAGCCTAAAGAGTTATGCTTCACGTCTTAAACCGCGCAAGAATTCAATCATGGATCGTTGGCTTTGTGGTTGCCATAGGTCTCGTCTTAGTTGCCTTAACTTGGACTGTTTCCTGTGTTAACGCTGAGAGCTGTGTTGTATCATCAGGCCAATTACAGCAGGTCTACACTCAGCCCTCTACCAGCTACGATTACACGCCCTCAATTCCTTTGTTGAAGAGCTACTACTAAACCTCATATTCTGTACAACAACTAATAGACCTTGTTTCGGGCGCTGAGGGGGGCTGCTTAATCTGGTTCCATCGGTTAAGTCCAAGACCTTGGCGGTAGCTCTCCCCCCCCCCCATTGCAGTGGCAATAGCACGCTGTTCATTCATAGCAGCACCTTGCGAGCTCTAGACAATACCAGACGTTGAGTCTGCATAACATTCACGGATCGGCGACTATGTCGGTCCTTTATTGTGTGTGTGTGTGCCGCCCATTATCCGACTCTGGGCTCGATGAGTTAGGGCTGATTTGAAAGTTCAACTGGTGCTGGCTAGCTAGATTGACAGTATGATGATCTACAACATTGGTGTCTGATAGTTCTAGATTGTAGAAATTAATCGGATCCTGTTCAAAAAGAGGACCTGCATGCCATGTTCCAACATGCAATTTCACGAAACATGTTCCTGGAATCCGAAAAGCCTTAATCTGAGCAGGATCCAACTCCTCGGGCTCTGACGGCGGCGCCACTCCCAGATACCACTCGCGGCTTGCTAAAGAGCCTAAACATTGAGTACACCGATGGTGTTGTGTCATTCGGCTAAAGGTGAATCCGTTGGGCTCCAGTCGCATAATGTAGAATCGAGGGATGCCTTGATCGAGTACTAATTGCGCATCCGCCTCATCAAACGGCTTACCATCGACGGTGGCACTGATGACCTGTCCAAAGGGTTGAAAGGTTTCAGGTGTCAATGCTTCAGCGATTAGTACGCGAGTAATCAGTGGGGTCGTCATACTGTCCCGTTCATATCGTCCTACCCCTATATACTGTCATAATGTTTCATCAAGTGATTCTAGACACTAATGTGTTTGTAGCAGCTCTGTTCAACCCCCGGAGTTACTCTAGCCAACTTATCCGTCAAGTCCGTGATGGCCGTCTGCAAATGGTTTGGGATCCTTTGACTCGCACTGAGACAGAATACGTCATCCGCAAGATTCCTCCTCTGCACTGGGAGGCTGTTGCTGATCTCTTTGATGGCAGTTGCTGCTATCACGGGTCGACGGATCCTGGTGCTTTCAGTTACGTTCTAGATCCAGCGGATCGCAAATTTGCGGCACTAGCTCAAGCCACAGGAGCTATCCTCATCACCATGGATCAAGATTTGTTGGGCTCTCGGGATCCTGGAACTCAAGGTTTATCACCTTTCGAGTTATCCCCCATAATTTTATCCCCGTTTGAATGTGTGGAGTGGTTGGATGATAGAGTCTCTGACGCCTCCGATGCTGTTTCCGGTGTATAGGTGGGACGAGTAGTGGGAATTGAAGCTGACTCGGCAATCACTTCAACCTGTGTATCCATCTTTTTTAACTGGCGGGCCAATTTCAAGGCTTTGTCTCGGGTCAAAGGAGGGCTTACAATGCGGGGCAGGCGGCGCAGTGCTGGACGGATCCGTTCTTTGGGATGACGGGAGTAGAAGGCCAGTTCATCAATAATGCCAGACTCAAAACTAGGATTGTGGTAGGCGAGCAGCCGTACTCGGTAGACTTCTGCGGGAAAGGTGCGGCGGCGGGCTAGTCGAGCTAAAGATTCCAATGCTCCAATGACATAGAGCCGATCTCCTTCAGCTAGTTGAATATCGCCATGCTCCTCCCAAATCCGGGGGAATGTAATCTTTTCCTGAGCAGCAGGTTGCAACACCAGGATCGCGAAATCGTAGTCTTGACTCAATTGGCGTAAGGTAATGCCAATGAGATGCGTACGGCTTGCAATTTCCAGTAACGTTGAGATCAGGATCCGACCATCCCAAGAAATCGTTCCGTACACCTGGCCCACTAGGGCAGCTGTTGCAAAGGCCGGAGCCGCTAATCGAGCAGGGCTGTAGCTGATACCAAGGCTAGGGAAATGGCGTTGCATTCGGTCCGCTAACCCAGGATCCGACACACGCAGAATGGTTCTGAGTTGGGCATTTAAAGTCTGAGCTGTTAATGCTGTTTCGACATTGGCGAGATCAACTTCTGTCGCACAAACGAGACACCGACTTGTTTCCACCCTGGCTTGATTCAGGGTACTAGGGAGCGTGTGATCCCCTGTCATAATGGCCACACCTTCTTGCCGAGCTGCTTCAATTAGAGGATTATCTTCTTCTGAATCAATGACCAACACCTCATACTGCATTTGCCGTAATAACTGCAGGATCCGGTAACTCAAACGACTGAGCCGGATGAGAACAATATGACCACTTTTGGGGATGGGGGCGCCTTTTCCTACACCAAAGCGGCTACTCAAAAGCTTATCGGTCACAAAACCGTAGACTAAACCAACAAATACGGTACCCACTAGCATTAAGGCGACAGCCACCAACTTTAGGAGGGGATTAGTAGTCTCATCCTGAAACTCATTGATGTCACCATAGCCCCCATTGAGGACAGTAATCGTGAGAAAGAGTGAGTCAGCAGGCTGTTTCCCCATGAGACTAAATATCGTAATACCTAGTGAGATTAATGCCGCTAAGGCGAGTGATAAAAAGCGAGTGAGGGGGTTGAGTTCTTCTATTTTGAGCTGAAGTAATTGTCGAGCTCGATCAAACCAGGCTCCGGTGTGTTCAGACTCAGGCTCTATCGACTGCCCGGAGGCCCACTGAATTGCCCGAGAGGATCCGTCTTGGCCGTTGCGCTCTAGCAGCTGTGAATATCGGGCAGGACTGCAGAGTAATACCACTCGATCCCCTTCAGATAGCATGGCCCGATGGTCAAAATCTTCAAAAACACGATGTTTAGAAAAGTCAGCGAGCTTATCAACGGGGTAATGGAATAACACTCGCACTTCAAATATCTGTTCCAGTTCTTCTAAAGGGGTGCGGAGTAATCGGGATCCGTGGGCAATGGTTAGATCAATAATGTTCCAAATCGTTGAATCGTCTCCCCCAACTCTGAGTTGTTTGTCAAGGGTCGCCTGTGTAAATTGGGCCACAGGTGCATGTCCTGGTACTAGTAGGTCAGGTTTCTCGCTAGGATCCTCTGTCGTTAGTCGCGGTAAGGCAAAATAGCCAACAAACTCATCAGAAACCGCTTTGAGACCAAAAGCAGGAGCCGCTAGGGAAGCCGTTGAGAGTGAGTAGTGATTGGGAATGTGTTGATCGAAATTTCTAGACAGATTATGGTTGAATAGCCTTGAAATAATCCGAGCTTTGGGATTCAAATCCCGAACGAGCAACGCTGTTTGAAAGTTACCCTGGTCATCATCACGAAGTAGGAGCACCACACGAGCCTGTTGGATATGAACTTGCCGTAGTACATAGCCCTTACTGTACTTCCCTTGAACAAATTGAAATCCTTCCGGCACACTATCTGGTATAGCCTCATCCACTACTAAAGCTCGCTGCCCAAACTGCATCAGGGTTTCTAGGGTTTGCTTGGTCAGCTCATCGTAACCGCAAATCACAATAGGACAGGGCTTGATCGGTAACCCATCCCAATTGACAAGTGTCGTAGGAGTTGATGACACTTCCACCGCATCAGACACATCAGACGCATCAGGCGACTGCCACGGAGGTAGGGAAGAGTGCGCGGTCGGTAGCATAAAGCAAGCTCAGGGAGGATGTGTCCTGAAAAACTAAGCATGACACTATCAGGCCATCGCTCCCAGCTTACGGCAAAATCAGCTCATCACAGAGGCTCCTGATACCAACCTCTGAATCTTTGCCTCGGATAGGATCCGTGACGCAATGAGATAATCCTATTTGCCCAGACTCAACTCACGGGTTAACCAGTTGCTTTGCCACTCAAAGGATCCCGTACTCATCGAGCACCAGTGCTAACACGGCCGCAAAGCTAATCACTAGCACTGTCGTAAGCGGTGATTGACCATTGGCGACACAAATGGTTGCTGCCACCGTTGAGCCCACTCCCGCGGATAGGAGCCGACCTTCCAAATTCGGTTTGTTAAGCATGTTTAAAACTCCAGGTATTAAATTAAGGATGGATCCTTTCTGACGTTGGAGGGCTCATGGAAGCATCCTCTAACTGGACCCTCTAATTCGAGGGTTTAGACTAACACCTTCAACTGAACCCCTTGAACAGTCTCAATGATTCTTAAACTTGGATTCGAATCCTCGCAGCAGTCAAGTCTGCCACCACTAAATCGTCAATTTCCGCACGATGGCACCCAAACGGTCGTAATCATCCTTAAGCAACAGGCTTAAATGCCGTCCTACTTGCGTTAACCAGGCTCGGTCATTGTTCAATAACCTGTAGCAGCCTCGGATAACTGCTGCCAGTAACTCATCGGTTGGGATCCCAGTCACCTGCAGTAGTGTCCGGAGGAATTCTGGGTACTGACAAAACGCGATGATATCCGCTGACGTGCATCGATACACCCCTTGGTGAATTTGAGGCGGGCGCGGAGGGAGATACTGCAAAAATCGCCTCGGAGGGGCAACATCTTGGCAGTTACCTGCCTGGAGGTCATGAGGATCCGAGCCGCTGTATCCCTGACTCTGTCTACTGCTTACGGATTCAATAGTCACGGATCCAATAGTCAAGGATCCATTGCTTAGTGATCCAGCTTCCAATGACTCTGCTACCCCATCAGCCGGTTCAAATCCGACGATCGCCACTTGGAAATCAGTTTTGAGCATGGCAAAGATCTGAGGTTGCTCTTCTCGCAATTCAGCAGCCGTTAATCCTAATGCTCGGGCTCGATGGATCGTGTCAACCGGTGCAATCCGAGCATGATAAACCACACCGTAGATCACATTCTGAGTTTCTTCATCTCGTGACTTCACCCAACTTCCTAATGCGGGCATTGAGGGAAACGTCAACTCATCTGGCTCAAAACACTGGGCAAGGTAGGAGGTGGTCGAGGCCTCAATCACTTCTCCAATATGGTCAGCAGGACGCTGCTTCGTCCCAGACCGATCAGACACAGGCAGTCTCATAAGTTATCCGTTAGTTATCCGACACTAGCCACACTTCTTTACGACCTAGTTTAGTCGGTCATCGCCCAAAACAGCTTGGGGAGGGTGTTTGACGGATCCCCTTGTAAGCTTAGTTAATTGTTGTATCGTGGGTGTGATGCGACGTTGATGCCCATGCTAGCCTGTCATTGTTTTGAAGCTCCTACTAAATCGTCCTTATTAAACTATGACTATGTCCTCTCTTTCCTCCGGCAGCTACAATTCCACCGCGGCTTACTCTGATGAGTCCAATTTG
The DNA here is from genome assembly GCA_964443615.1 of uncultured bacterium. Taxonomy (GTDB): domain Bacteria; phylum Cyanobacteriota; class Cyanobacteriia; order Thermostichales; family Thermostichaceae; genus CAYSWV01. The sequence continues at coordinate 24,887 of CAYUEE010000024.1, read as the reverse complement.
CATGACTATGTCGCTGAGCTCCAGTTACACATGACTCTACACGCTCGTCATCTAGTTCCGGGAATGCAGACACATGCGGCTAGTGACAGTCGCCTTCAGTTGCTACACAAAACTCAGGCCGATATGGAGAAAACTCTCTCCCGCGCGTGGTTATAAGGATCTGTCCCATCGCTGCCCAACCTAGGCACTGAAAAGCTTAATACTTATACAAGGATCCTTCTGCTATCTCTTCGGAAGGATCCTTTGGCCTGTTGGTCTTTCCCCATACTCTCTTGGGCCTCTTGCGTCCCCTGAGGAGAGAGTAAACTGATGGTAGTGTCCATTCACAATTTGTCATGATTGCAGCGCCATTTCGATCCCTTTTGCCTGATTCTCTCCGCCAATTGGAGTATGACGTGTTGATTGTGGGGGCTGGGATGGTGGGCTCCACGTTAGCCGCCGCCCTCAGTCATACGCCTCTCAGAGTGGGTCTGATTGAAGCTCGGGACCTGACAATCGGTCCAGGGCCAGATGGTCGAGCCAGTGCGCTGGCTCTCGGCACCATGACGATGCTGCAACAGATCGGAGCCTGGGAGATGATGGCTTTGCTGGGGGTATCTCCTATCCACCGAATCCAAGTCTCAGATGGTGGGTTCCAGGGGATGGCTCAGCTGCGATCTACCGATATCAATGTTGATGCCTTAGGCTACATTGTTGAAAATCGTGTTACCCAGGCAGGCCTATATCGACAAATTCAAACATCCGATCGAGTTCAAGTCATTTGTCCAGCTGTTGTTGACCGAATTGAAGCCCACTCTGATGCCATCTACGCCCGCATCCAACCCTCTCAGGATGATCTAGATCCCGTCATTCTCAAAGCAAGTCTCCTAGTGGGTGCGGATGGGAGTCGATCACGGATCCGGGAATTAGCAGGTGTAACGTGCTCTAATCGTCCTTACCGGCAGATATGTGTGGTCACAACGGTGATAACGGAGCAGCCTCACCAGCAAGTAGCCTACGAACGGTTTCAACCCAGTGGCCCTTTTGCCATTCTGCCCATGACGGATCCTGAGCATCAAGGCCAATCCCATCGCAGTTGTGTCGTGTGGACCCTTCGAGAGCAAGATCGGGAGTGGATTATGGGGCTGGAGGATCCTGAGTTTATTGCTGCTATGATGCCCTCGTTCGGATCCCAGCTAGGCGCAATTCGGTCAGTGTCACCGCGAGCGTGTTATCAACCTCGGTGTCTGCATAGTCATCAGTATGTGAGTAACCGAGTGGCTCTCGTAGGGGATGCGGCCCATTCAACCCACCCGGTTGGCGGTCAGGGGGTCAACATGGGAATGCGGGATGTAGCACTGCTAGCGAGTTTACTTAGTGAGGCTCCGGATCCTGGATCCCTTTCGTTGCTGACCCACTATAACCAGGCCCGACGGCTCGAAAATGCTGGTGTGTTGTTCGGGACGGATACAGCCAATCGGCTCTTTTCGAATGAATGGCTCCCCTTGCAGTGGAGTCGGCGGTTGGGACTCGTTGGTTTGGGGTGGGTCCCGCCAGTAAAATACTGGATTATGCGGCAGGCGATGGGGATAGCGTTCTATCAACCGCGACTGCATTTGGCTCAATCTTTGCCAGCGCCATCGTTAGGATCCGTAGCGTTGCACCCAGTCGGACAAAAGTGATTCTAGAAGTTCTGAGAGATCTTGTTCCCCCTGTTCGTGCAGAATGGCCTGGGCGCTTTTGAATGTGTGTTTACGGAGATAGATACTGGTTTTGAGATAGGCTGCCTCTTCTTTGGGTAAGGATCCGGCTGGAGTTGACGTGGAGGGTTGAGTGGGCTTGACTGTTTCCGGGATCTTGTAGGCTTGCGCACTAATTTTCTTAGGCACCTTGCCAGAGGGTGACTCCGGTGGGGATGCTGGATCCAGCGTAGGTGTGTCTGCAGGTGTTGTGGGTATTGAAGGGGTTGAAGCCGAGTCGCGGGCCTCTAGAAGTTTTTTGAATTTACTCATGGCAGGATCTCTTCACCAACAGTAGTGTAGTCGCTCCAGGCTTTTTTACCTTTAGAATCGGAGATGGCATAGACGGGTAGCCCTGCGAGGGCCGCTTTTTGATATGCCACGGTACGACGAATGGATCCTTTGAATAAGGGCAGATTAGCACTGTGCAAAAAGGTCCGAGCTTCCGCACCATCTCGACTGGGCCAAGGGGGAATGAGGGTGAGTAGGATCCGATAATTATCCGCTGGGATGGATTGTAGGGTGGTAATAGTGAGCATCAACGCATCGAGGGAGAGGGCATCGGGAGAGCAGGGCAGAATCAGGAGGTCAGACCCGGAGGCAAGATCCCTGAGATCATCTAGGGATGGGCGGGCTTGGGTATCGATCACCACATGGTCGTAGTCCTGAATGTGCTCGATGGCCTCTGATTCCGTCTTTACGGTGAGGGGAAAGCGTTGATCCCGGCTAGCCCATCGTGAGGCCGACCGATTCGGATCCCCATCAATGAGCAGCACGGATCCTTTTTGGTGGAGATAGGCTGCCACATGCACTGCTGTTGTGGTTTTGCCCACGCCGCCCTTAAACCCGGCAACCGCAATGATCATAGGCCTGGGTGAACACGCTACTTTAGTACACTACCACCCCCTGTGAACTGGCTTGGATCCTCTTGGGCCTTTGGGATCCCTTTGAGATGGATGCTTAGAGGCGAGCAAGATAGTGGAGTAGAAGGGTATAGAATCCTTCCGCATCGACTGCTGTTACCACTGTGACATTGGGCTGCCGACCTCGCACTTGCCATCGATCAACTACTGTTTTTCCCAGCGTCAAAGAACTATTTAATTCCACTTCAACATGCAGGGGCTGCGTCTTGAATAGGTCTGGCTTTAACAGATAAGCGATTACACAGGGATCATGTAACGGGGCTCCGGGTTCATGGTATCGAGCCTGCTCTTGGCGACCATAGGTTTCCAATAGAATTGCAGTGGCTTCAGCTACAGGCGTGTTCAATGATCGAATCCGGTCTAATCGTTGGGCTGTGGTGATGACGTTATGGGTGACATGAAGGCCAATCATCGTCAACTTCACCCCTGATGTTAGTACGACATGGGCTGCATGTGGATCAACATAGATATTGAATTCAGCTGCAGGTGTAATATTACCCTCAACAGCAGATCCCCCCATGAAAACTATTTCATCAATGTGGGATAGGATCCGAGGGTCTTTCACAATCGCCATCGCCACATTCGTCATCGGTCCTGTCACCGCCAGGGTGATGGGTTCAGAGGCTTGCCTTAGGGTGTCTACCAAAAAATCCACGGCATGGGTAGATTGAAGGGGCATCTGTGGATCCGGAAGATTGGGACCGTCCAACCCTGTATGACCGTGAACGGCTTCTGCGGTGTGGAGGGGCTGCAGCAAAGGGCGAGGACAGCCAGCATAAACCGGTAGATGGGTTTGACCGGCGAGCTCACAGATTTTGCGGGCATTATGCTGGGTCAGCTCTAAAGGAACGTTACCCGCAACGGTGGTGATGCCCAGGATCCGGAATGACTCGGGGGCCGCAAAGGCCAGGAGGAGAGCGACAGCATCATCTTTACCAGGATCACAATCAATAATTAGAGGGCAAGTCATAGCGTTGAGATAATAGAGAAGCCCATATTATCCCAGCTCAGTAGGATCCTAGCGGACTTTAAGTTGAGGCCATCGGGGCTATCAGATCGGATCCAGTTCTGCAGAAAAAACTTTGGCACTAGCAAAAAAAGCATCCAAGCCGCCCGAGGAGTTACTCATGATCACCGAAGAGCTCATCGGGACTACTTGAGAAATTATTCAAACCACTCAAAAGTTAGTCCGAATTGGGTATGAGTCGTTTTCTAGGCAACCGCAATCGCTCCCGTTTGAACTTGTCCTGTCGGGTCTGAAGAGCTCTCAAGGTGTTGGACTTTTGTTCCACTTGGTTGGATCCTCACACCAAGGTTATTGTCAAATCTATCACCACAGTAAATCTCGCCGCAGATCCCTTAAGGCGCCAAGATAGTCGGCGACTTGTGCCATGAATGTCGATAAGTCACTAACTAGCTCTTCACAGTCGAGTGATGGATCCAACCGTTCGATATCCTCAGCCACTAGGGTGGGTAACCTTAGGCCCTGCTCATAAATCTCTCGCTCAATCAGACGCCGCTCTGTCGCAGTTTGAGATTCAGAGAGCTGCTGTGTCAAGTTGGCAAAATTCACAAAGCCGGTCTGGACGGATGAACTCACCTGTGTACATCCCGGTGTGCTTCCTGTTGTCCGGGCGGAGGAGGATTGAGACTGTCCCGATTGCTGTTGAGATCCTGAGTCCGCTGCGGCGGCTTCTCCCCCACCATTCCCTGCAGAGGCATCGCTGGTGTCCAACCCAGAGGCTAACGCAGCATTGGGGCTGGTGCCTGAGGATCCTGATGTATCCAGTGAGCCTGGTGCTGTACTTCCCGCGCCAGAACTGGAAAGACCCGGTTGAGCAACCTCGAAGTCAACATCGTCAATGAGTTGTTCAGATAGGTCAGAATCTAGATCATCAAAGTCTTCGAAATCCTCGAAGTCCTCAAAATCTGCTACTTCAAAGTCCTCAAATCCATCAGGCTCTGGGAAGAACAGTTTACCATCCTCACCAATTTCAGGGATCCCTAGGCTCTCAATCAGCTCTAGGAACTCAGCTTCACTAATGCCAGGAGGCAGTTCAAACTCTTCAGGTAACCCGAACTCATCAAATGTAGCAGAATCCTCCTCAAGGGTCTCAAAGCTATCGAAAAAGTCGGCTAGATCATCCAATTCAATCCCAAATGGTAATTCAAAGTCATCAGGGAGCTCAATATCCACAAAGTCCGGATCTTCATTCTCTAAACTGTCGGCCAGTTCAAAGAGATCCTGGGGCTCAATTCCGGGTGGCAGAATGGTATCTTCGGGTAATTCAAATAGAGGCTCCCCATCTTCATCAAACTCAAGGGGGGGCAAATCATCTACTAAATCAAACAGGTCTGATAGTTCGTCGTCAGTCAACGCATCGAACTCTTCTGGTAACTCTAAGTCTTCAATATCTGGGAAGGACTCGGGGCTATCCGAATCCTCCACATCGAAGGGAAACTCGTCTTCGAAGGGAAACTCGCCTTCAAACGGAAACTCTCCCTCCAAGGGCCGTTCATCGCCATCGCTAGGGTCAAGAGCGTCAGGGTCAAGAGCGTCAGGGTCAAGAGCGTCAGGGTCAAGAGCGTCAGGGTCAAAGGCATTAGGATCCTCAACACCTTCCTCCACTCCATCGATAGGATCGAGCAGGTCTCCCACATCAGAGGGGTCCAAGGTGTCCAAGAGATCTCCGGTCCCTTCCACGTCGTCAAACAACTCCGGACCATCCTCAGTGTCCAACAGGTCCATATCGGTGGGATCCCTGTCCATTGCATCAGTGTTGCCTGGGGTGTCATCTAGAGTGTCGTCGATGAGGTCCTCTAGTCGGTCTGAGAGTGGATTGCCATCAATGGTGTTAAGTTCCTCGTCAGGGCGATGAGATCCTGATTCTAGAGTTGATACCGGCGGCGCGATTGAATTGGGAACCGAGAGGATCGCGGGTGGTCCACCTAAGATGGAACGCTGGGATCCTTCACCCAAGGCAGGAGGAGCAGACATAGGGGCCGGATCCGGCAGAGGTATTGTGACAGGGGCCCGAGGAACAGGACCTAGAGCGGGACGATCTGCACCGAAATCAGCACGTTGGGCTATGAGAGTAGGGTCTGCCAAGTTTGTCTCACTGAGCGTGTCTGCGTGAGCTTGACCTGTTATTAGTATCGCGAGGGATAGGATCCCTAAAAGCCTTGACCGTGTCACTACCAATCCTCAAGACATCACTGGCCTCCTTCGCTACTGTAGCAACAACTCTTGACAGGCTCATTACATTGATTTAAGCCCGGTGAGATTGCACTCTGGATTTAGCCAAAAAGGGTCCTGCACCACTCCCCAATCGTGTTTGACGCAGGCTCTGTCCTGGTTTCTGTCATTCCCGTCGGCTCGAACCGATCATATCTGGGTTGAAGGGATGGGAGGAACGGGTCAATGTTTAAAGCTTCTGCATGAATAACTGGGGAAAGGGATCCAACTAGGTATGGTCATAAATGGTCGCTCCCACGGCTGGCTAATACTGATGGTACCGAGATACTTATGGCTCGTTGGTCCTTACACCCTACTGCCCATGCCCACGCTCACATCGTTTTGATCCCAACCGCGTTTGGAGTTGATGCTCAAGCCCCCACGACCATCTTGAATGCTGGGGCAGACCTGTGTGGGTATGAACCTCTGCTGGGTGTCAATGTCGATCAATTGGCCATTGGTCAGGTGTCTACCATTATTGATGAGCCGCCCTACAGCATGTGTGAAGCCGTTGTCGCTCAACATCTGCAGCGGGGGCAATGGCCGATTCTGTTGCCCTCAGCCATGGCGGCAAGTTGGGGCGCTATTCGAGCTATTTGGAAACGATCCCCAGATCTCACCCTCATCCACTGTAGTGCTCACGCCAGCTTGCTCCCTAGTCCTAACCAAATTCAACCCGACGAGGATCCGGGGTACAGCTCAGCGGCTTGGATTGAACGGGTCTACCAATACCAAATTCCGGTGATTCATGTAGGCTTACGAAGTGCGACGGCTCAAGGCTTTGAATGGTTGCGCCAACATCGCAGTCCTGTGTTTTGGTCGCAGCGGCAGTGGGATCCGTCCGCTATTGTGGCATCATTACCTGCTAATCCAGTGTTTTTGGTAATTGATGTCAGTGTCTTGGATCCGGGGATGATTAGCTCTGTTCCTTATCCCGAACCGGGTGGATTGACGTGGGCGATTCTGCTGGAGACCTGTTTAGCAATTTTCAAAGCCCGTCCTGTGCTGGGGATCTCGCTGGGAGGCCTTTCAGTGACCTCAGGCACGCAACAAGATGCCCGCTCGATTTCAAGACTGTTGAACTGGCTGTTGGCTTGTTATGGATCCTTGTCGCCGGCGGCTTTAAACTAGTTCAGAGCGATTCAATACTGTTCTAATTGTTAAGAATACTGGGCTGGCCCATGGGTAGAGAGTTTGGGTAGAGAGCTGAAGTCATGGTTGCAGATACCGGATCCTACTATTACACCTTGAAAGGTTCGACTGGGTTACTCAAAGTAAAGTAGTCTTGACCATGGGGTAGTGCTATTAGTCTCAGATTACAGAGGTGAATGCTCTTGCTCCTAGCGTCTACCAGATATTGCCTGGCCAGACAAATGCAGTAGAGAGTTCGTTTTATGGCTAAGCTCGAAAGTTGACTTCACCACAGCAATTAGCATCTGGAGCATGTCACTGCCTAAAAGGAGTTAATACTCGCAAGGATCCTTTCATCTCCAAATGAGATTGTTAGACTGGGTAATCTGCTCAATTCATATCTAGGGCTATGTCTTCCCTCACTCATCCTGACACCTTGCAAACAGGATCCTTCCTTCAGTCTGTGAACGCTAAGCCTCGCATTGTTGTGGCATTGTCAGGCGGCGTTGATAGTTCAACCGCAGCAGCAGTACTGCACCAACAGGGCTACGATGTTGTTGGTGTCACATTGTGGTTGATGAAGGGTAAAGGTCAGTGCTGTTCCGAAGGCATGGTGGATGCCGCCGCCCTCTGTGAGCAACTTGAAATCCCACATCATATTGTGGACAGTCGTGAGGTATTTGAAGAACACATTATCAACTATCTAGTGACTGGATATGCGGATGGCATCACGCCTCTGCCGTGTTCACAGTGCAATAAGACAGTAAAATTTGGCCCTCTGTTGACCTATGCGCGCGAAACGCTTGGGATCAATCAGGTCGCCACAGGTCACTATGCCCGCATTCGGTTTGATGAGGCCACTCAACGCTATCAACTCCTGCGGGCGGTGGACCGCAATAAAGACCAGTCCTACTTCCTCTACGATCTCAGTCAAGATCATCTGGCCGGATCCTTATTTCCCCTCGGCGAGTGTACCAAAGCGCAAACCCGTGAAATCGCTCATCAATTAGGTCTCCTCACCGCCGATAAACCGGAGAGTCAAGACTTATGTTTGATTGAAGCCCACGGATCCATGCAAGCGTTTCTAGACCAGTACATCACGCAACGACCTGGTGAAATTGTGGATACGGATGGTCATGTGCTCGGGACTCATCAAGGGATCCATCACTACACCGTGGGGCAACGGAAAGGGCTAGGGATTGCAGCACCCTATCCTCTCTACGTTGTGCGGTTGGATGTGGCGATGAACCGGGTTATTGTTGGGCCTCGTGACCATGCCACTCAAGCGGAGGCAACGGTGCGGCAGGTCAATTGGCTCTCTAGGCCCTGCCCTCAGGATCCGATGCCAGCAGAGGTGCAAGTACGGTACCGGACAGCTCCTGTGGCAGCCTTAATCACGCCATTAGCCGGCAAGCAGGGTGAACTGACGCGGGCGCACATTCAATTTGAGGATCCTCAATTTGGTGTCACGCCAGGACAGGCAGCGGTCTGGTATCACGGGGACTGTCTCCTCGGTGGCGGACTGTTAGAACGACCCCAACCCCAGCTCTAGGGCCTAAGGACTGGACGTGAAGCCAGGCAGAATCTCGAACCAGCTCAGTAATCACGGTAGAATGGGTATAGATTGCTTCGCTGAGAATGCCCATGATGCTGCCTATCACTGCTTTGAGCTGGTCCGACCTCGAAGCGCTGGACACTTACACCACGGATCCGGTGAGTGGCCCCACCAATGCTCAATCTCGGTTACGGCTTTTTGGGCAGCCTGAATCAGACATTCGAGTCACGCTCTATCGAGATCATCATGCTTGGTGCCCCTACTGTCAGAAAGTGTGGCTCTGGCTGGAGGAGAAACGGATCCCGTATCGCATCGAAAAAGTCACCATGTTTTGTTACGGGCAGAAGGAGAGTTGGTACAAGCGTAAGGTCCCTTCTGGTATGTTGCCAGCCGTGGAACTCGATGGTCGCCTCCTGACTGAGAGTGATGATATCCTCATGGCATTAGAACAAGTCTTTGGTCCGTTATCGGTGGGCATGAAGGATCCTGATGTTTTACCGTTGCGCCGATTAGAGCGGCTGCTATTCCGGGCCTGGTGTAATTGGTTGTGTTATCCCACTCGCACAGCATTGCAGGATCAGCAGCATCGAGCTCAATTTGTTGAAACGGTCGCGGTGGTTGAAGAAGCGCTAAGCCAGACACCGGGGCCGTTTTTTCTAGATGACTTTGGCACTGTTGATGTGGTGTTCACACCCTATGTAGAACGGATGAACGCTAGTCTTTTTTACTACAAAGGCTACTCACTTCGTGAAGAGAATCCTCGGTTATCGGCCTGGTTTGAGGCGATGGAAGCCCGATCGACCTATCGAGGCACTCAAAGTGATTTCCACACCCACGCCCACGATCTACCCCCACAGATGGGAGGATGTTGGGAAAATGGTGAGTCGCAAACCCAGGTCAATAAAGGACGGGTGGACAACGGCCCCTGGTTTGGCTTACCTGATGTTGTCTATCCTGAACCAGAGACGTCACGAATCGAAGCGCTTCATCGGGTCCTCAAGCACCGTGACAACATCATCCATGTGAATCCCACTAAAGATTCATTGATTGACGAAGCTCTCCGGTGTAGTTTGACATATCTGATGACCCATGAAGAATGCAGCCCTCCCCAAGGATCCGATGTGGCTCTAAGATACCTGCGCGATCGCATTAGCGTTCCCCGAGATATGTCGATCTATGCGGCTAAGCGACTTAAACAAGCTCTTGAAAAGACAGCGGCCTTAGTGGGAGATCAGCAGGGGCCTCCCATTCCCTTCAATCATCGTCGAGATCAGGATCCAGCTCGATTTATCAGACTTTGAGCTTGCTGGGTAGGCAACAGCTTGAACTGAAAAGTCAATCATAATTTTGGTGGTCTGGCCATTCCGTGTAGAATGAGTTGCCTGAGTTGAAATCGATGATAACGGCCTGACAAGCTCCATCTCTAAGCCATTGCAAAGCAAGCTCACCGGGATCCTTTGCACTGCATTGACGTTTAGCGAATTTGAGGGATCATAGCGACTAGTCCTTAATTTCTGTTGATGTGATGTCCTCTTTCCGAGCCATGCTAGGGGTTTATGCTCGCCCCAAAATGGCGATCCTGTTACTGTTGGGGTTCTCCTCCGGTCTACCTTTATTTCTGGTCCGGGGCCGTACCCTAGCCGCTTGGTTGACCGATGCAGGCGTCACCACTTCTGTCATTGGCTTGTTTTCCCTTCTGGCTCTTCCCTATTCCTTCAAATTTCTCTGGTCTCCCTTCCTAGACCGCTACACAATTCCCTTCCCAGGATCCTTGGGACGCAGTCGCCGGCGCGGATGGTTAGTCCTTTCACAGATCTTGCTGCTGATTGGCCTTCTGATTATGAGCCTTCAGGATCCGTTGCGTGGCCCCGTCTTCACCCTGAACATTATCGGTATCGAAGACCCTGTAGAAGGCCCGCTCAATCTCATGGTCATCGGCTTCATCGTGGCCTTTCTCGGTGCCACCCAAGATATTGTTGTCGATGCTTACCGCACGGACTCTTTGACAGAGCGGGAAACAGGAGCTGGGGTAGCCGTCTTCGTCAATGGATACCGCATAGCCCTATGGATAACAGGCGCTGTGGCTCTCTTTCTGGCGGACCGGATCCCGTGGAACCAAGTGTACGGGCTCATGGCAATCTTGATGGTGGTCGGATTGATTACAACATTGTTTGCGCCTGAACCAGACTTGGAGACAGCACCACCTCAATCGCTGAGTGAAGCAGTAGTCCAGCCCTTTCTCGCCTTTGCCCATCAGTATTCATGGCTGCGAACCAGTTTAATTCTGGGCTTCATTTTGATTTTTCAACTGGCGGATGGGTTAGCAGGCACCATGACAACCACCTTTTTGAAGGAGGGAGTGAACTTCTCCAACACAGACCTGTCGTTGTATCTAGGCACGTTTGGCTTCTTCGCTACGGTGGGGGGTACGTTTCTGGGTGGGTTCGTCGTCAGTGGATTGGGCCTCTACCGTGCCCTGTTCTTCTCGTCTCTAATGCAAGGGTTGAGTAACGCTGGATTTGCCGCGATTGCTCTGATCGGGAAAAACTATTTGGCCTTGGCAAGCGGGATCCTGATTGAAAATGTTGCCGGTGGCATTAGTACAGCGTCTTTCCTAGCTTTCCTGATGAACCTCTGTGACCAACGCTATAGCGCCACTCAGTATGCTCTGTTCACCAGTTTGTTTTCCATTGGCGGCGTCATCTCTGGATCCGTTTCTGGCTTCATGGAAGAGCAATTGGGTTGGACGAATTTCTTTTTAGTTAGCATGCTGGGGGCGCTCCCGGGAGCCATTCTCTTGATTATCTTGGGACCAAGCGTAATTCGAGTCAAAGCAACGGATCCGATTGAGTCTGCGGTTGCACAGGATCCTTAACTTGTTGCACAGGATCCTTAAACCAGAGGAAGTTAGGGAAGTCTACGCTAGAGAGTTAGAGGAGTCAAGGAACCTGGGCCAAGGCGATCTTCAACTGCGGTAAACTATCTAACGCCAGCCAATCCCCTTGTGGAGTCTGTTGCCACAGTTCAAAGTGTAGGTGCGGGCCGGTTGAGTTACCGGTGGATCCGACATGACCAATCACAGAGCCGCGTTCTACATACTGGCCCACAGCCACCGAAATGCTCGACAAGTGACCATACCGGGTGCGAGTCGCCACCCCATGCCCCAGTGTGACTAAATTTCCATACCCGCCATTGGGTCCGGCCACCATTACCTCACCAGAATAGGCCGCCAACACGGGAGTCCCCTGCGGTGCGCCCAGATCCACACCCAAGTGAAATTCACTCGTTCCAGAGATGGGATGGATCCGGACTCCAAACCCTGAAGTAACAGGGGAGGCGGTGGGTAAAGGATAGAGCAGTCGTTCCGATTGGGTAGGATCCCCTGAAAACGTTGGGGCCATCGGAGCGGTGGGGCGGGATTCAGCTCGGGCTACCGTACGAGGTTCAAGAATTTCTAACCCTTCTCCGGGGGTAATTCGAATTGTTTTGCCCGACTTCCGTTCTCGCAACACCACCGGGATCGTTCGTTCTGTGAACCCAGGATCCGGCTCTCGTTCCACGACCATCTCCGCCGCTTTTTCAATCACAATCTCGCGACCCACCCCGACACCAATGGTCAACACATCACTGGGTCCATCCTGCAACGGCGGCACCGGATCCGGCAAACTAGGTAACTCCACCGGATCCCCCTGCATGGGGACAACCCAGATCTGCTGCGCTTGCGGGTTTGTCACTAAATCTGACGTATCTAAGGAAGGACCCACATCAGGCGGCGCGGGTAACCGAATCGACTGAGCCCCTACAACCGACGCCATCACCATCATCGCTAAACTCAGGCTGCCCCATTGCCCCAGGAACCGACGGATCCGTCCTCTTGATCCCATCGGTTGATGTGGCTCCGGAGTGTGGTGCTGTGAAAGGACTCCCACCGATTGACCTCCTCTCAGTGTGTCGTCGTGTTCAGTGCGATGACTGACTGGGTCGAGCATATCCTAATCGGATCTCACCCGCTTGGATACACACAACACCCCCTTGTGTTTGTACCCGTAGAGCTCCAGACTCGGCAAGCCCCAGCAGCCTTCCTGGCTCGGACCCGTCTTGACCTAAGTCAAGGAGAGAGCCCACTGGGTGCATCATCCACGTCTCGTACTCTGCTCGGATCCGGGCCAATCGCGTATCCCTCCAAGTTCTGTAGCCCAGTTCCAGGCCCCCCAAAACGCGAGCCGTCACTTGAGCAAAATCCACATCGGTTGAAAGTAGATCTTGCAAGGCTATAGCCCCTGGAGGACCTTGATTCAGGATATTCACACCCACCCCAACCACCGCAGCCTGTAAGGATCCCTGTCGAGAGCGACTTTGGACAAGGATCCCACCGAGCTTACACCCGTCACTAACAATATCGTTGGGCCACTTTACCCCTAGATTATTGAGGGTCAATGCCGCCCGTAACTGTTTAACCACCCCCCATCCCAAGGCCACCGTCAGACTCTGCGCTTCAGCAATATCTCCGTGGGGATACAGGAGCACGGACAGATAGAGACCGCCCTGAGTTGAAATCCAAGACCGTCCATACTGACCCCTACCAGCTGTTTGGCGGGTGGCGATCAGGGTCAGTCCTTCTACTAAGGGGAATGGCACGGATCCTGATTTCACCCAGTCTAGGAGCACCCGATTGGTGGAATCCGTTTGTTCCATTTGAATTAGATACCGACCAAACTGTTGAGTCTCAAGGTGGTTCTGTAGGATCCAAGGCTGTATCACGGCTGTTATCCGCTTAGTGAAGGGGTTGTGTCATTGCCACTGTCGTGCTGTTGTGATGTCTGCCCTCTGAATACATGACTGTCTGAATACATGACTGTCTGAATACATGACTGTCTGAATACATGACTGTCTGAATACATTAGATAGATCGTGACGCCACAACATGGGTGACGATGGCTGTCGTCAAGGCCTCTAGAGTATACGTCTCTGGCATAATGTCTACTCGTCCGAAGATCGTCAGACACGTCTCAGCCGTTTTCGGACCGATTGCGGCAATGAGAAGGGATCCTAACGATTGGAGATCAAGGCGATCCTGTTGCAGCAGTCGATGGAAATGATCCACTGTTTTGGAGCTGGCAAAGGTGAGGATGTCGATGTGGCGCTCTCGCAGGGCTCTAAGGATCCTAGGATTCCCCTGCTGTGGGCATTGAGACTGATACGCCGCAACTTCCACCACCTCAACTCCAAGCTCCCGGAGGCCGTTGACCAATTGATCGCGACCGCCAGACTCTACTCGGGGGAAGAGGTATCGTTGGGCAGATCCTGACTGCGGCCAGGTGTCGAGCAACGCTTCAGCCACGAAGTTCTGGGGCATTAAGTCGGGGTGGATGCCGTACTGAGCTAGAACGTGGGCCGTTTTGGAGCCAACAACAGCAATGTATAATCCGTGGAGAGCTCGGCTGTCATACCCGTGATGGTGCAGTCGCTCGAAGAAATAGGTAACCGCGTTTGCGGAGGTCAGAAGTAACCCGGTAAATGTGGACAGAGATAGAATCGCTTGATCTAAGGGAGCCCAGTTAGATGGCGGCACAATTTCTAGAGTCGGCATTTCTAGGACTCGGGCCCCTTGAGCTTGTAACAATTCGGTAAAGGTGGTGGCTTGGGTTTCGGAGCGAGTCACCAGTATTGTCTGACCCACCAGTGGCACAGGATCCGGTAACGGCAGGAAGGGGGGCAACGTCTCGCGGAGGCTGACACAGTGGCCCACAACCACAATTGCTGGAGATAGAGAACGCAGAGCGAGTTGACGCGGGAGAGCATGTAAGGATCCGGTCCAACACTGTTGATCAGGGGATCCGGCCTTGTGGATAACCGCCATCGGGGTATCAGGAGCACGACCGGATTGCATGAGATGAGTGCTGATATCGGCCAGGGTGCGGGATCCCATCAAAATAACGAGAGTATCTAGCTGAGCCAGAGCATCCCACGGCAGTTGGGTAAGGTCGTGACCCGTGAAGACCGCAAAACAACGACTTAGGGTTTTATGGGTCAGGGGGATCCCCGCCCAGCTCGGTCCCGCCAATGCTGACGACAGCCCCGGAATCACTTCCACCGCACAATGGGCTTGATGTAGCGCATCCAACTCCGCCACAGCACGGCCGAAGATTAACGGATCCCCTGACTTCAACCGCACCACTTGCAATCCCTGCTGGGCCTTTGCAATCAGGAGCTGGTTAATGGCGTCCTGCGATGTGCTGGGCTGGCCGCCTCGTTTACCCACAGGGATCACCTCAGCTTGGGGAGACAGTTGATTAAGGATCCGGTCATCAACCAGGTCATCTGTGATGATCACATCCGCCTGAGGCAAGACCTCAAGGGCTCTGTGGGTTAGGTAGGTCCATCCGCCTGTGCTCGATCCGATCAGGTAGACGCGACCGGCGGACTCTTCTCGTTGCGACATCATGTCCTTAAAGTGGTAGGGGATCTGCGGTTTACGGCAAACGGCACCAACTGCTAGTGTCCACTAGACTAAACGAGCTAAGCCTCACCACTATCTGGAGTGACTTAACCGGGAGTGACTTGACCGGGAGTGACTTGACCGGGAGTGACTGAGCCTCAGATTGACAGAGATCTTGCCCCATCCATTACCAGGCAATTGTATGGCCACCTTGCAACAGCACCCCCTTCGGTCTCGTTCTCGACAGTCACCCTGGCACCATTGGTTAGGCACCTGGCGGGAGTTTGATGGGATCCTGTTCGCCTCTGTCTTAGCGTTGGCCGGGATGGGGGTGTTGGCGATTCATTCTACTGATCATTCCAACGTGTACTGGACCCAGCAGTTGATCATGGCCGGGATCTGTGTGTTGCCCTGTTTGATGCTGTCTCGCCTTAACTATGAGCGACTCCTCCAGTGGCACTGGCTCATCTATGGATTAACGCTGGTGTCCTTAATTGCTGTTTTGGTGGGTGGAACATCAGGGGGAGGGGCAGAGCGCTGGTTGATGATTAGCGGCATCCAAATTCAACCCTCGGAGTTTGCCAAGCTGGGGGTGATCTTGACATTGGCCGCGATCCTGCATCATTGGCCGATTAAATATTTCAGTCAAGTTTGGGTCGCGGTGGCGGTGATTGCAGTGCCCTGGATCCTAATTTTTCTGCAGCCGAATTTAGGGACATCCGTTGTATTTGTGGTGATTTTGCTCGCAATGTTGTACTGGGCCGGCGCACACGGTAGCTGGATCATTTTGCTCGTGTCTCCGGTGATGGGTGCCATGCTCTACGGCTTGGTGCTGATGCCCGATCAGGGTTGGCTCGTTTGGGTTTGGCTGGGATGGTGTGGGGGAATGGCAGCGTTAGCGGCGTGGCAACTGCCGTGGTGGCGAGTGGGGGCTCTGACGTTTGGGGCCTTAAATCTACTCTCGGGCCAGCTCGGTCAACTGGGATGGCGACTGCTCAAGCCCTATCAACAGACGCGTCTACTGATTTTTACGGATCCAAGTCAAGATCCCTTAGGCGCAGGCTATCACCTGATTCAGTCTCGCATTGCGATTGGTGCGGGAGGGCTGTGGGGCAAGGGGTTATTCCGAGGGACTCA
The DNA here is from genome assembly GCA_964443615.1 of uncultured bacterium. Lineage (GTDB taxonomy): Bacteria > Cyanobacteriota > Cyanobacteriia > Thermostichales > Thermostichaceae > CAYSWV01. The sequence continues at coordinate 8,749 of CAYUEE010000024.1, read as the reverse complement.
AACTCAACTGGATTTCATCCCGGAGCAGCATACCGATTTCGTCTTTTCGGTGGTGGGGGAAGAGTTGGGCTTCGTGGGAACCGCTACTGTCTTGATTTTGCTCTGGATCCTGTGCCTGCGTCTGTTGATGATTGCCCATAGTGCCAAGGATAACTTCGGATCCTTAGTGGCGATTGGGGTGTTTGCGATGATCCTGTTTCAAGCGGTGGTGAATATTGGCATGACGATGGGGTTAGCGCCCATTACGGGGTTGCCTTTACCTTTTCTGAGTTATGGTCGGTCGGCTCTATTAACCAACTTCATCGCAATCGGTTTGGTGGAGTCCATTAGTCTGCACCGCCAGCGGACAACCTTCTTTAGCTAAAGGATCATGGATTGAGAGTCTGCGGGACCCGGCCCCGTCTTTCCGCGCAGGTGCATAGTCTTTGGGGAGCTCTGCACAATCTTTCGGGAGCATTGCAGAATCTTTCAGGAGCTCTGCACAGTCGTTCGGGAGTGCTATACAGTCGTTCGGGAGCGTTGCACATTCACCCAGTATAGGTACATATTCACCTGGGATAGGTGCACAGTCTTTCAGTACAGGCGTGCATTCACTGGGAATAGGTGCACAGCTTTTCGGCAGTGCTACATGTCCACCTCTAATAGTTACGCACTCACTGCCGATAGGTATATGTCTACCCTCTATAGGTGCACGCTCAGTCCCGAGAGATACACTCAGTTCCGACTGCGGCTCCAAGGATCCGTTAAACCCATCAGCTGGACTAAGTTGGCACTCGCCACACAGGATCAACGTCATCGGAGGGACGAGCCGCTCGGGATCCTCTAAGACGGTCCCCAGAGGGACTACGTTGACCCGCATGGGAGGTTGACACCTCGACTGGGATCTGATGAGAGGGTTTTGATAAAATCGCTTCGGCTGTCAGCTCATTGTTGACTCAAACCATTCGTTGATCCTCTTGTGAGACCCCCTATGTTTACTGATTGCTTGCGGTTCATCTTCTCCCTAACGTCCCAACCTGATGGTTCCCGAGCACAGCCTGGGGTGACGAAACAGTGGAGCACGCTGCTGCTGGTCGGCACAATGTTAGCTCTCGGCCTGCAGTCCACTACCCTTGACGTTAATGCTCAAGCACTCGATGCCACCCTGTCTGACCAACAATCCACTCCAGGTGTCCCGCCTTTGCCCTCTGGGTTAGGCATTATTTTCGTCGATGCCACCAACGGCAGTGATACCAATGGCAACGGATCCGAAGCCTCCCCCTACCAAACCATCACCTACGCCACTGAAATTGCCGGATCCGGGACTATCATCCAACTCTTCCCCGGCACCTATTCCGAAGCAAGCGGCGAAGTCTTCCCCCTTCAACTTCAGTCGGGTCAGATCCTGCGGGGGGATGAGTCCTCCTTAGGTGAGGGCTATTTAGTCTCCGGCGGTGGTCCCTTTATCAGTCCCACGTTGGCTCGACAGAACATCACCATGCTCGCAGCGAATAACTCCGAGATCCGAGGAATTTCGATGCGTAATGAAGGCCGCCGCGGCTATGCCCTCTGGCTAGAATCCACATCCCCCAAGGTCTATAACAACAGTTTTGTGGGCAGCATTCATGACGGTATTTTCCTCACCGGCGCTGCCAACGCCACCATTGAAGGCAATCGCTTTTATCAAAATGGAGCGAACGGCCTCTCTGTATTAGGGACCTCAGCACCCACCATCGTGAACAACCTATTTCAAGAAACCGGCTTTGGCGTCACTGTAGACAAACAGTCCACTCCCCTATTGCGAGACAACCGTATCGTTCAGAACCGCACAGGAGTCATTGTCGGTGGTAGCGCTCGGCCCCGTCTACGCGGCAACGTCATTAGCCAAAATCTGCAAACGGGCTTAACGGCTGTCACCACGTCTCAACCGGATTTAGGAACGGCCTCGGATCCGGGTAACAACGTCTTTCAAGGCAACGGGGATCTGGCCATCAACAATTCCACACGCGGTGGGGTCATTGTCGCCTTCGGCAACCAGATTGAAGGAGGTACCAAGGGCGAGGTGGATCTCAGTGGTCAAGCTGTGGTCACCGCCGCCGCCCCCTCTGCTCCCGGTGAGATTGCTCAAGGATCCTTAGCTCTGCCCACCACACCAGTTGCACCAGCCGCACCAACACCCTCCCCCTCACCCACCTTGACCCCACCCTCAGCTCCAGCCTCTGACCAGTCCTTACCGACGGTTAATGTTCCTTCTAGTCAATCTCCTGTTGCCTTGCAGCCCACCCCCACACCTCCGACCGGATCCTTACCCCCCGATTCCGGGTTTCCGGAGTCTGTAGCAGTAACAGGAGTCCCCCGAGGTGAGACAGCTCCAGCCGAATCCCCACAAACCCTAGAATTTACGCCAACGGATCCTGGTAATCCCGCTCAATCTCCTGTTGCTACGGCTCCTACACCAGCTCCTACTCCGGCACCCACCCCGGCACCACAGCTCATCGATATTACGACATTGCTCCCTCCTCCAGGTCAACGCCAAGTGGCAACACCACCTCCTGCTACTGCTACTACACCCACCACCACCACACCCACCGCTACCACACCTGCCACCCCTGCACCCACCACCAATTCCGAGTTTGAGGTAATGTCTCCTGCTCAACCGTTGGCTAATGCATCAGGGGCCGAGTTCAGGATCCTGGTTACCCCCACGGCTGAAAATACACTTCAGACCCTCCGTCAACTGGTTCCCACAGCTGCCGAAACGGTGTTCAATGGCCGCACAGTGTTGGAAGCCGGATCCTACACAAGCCGGAGTGAAGCGCAGGCCATGCTAGATCGTCTTTTGGATGCTGGGTTTGAGGCAATCGCTGAAATGATCTTCTCGCCCTAGCGATTTGGAAGGGAGCCTAGGACTGGGTCCCGAGAGTGAAGACTGCAAGTCAAGGGTTTAGGATGGAGATCAAGAGTGCCGACAGGTGAAGCGGATCCTGGGCCTCGCAACATTCGATAACATTTCGATACCATAGGGGTTAAGTCTCTACGCCCCCGAGTCATGGTCACTCAGCCCTCTCCTCTTGTTCAGCGGTTCGGTCAATCTCGGTATTGGGACTGGCAAGGGTGGACTCTGCATTACACCTACCATCCTTCTCCGCATCCCGAAGCAACCCCTATCGTCCTGGTCCATGGGTTTGGGGCCTCCTCAGGACATTGGCGGTATAACGGTGCTCCTATTGGTTTGCATCGCCCTGTCTACAGTCTGGACCTCTTGGGCTACGGAGCGAGCGTCAAACCACAGGTGCAGTACACCATGACTCTGTGGGCCACATTACTCATTGACTTCATCCACACCCATGCGCAACTCCCCGTCATCGTCATGGGTCATTCTGTGGGTGCTCTAATTGGGCTCCTGGCAGCCCATGAGCCGCAAGGGATCCAGTGCATCCGGGGGTTATGTTTGATCAGTTGTGCCGACGGCCCCCACCCAGATGATCTGCCGCAACCGTTGGGCTGTGTCGTGCAGGGCTTGTTTGAACTAGTTGTTGGTATCATCGGCTTCCCGCTTACGTATCCGCTGCTATTCCGCTGGTTACGCCAACCGCAGGTGCTTCGAGGCTGGATCCAGACGGTCTACCGTCGGAAAGAGGCCGTAGATGATGAGTTAGTTGAGATTTTTCGCCAGCCGGCCTTTGATGATGGGGCCGAGTATGTGTTTCTTGATGCCTTCCGGGCCGTTCTCACCCGCCGATTTGAAGCCCCTCAACGGATCCTGCCTCATCTCCATCAACCCATCCTTTTGGTCTGGGGCCAGGAGGATCCGGCCATTCCGAGCTTTCTTGCCGATAAGTTCAAGCAGTGGCAGCCGCGCATCACATTAGTCAAATTAGCCGGTGTGGGCCACTGTGCTCATGATGAATTACCGGTTTGGGTGAATGCGTTGGTGTGCGAGTGGACAGCCAGTTTAGAACAGGATCCTGGCTATACTCAGCAATCTATGCGGCCTCTCCGATAAGTGGTTCAGAATTCGCAATTAGGCTATGCTCGTTGGTGATTTTTCTTGTTAAAATGCTTGGTCAGTTTATTCGCTGGCTTAGAGTCGGCACTTTGGTTATGACTTACCATCCCGATCGGCATACTACAGTTAAGGAGGCATGACGAGCGCATGGCGCAAATTTTGTTAGGCGAACAAGAATCGATCGAGTCTGCATTGCGACGATTCAAAAAGAAGATCCAGAAAGCCGGGATCATTACAGAAGTTAGACGACGTGAGCACTACGAAAAACCCAGTTTACGGGCAAAGCGGAAAATGGCAGCAGCTCGGAAACGTAAGCGACACTAATACAGCAATGATGGCTGGACTTCGGTCTGGCCATTTGCTTTATAGCTGACTGGCCAAGGGGAGAGGATCCTGACCAGTCTGAAAGGATGTCCCGCACAGGCTCTGATTACTACATTGCCCCTGCTGGCTATGATCAAAATGATCTGGAACATTACTTCCGACTTGAGGTTTCTGGAACAGATGCGAATAAGTCGAAGGTCAAACAGAGGTTACGCACAAAGATGGGTCAAGCTCAGAGGGGCAACAGTAATCTCCCCGCTCTAGCCGTTGTCGCTAGCTTCAAAGTTCAGTTGATTTTGATCCAAACGGTTGATAAACAATCAAAGAGCTTGAAAACGAATGAAAAATCAATTCAAGACCCTCCTGGCACGGGCTTTGAAGATGAGGTTCAGTTCCATGTGAGCCCCTGACTCCTATCTTGAGCTATCACAATTCTACTAATCGAGGTACGATTCAGGGCATGTCCTCTGTAGATGTTGATCGGATTCCATTTCTCTCCCCCAGCCAAGCAATTCACCTGGCTGGGAGTTTCGAAACCAATCTCAAGCATATTGGTCGCCTCACTGGAGCTAGACTCACCCTCAAAGGCCAAGAGCTCTGGATCCAAGGCACCTCAGAGCAGCGTCAACAGATCCATGATTGGGTCGATATCCTTCGTCCGATGTGGCGAGAAGGCACCCCTGTGACGTCAACGGATGTGGAAAAAGCCTATCAATCGCTTATGACCCAACAATCTACTCAGTACAAGCAGGCACAGTCCAGGATCCTAGCTCGCAATCGCAAAGGCCAATCCATTCGGCCCAAAAATCATAGTCAATCCCAGTATGTTGAAGCGATTGATCACCATGACCTCTGCTTTGGAATTGGACCCGCTGGCACGGGCAAAACGTATCTCGCTGCGGTCATGGCGGTCATGGCATTGCAATCGAGTCAAGTTGAACGGATTATCCTTACTCGTCCAGCCGTTGAAGCAGGGGAGCGTTTAGGCTTTTTACCGGGAGATTTGCAGGAAAAAGTGGATCCGTACCTGCGACCGTTGTACGACGCTCTGTTTGATTTGATTTCACCTGAAGAAGTCACCCGTCAAATTGAAAAAGGGATAGTTGAAATTGCCCCTCTGGCTTACATGCGAGGACGGACGCTCAGCAATGCCTTTGTCATTCTGGATGAAGCTCAGAATACAACGCCAGAGCAGATGAAAATGATCTTAACGCGTTTAGGCTTCAAATCTCGGATGGTAGTCACCGGTGATCTAACTCAAACGGATCTGGGCTACCAGCGGTTATCAGGGCTAGCAGTAGCAGAGAAAGTATTAACTCAGGTTGAAGGCATTGCCTTTTGCTATTTTGATGAGACTGATGTGGTCCGTCATCCTCTCGTTCAGCGCATTGTAGCTGCATACACTCGATTTGAATCGAGCAAATTGGAACAGCGAACCTCAGGATCCTAAGTCCATCCCGTTTCCTAGGATCCTGATGGGTCCTGACTTCAAATCTTCACCTTCTTCAGACCCTCACTTTAGAAAGAGGATTTCGTACAGAGTGAGCAAGGTCTCAATTAAGATGAGCCCGATGATGTACCACTCCAAACGGATCCCACTTCGGTGTTGCATCAGCTCCCAGACGGTTGAAGCCGTATTGGAAATCAGCTGGAGTTTTCGTTCAATAGCTCGATGGCGTTCCCGAATTTCGTACTCATCTTCGAGCCGTAGATAGAGCCGATCCAGCTCGGGGTGATCCCACAAGAGTTCAGGCTTCTCCTCAATTTCGACTAACCCCACCATTGTTTGCTGAATAATCAGAGTCGTACCAATGTGTTTCAAAAGCTCAGATTCAGGCTGGCGTTCGTGGCGTTGCCGTTGAAAATTAGTGGCAATAGGCTCGATGCTGGCAAACGCTTCCGCAATGTTGGACTCGTAATAGGACAGCAGGGCACTTTTGGCCAAAAGGTCACCGACCACCTGCAGATGCTCCACCGTCCACTTCTCTAAGACTATGCGGCCATCCTGCCGAACGGGTTCCCGAGCAGACTCATCCATGAGCAACTGGGCACTTTCAACTTCCGGCAGAGTTAACCCTTTTTTTATCCAGGGTTTGAGCTCTTCGAGGAAACTCGCTTCTTCCAATGAATCCAAATTGAATAGGACAACCGTACCATAGCGTTGCAGGATCGCCAAGCCATGCTGTCCCACTTTGATTGTCAGTGGTGATTCATCTAAGCATTCCGTTGATTCCAGGGTGCGCAGATCGATGCGTTCCCCCACGAATAAGGCCCGTACATTCATGGGAGATTGGGTGAGAAAATCAAGCATAGGTGTGTGGATTGTTAAAAGAGATATCAATCGTTACAGTCAAGACGTTAAGGTTAGTTGAGTTATCTGATCTAACCTTACAGGATTACACCTTATTAGTGATTCAGGAGAGGTTCAGGGTGTATGCAGTCTAGGATCAGCTGTTTAGCTCATCAACGGGTTAGCTCATTGAGTGATTCTCTAGTTGCTTCTCTAGTTGCTTCTCTGGAGGCCCTGTCTCAGGAGCTGGTCAGCTAAGGCACAGATCGGGATTGGGGAGAATATTGACGCATTGGGGAACGAAACGGATCCATGACTACATCCTTACTAGGCATCACTATTATCCTTTATCTCTGCGGACTTGTGGGTCTGACGATTGTGGCGCACCGTCAAGTCCAACAGGATGCGGATTTTTTCGTCGCCGGACGACGACTGCCGTTAGTATTAGCCTGTGCTACGCTCCTAGCCACTTGGTTAGGGGTAGGTCCTCTGCTCATTATTGCCGATGAAGTAGCGGTAAACGGGCTACGGGTGGCGGCACTCGAGCCCATTGGTCCGGGATTATGTTTGATCGTGGTGGGCCTATTTTTTGCTAAGCCGCTGTGGCAGATGCAATTGGTGACGATGGCGGACTTCTACCGTGACCGGTTTGGATCCTGGGCAGAACGGATCTTCAGTTTGACGGTGATCAGCCACATTGGCTGGATTGCAGCCCAGTTAGTCGCAATGGCTAGTGTTCTCACCTTTTTGTTTCCGATTTCCCGGTTCTGGTGCCTGGTGTTGGTGGCTGTGGTAGCGATGGGGTACACCGTACTGGGGGGCATGTGGTCTGTGGTCTTGACCGATACCCTGCAGGTGGGGCTACTCCTCATCGGGTTGCTCATGGTCGGGGTTGATATCTTTGCCTACTTAGGAGATGGCAATATCCTAACGGGATTATCAGTGTTACAAGTGTCCACCTCGGCTGAGCATCTGATTTGGATCCCGCAGGAGTCCGTGCATGAAGTCTTGGGGTGGTGTGGGATCCTGGCAATAGGCATTTTGGGGAATTTACCGAGTAGCGACTTGATGCAACGGGTCTTTTCATCCCAGTCGGCGATGGTTGCTCAATCTGCTTGTGTTGTGGCTGGAATTGTCTACATTGTCTTCGGCATGATTCCGTTAGCTTTGGGGTTAGCCGCTCCCCTCATCTTGCCCGATTTCGAGTGGGTCTCGGTGGTACCGGCTCTGGCCCAACAGGTTCTGCCTTCAGGTGCCTTTTTGGTGTTTATCTTGGCGTTAGTCTCAGCTGTCCTATCGACGTTAGACAGTGCAATCCTAGCGGCGTCAAGTATCATCACCTTGAATATTTTGAAGCCCATGTACTCAGGATCCTTCAACACCTTGGGCATCACGCGGTTGTGTATCGGCGGCGTTACCGTAACCAGCTTGGGTATTGCGTTGGTGGGAGAAAATGCTTACTCTTTACTAGAAGATTCATTCGCCCTCGATCTGGCGGCCTCGTTTGTGCCGTTAACGTTTGGTCTGTTTCGCCGGGTTGCTCGTGAGGGGGCAGCATTAGCTGCAATGGGATTAGGGCTCTGCTTGTGGACAGGTGATGTCATGTCAGACGTGTGGGATGTGACCACCGTGATCCCCTGGCCGGGACCGTTAGGGATCCTTGGACTCAGTTTGGGGACCTATCTGCTGATTGACGGGATTCTGGCCTTTCAAGAGCGGATGTCTGAATCCTTAGACTAATTAAGTTAGTCGCCGAAATACGGGTTGGGGTGACTGTGGAATCTGTCCAGCCGGCAAGCCCCCCCAAGCGGTCTGGGTCCAATCAAGCTGCGACGGATCCGTCACGTCAAATCCCAGTTGCTGCAGAATGGTCAAACTCAAGGTGGGTGTGATGGGGGATAGCATTAGACTAGCAATCCGGACCGACTCAAGCACGCTGTAGAGGATCCGTTCTACTGCCTCCTGCTGCCCTTGCTTGAATAAGGTCCAGGGTGCATTGATATCAAGGTACTTGTTACTGGCTTGCACTAGGCTGAGTGTCTTTTGTACCGCTTGATTATTTGCCAGAGTATCGTACCCTTCAGCTACCTCAGAGGGAAGATGTAGGGCTATGAGTTTTAGGGTGTCATCTGGGGCTATGTCAACCG
>CAYUEE010000023.1:4174-43479 GCA_964443615.1 uncultured bacterium | reverse complement strand
GTTAGTAGGTGTAGTTGCCGTTATTGTTTACAGTATTATTTCCCCATTAATTGATAAGGTTAGCCGGGTACAGCTTTTTCGGTATGCAGTTCTGATATCGACAGTTATCGCTGTGGGACTACGGCTAGCTCTGAATCTAGAGTCTCCAATTGTATATTTTTTGATTAGTCTGAATGGCTTCTTTCAATTTGATCTTTACGCTAATATCCTATTGCCCAACCTTGTTAAAGATTATCTTACATCCCTTGAGTATAAGCGCTATGCGCCTTTCATTGGAATTGCCCAAGCCTCTGGGATTCTGATTGGTGGTACTCTGACAGTATTTTTATCCCGAGTCGTGAATACAGAGAATATTCTGATCTGTCTGTTTGGTTTTTACTCGATCATGTTTGGTCAACTCATGTATCTAGAAAATACACAGCGACGTTCAGACACTGTCAAGTCCAGTAGCAATGCAACTATTCTTGACACATTGAAAATGATGCCGGAGCTCGTTAGACGATATCCCTTATCATTCTATCTAGCGAGTGCTAGTTTTCTCTTCATTCTGGCCTATATTGTCTCTGAGTTTCTTTGGTTTAGCGTTTATGAACAAAATTTCCAGGAGGAAGCTTTAACTGGATTTCTTGGGTGGATCCGAATAGGTAGCAGTACGATTCAGATTGTTGTTTTGTTCTGTTTCACAAGGCCATTACTGCAGTGGCTCGGCGTTGGACGCATGAATGTAGTTTATCCCATCACAACCTTGAGTGCGCTTGCGATCCTGAGCTTTAACCCAACATTAGGATCCGCTATTCTCTTAAACTTCAACGGAGATTCTCTCGGTAAGGCGGTTCATGGTCCTGTCCATCAACTGAACTACAATGCGATTCCCTCTGAATATTCAGGGCGGATCCGGGCTCTCAGTGATGGTGTGATCTACGGGTTAGGGTTAACACTAGCGGGTTTATTACTGTGGACGGCCCATAATTTTCTAAGTTTAGAACAAATCACTTGGATTGGATTAGCTCTGGCTTCAGTCGCATTAATTCTGAAGTTACCCATGGGAGGGTTCTATGCCCAGGGTTTAGAAGAGATGATCCGCTCTAATAGCCTTAATTTAGATGACTTCAATGCCCAACTGCCTTCCCAATCTAAAACAGTTATTCGTGAGTTCTTGGCGGATAATGATCGCTACACTCAAATCAAGGGGATTGAACTAGCGACCAGTTTGCGCCAGCCAAGCCAGTTTATTCCTGATATCGAAGACTTGTTGCTCACTCCCGATATCGATGTGAGGCGGGCTTTACTCAAGCTATTTAGTGCTGCCGATGGTGATGCAATTCAGTACTTTCAAGATATTGCCTTTGACAAGAGCCTGGCAGCGGATGGTAAACGAGCCTTGGCCGTTGAGGTTTTAGTGGCCAATCAATTTGATTTCGATGAGCAACAGTTGCGGACATTGTTGAAGGATCCTGACCCTGAGGTAGCAACGTTGGCCGTGGTCGCAGCGACTCGGACTGGTGATATCGCGAATCCCCAAATTCGAGCTCTGTGTGAAGAGGCATGGCCCTCTAGCTTACCGGAACCTATTGCTCAGGCGGTGGTGCGGGTAGTGGAGGTCACAGGAGATCAAGACCTAATGCCTTTAATCCAATCCACCTTGGCTTACGGCACAGCAGAAGCGAAACGGCTAGGATTAGAAGCCTTGGTGACTCTAGCCCGAATAGGGGATCAAGAGGTTGCCGACATCGCCGTGGCAGAATTAACCCATCCGGAACCAGAAGTGCGGGCGGTGGCCTTCTACTTGTTGGGGATCTGTCGGTGCAAGGGGATGTTGCGCTACGTAGCGTCGGGATTAGGGGATCCGGATCCTAGAGTCCGGCAGAAAGCAGCAATGGTGTTAGCGGCTTATGGTCAGCAGGGATTATCCCTAGCCCAAGACAGTCTAGCGTCGACAAATCCTGATGTGGTACAGACGGCGATTGCGGCCATTGGGCAAGTGAGAACCAAACAGGCTAGCAATATTCTCTATGAGTACCTTGCTCCCGATTTTCAAGAGGTGGTGCGGACCTCACGGTGGCAGACGCAAATTCCCCAAACGGATCCGAGTTGGCAACCCTTGACTGTTGCAATTGCGGATTATCACCAGCGATTGATTCAGAAAGTCCTCTATATCCTGTCCTGTTTGGGCCACTCTCGTACAGTGGCAACAGTCAATCGGATCCTGAACACAGATGATCCTAAAGAGTTTGCGAATGCAGTGGAAGTCTTAGCGTCAATTAGCCATCGTCGATTTGTCCTACCTCTAATGCCGGTACTTGAAGATTTAGCCAGTCCAACCCGGTCGGGGCGGCTGCGCTCTAGTCGGCAATGGTTACGTACTAAGGGCTATAAACTCTTACTGGAAGCGTTGGAGAGTAGCGATCGCTGGATTAGGATTGGATCATTGATTGCCTTAGCGATGGTGCCAGCTGCCTTGATGCAGGATCCGGATCCGACAGTCAAGATGGTGGCTAAGCAAATTTTCCTCCCTATTGTCCAACGTCCATCCTCTGAGAATACGTTTATGAACCGCTTATTGTTGCTCAAGAATGTTCCTCTGTTCAAGAATCTCTCCTTAGATGAAATTGTATTGATTGATAAGACTTTGGAGCAGCAACAGGCTTTGGCGGGAGAAACTATCTACACTGAAGGAAGTTGGGGCACACATTTCTATATTGTTGCCGCAGGGAGTGTTCAAATCATCAAGGAAATCGATGGTGAACCCAAGGAATTACGTCAAGCATCTATGGGTCAGTACTTTGGTGAAGTTGCCCTGTTTGATGAAGCCCCTCATTGGGATGGGGCTATCTCATCTCAAGATAGTATACTGCTGAAGCTAGAAAAAAATCGATTTATCAGTTTGATCACACAACGCCCCCACATTCTAATGGAGATTTGTCGATTCCTGAGTCAACGATTACGAGAGACAGATAAATATCGCTCTCTGCGAACCCTTCCTCCCCCTAACACTCAAGAAGTTATGTCTGAAGATATTACAACTGAATCAGAGGTTGTCAGTAGCGAAGAGGTCAGTGTGATCTAATCAGTTGGTGGATGCTGGAGGAGTGTTGCAATAGCTTTGGAGATAGATGCATCAAGAACTCGATCTATCCAGAAAAACTCACCAACTGGGTTTATCTCAAGGAAAATGTAGCGACCGTCAGGTGTTAGGATCACATCAATAGCACCGTAATTTAACTCTAAGACAGCCATCAACTTTAGGAGTGAAACCTCTAGATCTACAGGTATTGTATAGGGATACCAGTCATTAACCAAGTCAATCCCTTTTCGGCGCCAGTCGTACTGAGCTTGATCTAGCTTTTGTGAGTCAACTGCCGCTGTAAATACATTCTGACCTACAATTGTTATCCTTAGTTCTAGCGCTTTCGGGATCTGCTCTTGAAACGTCATCGGGCAGTATTTTAACCCGTCCAGATTCTCTAGGTCTTCATCTGACACTGGATTTGTAAAGACAACCTTTTCTTTCCCATTTTCGTAGACAGCAAATGAGGCTTGCATCTTAGTCACAAGGCCGTGAGGACACTGTTGAGCAAACTGTTTCACGGCAGCTGGATCATTGGTGACTAGAGAACGAGGGATCTGTAAACCCAATTGACTGGCTAACTGAAGCTGGCGTTGTTTGTGAGAGGCACGACGAATGCGGTGGACAGGATCAAGATGAAAAGCATTTAAACTAGTAATAAAACCTTGAACAGTTTCGCGAGATTCTTGAATAGAAGCCATCCGTAGTTGGTCATCCATAGTCTCCGGGATCCTAAGCCCAGTGCCAATACGGCGATACCAGATAGCTGTGATGTCTTGACAATCGAGGGTTGTTTGAGGTGTCGTCAGAATAAAATGATGGCCCGAGTTGTCTTGAAATAAAGAGAGTCGCGTGTCTGTTGGGAAAAAATCTGTATCAAATCGAACTGCATGGCCTCCTTGAGCGGCAATGGCTTGGTTGACCAGGGCAACACTTTCATTATCTTGGCTATGAGTAACTAAGAGTATAGTCATGCTTTGATCCCCGCTCGCTGACAACTCAGACCTTGAGCAATCGCAGCGGCAATGGGATATCCTAGAGACTTCTCCAACATACCCCACTCACCAGTTGGATTTACTTCAAGAAAAACATAATCATTTTGAGGTGTTTCAATCAAGTCTATCGCTCCAAAGCGAAGGCCCAAACGAGCCATCAATTGTCGTAATTTATTTGCCAAAGGATCCGGCAAGTCCCCCTGCTGCCAGTGACTTGTAGTCGATTGTCTCCAATCTTGAGTGTACGCTTCGTACATTGAGGCATCTAAGGATCCTACAAAAAGCTGACCATCCACACTCACAACTCGTAGTTCCCGTTGCTTTGGAATTAGTTCTTGAAAGACCATAGGACTATACCGTAATGATTCAGCCTCCTGGAGATCCGATGCCTGTACTCGATTTGTATATACAAATGGAGCAGATCCATCCATACTTTGGGCAAAGGGAGTTAAGAGTTTTGCAATTACTTGGCCATGCAACTCGTGAAATAGCTGACGAGCTTGAGTCGGATCATTGGTCACGACTGTCCGAGGGATCGTCAGCCCTACTTCAGAGGCTAAACGGAGTTGATATAATTTATTATCAGCTTGAGAGATTGCGCTGAGCGAATCTATCCAATTGGCGTGATGTAAGCTATCAAAAAAACCATAAAGTGTTGCTATTGATTCGCGGGCGCAGGCCTCTTGAAACGCAGGATCCACACCCGTCTGAGCCCAATCAACTATTCCTAATCGCCGGAACCATACGGAGCTAATTTGAGTTGAGTGAATGGATCCTTGATCTGTTTCAAGACTACTGCAGTAAGTGGATCCTTGTAGATAGAGTGTGAGCGGAATCGACAGCGGGAACTGATCCGTGTTGAAACGTAAGGTTGGAATCCCACTTTGATGTAGAGCCTCTATCACTCGGTCGACGGTGAAATAGTCGCCGCTGTGCGTGAGGATTAAAACCATCTGCGGCATAAAACTGACTCTTCAACGTTAGACAAGGTCATAAATATTATCAAGCGGTCACAAATCTTAGGATCTATAACCGCTCATCATTTGAATAATGATGTAACTTAGTCTCCTAACCCACGCAAGAAATTGAGCAGCCTGAACAGGGGACGACTATCTTCTTGGTCAGAAGGGTACTTCAAAGTAGTTACAGGGTCTCCACCACCATCTTCCTGATCGGAGGGGTACTTTAGGGTAACCGCAACCTCATCTTGATCAGAGGGATACTTCTCGGTGACGGCCACTTGCCCCCCTTGGACTGTCTCCATTGCGTCTTCTGACAAGGTCTCTGATAGATCCTGGGCGATCTGGCCCTCAAGGTAACGGGCGAAAAAGGGAACGACCTGATGACGATCCGTATGGGAATGCTGAGACATGAAACTCTCCTAAGCGTGAATAAACCTAAGTGAGGCAAGAATGAGCAAAACTCTACCCAATCAAATAAAGGCTATAGGTGACACGATACCTGATCCATTGCGAAAGAGGAACAATAGTAGACTTCTGGTCTGACTCTCCAGATAAGACGTTCGATAAGAATATACAGTTAGGGACTCTTACGGAGCTCTCAGGGCGACCTCAGATTGACATGACAGGGTTTTAACAGGCCTCAGTAGTTACGAATCTTCCCTGTGCTGATCTTCTTTGTGTTGGCCCATAAGTGTTTCTGAGTAAGTCCATCAATCGCATCATTAGGAGAAGACCATTGACTTCAGATGATTTATCTCAATTGCCGACAGGGATTCAAAGTCATATTGAAGCCGGCACTATCATTAACCATCGCTATCGTGTCGATCGGATCCTGGGCCAAGGGGGGTTTGGTCGAATCTATCTCGCCTATGATCTACATCGATTTGAAGAACCTTGTGCCCTGAAAGAATTTGTGCCGCCACCAATATCTAATCCAAGTACAGTTGCTAAAGCGCGGGAGCTTTTTCAACGAGAAGCCAGGATCCTGCATAATATTAGCCATCCTCAAATTCCTAAATTACTGGCATATGTCCAGGATGAGGAGCGGTTGATTCTAATTGAAGAGTTTGTTGAAGGAAAAACCTATGCTGCACTGCTTCAGGATCGTTTACTACAAGGAACTCGATTCTCCGAAGCTGAAGTTGTTAAACTGATGGCTAGCCTTCTTGTCGTCCTTCATTATTTACATACTCATCACCTCATTCACCGAGATATCTCACCTGACAATATTATGCTGCCTGTCAATAGTAAGCGTCCGGTCCTGATCGATTTTGGTGTTGTTAAATCCTTGTTTGCCCAAAGCCAAAACCAATCCTTCGTTGGCAAAGTCGGATTTTCCCCTCCAGAACAATTACTCGCTGGAGACTGTTACCCTGCTAGTGATATTTATGCGTTAGGTGTGACGATGGTTGTACTATTAACAGGGCAATCCCCTCAACGTCTCATTAATCTCCAAACTCAAACCCTGGCATGGCGACCCTTAACAGCGGTTTCACCTGCTATTGCCGATATCCTAGATCGCATGATGGCTTCCCAACTCAGTGAGCGCTATAGCTCAGCTAAAGAGGTGTATGGTGATTTACGTCAGGTCTGGAGATCCATCCCGCCTGCATCTGCACCTGTGACCATCCCCTTCTCAGCGACACTACAACCACCTGCAATTTCAGTTCAACCACCCGCTAGTGACCCTGTTTTAGACGCTGAATTCATTACCTTGTGTAAGCGGGAACTCGTTAAGTGCGTCGGGCCAATGGCGAGCTTTGTGATCAGTGAGATATTGCGTCAACATCCCGGTTTATCACCTAAGGATCTTGTCGACAAGCTAGCCCAAGAGATTCCAGTACCTACAGCAGCAGTTAACTTTCAAAAAAGTGTGCTGTTGAGTCAAGATATGATTACAACTCAGCTCGATATTCAATCTCAAATTGTGCCACTGACTTCTGTACAGATGACCGAGTTGGTTAATCAAATGCAAGGGCCTGAAGGGTTAGATATTCAGGATCGCTGGTACAAATTAAAGTTCTATCGCCGCTGTTTTATTGGATCTGAGGCGGTACAATGGCTGATGAAAACTCAAGATTTTACGAAAGCACAGGCGATTCTGGTAGGTAATCTACTGCTTAAGCAAAGGGTCATTCATCACGTCGTTTATGACCATGATTTCAAGGATGACTATTTATTCTATGAGTTTTCGTCACAGTCTTGATCATTTAGCGTCTTGATGGTATGATATATAGTTTACTGGCTGAGCTAGTGATCTATCGAGTTTCTAGGCTGCTCCTGGCCGCTCAAACCCTGGTATATCCCACTGCAATTCTACATGAACTTCACCTACTGGTGTTTGCCGCCGCTGCCATGTCCCCTGGGGGAGGTAGCCTGCAATGGTGTTCATTGCTTTGGTGCCGTAACCACCTCGATGATTAGGGACATACTCTATACCATCGTTAATGATGTAGAGATAGCAGCGCTGGTTAACTTGCTTCAATTGCACAACCACGTATGTAGCAGATCCTCGTGGCGGTTGCACATGCGAGACAACGTTGGCCATAGCCTCCCGCAGAAATCGTAGAATATCCTCTCGTTGATCAAGCCACTCGCTAGTCGTCGGTTCCTGCAACGGATGCAGATCTGTCTTTAAAGGGAGGGTTAGAACACCGGTTGTCCGTAACGTCTCCAAGTAGTGGGCGATGCCTGCATGCAGCCCATCTCGCAAGCTGGGTGAAATACTTAGTTTACTCGCTAGGATCCTCACGTTATTCAATTGATTACGGATTCCCTGACCAATGCGTTCTAGTTGCTGCAAGAGATCATCATAGGTAGAGAGTTTGACCGTCTGGCCCTGTTGCTGCTGCCATTGCACAGTCTCAATTGCATCCATTGCTAACTTCAATTCCTGTAGTTCTTGATCATGAATGTCAGAGGACACTCGGTAAAGGAGTTTGCGAGCTTGATCAACAGCAGCCTCCTGTTCCGCTCGCCGCAGTTGTTCTAACTCTTGTTGCTGCGATTGCAATCGTTCTCGATTCTGAATCAGGATCCGTGTGAGCACTACACTTACAGCTGTTAACCCCCAGGCGATCACAGGCGTTCCCAGAGGCCAGAGCCACCGCCACACTAACCCTTGAGTAATGGCCCAACCCTCGTACAGGATGATGCCAAGTCCGAGATACAGAGTCCGTTTTTGAGGGGTAGATAATCTGAAGGGATGGTCCGAGTCAGAAGTGGACATCACAACGACACCTGTACCCACCGCAACCAAGAATAGGATCCCCACAGAGCCAACTAGAGGCAGCACGTAATAGAACTCTTGACGCAGAAAACTCGATAGAATTTGGGCTTGAAGCTCAACGGCGGCAATCTGGTTGCCTGCTGCTGTGGTGATGGGGAATGTTTCTGGATAGCCATCCACAAAGCCCACGAGTACGATGCGATCATTGAGTTGCTCTAAGACAGCAGAGTTCACTGGCTCTAGACACGGATCCACTGGCTGAGGTGGACAAACTGCTTCAATGGGAATGATAGGAATCGATTGATCTACATTGAGGGGGTTAAATTGAAAGGGGCCTTGGTTGTTTTGAAACAAGTGCCAGGCTAGATCTGGATCATACTTACCAAGGGTCAAGGATTCAACAAATGGAAATGTTTGAAGAGTTTGGCTATCTCGCCGTTTAAAAACACCACCGACCTGGGCTGAGCGTAGGATCCCTGCTTGATCCAGTTGATATTGCACAACCCCTTGAACGACCTCTGGTTCAACAACATACTCAAGGCTGAGGGAAGAGAAGGGGAGAAAGTGGTTATAGATATTGATCTCAGCTTGACGAAAGCTTTCACTACTGCGAGTCGCAAAAACCAGTCGATCAGGATATTGTTGTACAACGTTTTTCAACGGGGCATCAAGGTTCTCATTCCACAGTGTTTGGGGAACGACAAAGCTACTGGGCAGATTAAGGACGACGACACTGGCGCGGGCTTCTTCTAAGAGACGCAGAGCTAACCCAGCGTAGTTGGTGCGGTCTAGGAAAAAGTCAACCGCTTGTCCATCGGATCCGTCCACTTGGCCATCGATCCCTAGGATCACAATATCTGCTGCCACGGGTTGAGCTAACCGACTCTGCAGTAGCCGCATTTGTAGATCACTTTCAAGGCGATAGAGCGCCGGTGTTGCCGAGGCGAGGCTGAGCACGGATCCCCATGCAACTCCCCAGGCGATGCCCCAGGGTAAGTAGTGATGTGGAGATGAGGAATGGGAGGAACGCATAACTCAAGGTGTAGCAAAAAGGATGGCAAGATAGCCTGAGTCCGGTCAGCCTAACTAGCCTACTACTATCCCTGACGAGGTGGGGATACTATCCCTGACGAGGTGGGGACGCTAGAGGGAAAAAGTCGTAGGACTCGATGGAGTCTGAACTTGCACACGAGTGGCATTCACAAGATCGCCAGCTTTGTCATAGGCGGCAATGACCATCGGTGTATCTAATCGATTCGGTAATGTTGCCAAAGATAGTGTAGGCACGCGCCACATTCGATACCCTAACAATTCAAACCAATTGGGATAGTCAGATCCAGTTACCATCCCTGCCGCCTCCAAGCGGATCCCTTCTCCTGCCCGGATCGGCACTGATAGAGATTGATCCTGTTGGTAGTGAAGTTCAAGGTTGGTGATAGTATCGTCAGAAATGTTCCAAGCAATGAGATCCCGACCAAACCAGAGTGCCTGTTGATCTTGAGGGGTTTGGGTAACAATCAAGTGCCCCATTCGTGGTAGATTAAAGGTTACTTCATCTAATTGATCGATACAGTCTGTTTGGTAATCATACAAACCAGGCGGTAAGGCAATCGTTGCCCTATACTCATCACGATCACCAATATCTCCTGAAAAAGCCATTGTCATCTCGACCGGATCCTGCCATATCCCTTCAAACCTGTCGACCGGACTCCACCGTAATGTGCATTGAATTCCGACAGTCTGTCCAATTATCGAGGTCAATTCTGGCACATAAATCTGGGTGTAGACACTAAATGGCTGCCCTGCAATGACTTGGCTTACAGTGGGTCCAGCGGGAAACTGACTGACAGAGGGTTGAGTTTCTGTGTGTATCGTCACTGCCCAGCTGGCATGGGTCCCCCATAGACTAGCAACAACGATGAAGCCGGTCAGTAGGATCCTGAATACGCAACGCATGGCAGTCCTCATTGGGTGCAAATCTTTGTTGCAAGTGTAACAGGCTGAGGTGGGATTATTGATAGCTTCTATCCTACTAAGTAGGACATCTATTAAGTAGGACAAACCGATTGGGATGCTTGATCCTAATCAACTTTCTTTTCAACAGACCCGCGATGACTAATCCCCAGAATAGCGATACCCAAAGCAACAAGTGATACACCTAATGTCTGCCAGGAAGAAAGTTGTTCTGCAATACAAATCCACGCTAGTAGAACGGTGAAAATGGGAGTAACTGCACTAATTAGGAAGGCTGTTGTGACCCCGATTTGCCGGATCCCATAATTGATTGATAGATAGCCCACCCAAATCGTCAAGCCAGTACCAATACTACATAGCCACAGGATCCTCCAAATCTCTGCGGTCAGGACGACGGGGAAAGCTAACCGTCCCACACTGGCTAAACTGAGTGAAATGACAAATAGGATTAACGAGTATGGAGCTGGATGGAGACTTTTTAAACAATGTTGTGCTTGTAGACCATAGATGGAATAACTTACACTAGCTAATATGGCAGCGCCACTCCCTAGGATCCAGTTCGCCTCTATTGACATTTGAACGGGAGTGGTGAGCAAAACCCCGACTAAGATGAGGACACCCAAGCCCAATTGAAGGAGCCGGGGCGGCTGCTTCAAGACCATCCAAGCGAGAATAATAGTAACTGCTGGATACATGAAAAAAGTAGTAATAGCAATGCCTGCAGGGAGTATAGCTAAAGCCAGATAGAGAGCCGACAGGGCAACGAAGAGGCTGACTCCACTAATCAGGACTTTTTTCAACAAGGGACGCTGACCAGATAAGGTTTGCAGATCCTTAAAGATAGCGGGATACACAATGGGGCCAGACCCCAGCATGAATAGAGACGCCAACAACGTCCGGAGTTGAAAGAGTAATAGGGAGTGGGACCAATCGGGGCTGAGCCACCCACCTACGGGTACGGATCCGAACACAGAACTGGGTTGAAAAATAACACGCACGAGGACGTTATGGCTGGATAGCAGGAAGGCTCCTAAGAGCATCAATAGGATCCCTTGCATCGTCCTAGATCTCGTGGGGAAAGTGACAGGCAACTTGATGGGAAGGATCCTTACCATCCGATTGCAATACCGGCATAGCTTGATAACAGTGATCCTGAGCGTGGGGGCAACGACCGGTTAAACGACAGAGGTGAGGATCTAGATCAATAGGGCTGCGAGGTTCTCCGGGTAGTAGAGCTTGATGGATTTGCTCATGCGACGCTGTCTGATCTTCAACTTGGAGGTGTTCGAAACTCGGAATTGCCGCAACTAAAGAGCAGGTGTAAGGGTGACGAGGAGATGCAAAGATCGATTGAACGGAGCCGGTTTCAATAATCTGGCCTGAATACATGACTAGCACTCGCTGGCAGAGTAACCGTACAACATTAAGGTCATGCGAGACGAATAGATAGGCCATGCCTAGCCGCTGTTGCAAGTCCGCCAACAAATGCAGAATCACCGCTTGAACAGACACATCCAACGCTGACGTCGGTTCATCGAGAATTAATAGCTTTGGATTCAATGCAATTGCCCGCGCAATACCTACCCGAGCCTTCTGCCCCCCCGAGAGCTGATGGGGATAACGGCTCAGTAGTTCAGATGGTTGGCCTACTTGCTCGGCCATCTGTGCCACTCGTTGGGTCAGTGGGCCAGGCGCTAGGGATCCAGACTCCAGCCTCGGTGTTAGTCGACGGAGGGGTTCTGCGATCGTTCTAAACACAGTGAATCGAGGATTCAGACTATCGGTCGGATCCTGAAACACCATTTGAATTTGTGAGCGCAAGGGATGCCGGGGAAACTGTTGCCTGGGAATCTGGCTAATCCACTGACCATCAAAGTTAATTTCACCATGACTGGGATCCAATAACCGGGTAATTAAACGGACAAGAGTTGATTTGCCACACCCTGACTCACCGACCAGTCCAACGCTTTCACCCGGTAGAATCCGAAAATTCACCCCGTCGACAGCATGAACTTGGGGGATGTGGGTCGACCTGAACGGTAGCCTAGCTCCTTGGGTAGGAAAAAATTTCGAGAGATTTTGAACCGTGAGCAGAGCACTAGCATCGTCTGAGACGGCCATCGTTTTAGAAATCATCGATCTAGTCATGATGGAGAGGATACCAACAGGCCACGGAGTGGGTTTCAGATAGGCCTTGGCGAGGTAACGGATCCTGCTCGCACTCAGAGGTATAACGATCACATCGACGACTAAAACGACAGGGGGGAAGCGCTTGTCGCAGATCAGGTAGGTGTCCGGGAATCGGATGCAACTCAGCCAGAGGTTTGTGAGGTTCTGGTGTAGCAGCAATTAATCGGGCGGTGTAGGGATGAGCTGGACGTTGGAATAGCACAGAAGTCGGCGCTGTTTCCACCACATGACCCGCATGCATCACCACAATCTGCTGACAGTACTCCGATGCCAGGGCTAGATCATGAGTAATTAATACCGTTGCCATTTGATGAGACCAAGATAACTCTTGAATCAAATCCATGATGGCTGCCTGAGTAGTCACATCCAGACCCGTAGTTGGTTCATCAGCAATCAACAACTGGGGTTGGCACGCTAAGGCTAGAGCAATCATCACCCGCTGACACATCCCACCAGATAGCTCATAGGGATAGGATTTGTACCGTTGGGCTGGATCTGGGATCCTGACATCTGCCAGGGCCGCCATCGCCCGCTGTTTCAACTCAGATTTTGCGACCTCACCATGAGCATTCAGACTATCTTCAATCTGCTTCCCCACCGCCCGAATCGGATTGAGAGCCACCCGGGGATTTTGAAAGATCATGGAAATTTCCCGACCCCGTAACTGCCGCAGCATCCACTCTGGGGTTTGCAGTAGATCCATCGATCGGTACTGAATGGATCCTTGAGTTACCCGGGCTGCCGCATCGAGGACCCCCATGATCGCAAACGCCATCACTGACTTCCCAGAGCCACTCTCCCCTACCACACCCACCATCTCTCCTGGGTGCACAGATAGACTGATCTGATCGAGGGCTTTGACCACGCCCATGCGAGTACGGAACTCCAGGCTAAGGTCATCGATTTGCAGTAAGGATCCAGACACCGACTGCAATGAGTTATCGGTCACAGTGGACGGAGAAGTCATGTTTGCCTCCGAGGATCCAGTAGATCCCGCAATCCATCCCCGAGTAAGTTGAAACAAAATACCGCTAACATCAGCACTAACCCCGGAAACAAGGCCAACCACCACTCACCTGAGATAATGTTTGTTGCTCCTTCTGCGACCATAATGCCCCATTCCGGCGTCGGCGGTCGGACACCCAAGCCAATAAATGACAGCCCTGCCGCATTTAGGATCGCCCACCCCATGTTTAACGACACATGCACCATCATCACCGGCAATACATTCGGGAACAGATGCACCAGCATGATCCGCCAATCCCCATTTCCGACTAACCGTGCCGCCTCTACATACCCTGCTTCACGTAGCACTACCACTTCTGACCGGACGACTCGGGCATACAGCGGCAGATTGATAATAGCTGTGGCATAAATGATGTTATCGAGACTGTTCGCCAGCGCTGCCACAATTCCCATTGCTAAGACAAACAAAGGGAATGCCATAATTGTGTCCAGGATTCGTCCCACCACCTGATCCACCCAGCCCCCAAAATAGCCCGCCCAAGTCCCCAGCACACTGCCAAAACCAAATGACAAAACCACCGCAGCTAGTGCCATCCCCATATCTAGACGGGTTGCCGCCATCACACGGCTGAGAATATCTCGACCAAGCTGATCCGTCCCAAACCAGTGCTGCCAACTCGGTGACTGGAAAGCTAATTCTGCATTGGTGGCTAAAGGATCATAGGGGGTAATCATATCTCCCAGAATCGCCAGCATTCCCAGCAGTAAAAAGAGACTAAACGCCACCAACGTGATGACATTTTCTGACACCACATACCGAACTTGCCCCAGCCCACTCATCGATGGCCTCCCACTCTCGGATCCAACACTCCATAGAGGACATCGATCACTAAGTTGAGCCCGATATACAGAAAGGCCATTATGAGGACAAACCCCTGGACGGGTGAGTAATCCGAGGCAATCAAGGCTTCAATCGCATAGGATCCTACCCCGGGCCACGCGAACACTTTTTCCACAAGGACATTTGCACCCAATAGGAATGAGAAAACGACAGCACACGTGGTCAATACTGGCAGGATCGCATTCCGCAAGGCATAGCCGAATAAGATCTGTCTTGGAGGTAATCCCGTCGCTCGGGCCGTTCGGATAAAATCACTCGATAAAACTCCCAACATGGCCGCACGGGTAACCCGCGTAAACGGAGCCAAGGCAAAAATGCCTAGCGTGATGGCCGGTAAAATGAGCTGACTTAGGGCAGACTTGAAAGTGGATCCTTGGCCCGCTAAGACACTATCAACGAGAAAAAAACCTGTCACCTGAGGGGGCACAGACTCAAACAAATCTAGCCGCCCCACTGGTGCCGGTAGCCAATCCAATCGGAAGTAGAAGATGTAAACCAGCAGCAGTCCCGTGAAAAAAGTTGGCAGAGAGACTCCAGCAGTGGCCACCAATCGAGCTAGATGATCAATCCAGGATCCGGGTCGAGTTGCAGCCAATATCCCCAGTGGAATAGATAGGGCCAAGGCCAACAAGACCGCTGCAATCGTCAATTCCAGTGACGCCGGTAATCGAGTAGTGAGGTCATATACTACCGTCTGCCCTGTTGTCAGAGAGACCCCCAGATCCCCACGGACTAGCTCACTGAGATAAACCCAAAATTGCTCGATTACACTCCGATTCAACCCCAATTGTTCTCGAATCTGGTCAATGGCTTCTTGTGTCGCAGCCGGGCCTGCAAAGTAGGCAGCTGGATCACCGGGTAACAACCGTGTTAGTCCGAATGTCACCACAATGACCCCCACGACACTCGGAAGAGCTGAGAGGAGCCGCTGACTGATCATCTTGACCATAGCTAGGATCCTAAGCCTTTCTAATTTGGCGATAGTCAAGCTGACGGTGGAACCAGTACTGATACCCTTCAATGTTCGGCTGCATGGCTACCGACAACACAGGTTGAACCACAGGGACCCGCGGCATTTCTTCAAACGCCATCGTGATAAAGGCTAAAACATTCTCATCGTAGGCCGGATCCCCAGGGGCGGTCCTCAATGCTGCATCAATTAACGTATCCATCTCTGGGTTTTGATAAGAGCTGCCATTAAAGGTTGCATCCTGCCCGTGGTACGCGTAGAAAAAGAAATAATCAGGGAAGTTCAACCAGCCACCAAAATTATTAATAATCATGGGCCGGCTCTTTTCAACCAGAACAGCCCGGAAGTTACTGCTCGGCACTTTATCCAATGTGACCTTAATTCCAATCTGGCCCAAAGCCTCCTGCAAGAGGACACACATAGGTTCAGCCCACTCCTTCTGACCTAAGTTAAAGGCTAGAGTTGTCTCAAATCCATCCGGATAGCCTGATGCTGCTAGAGCAGCCTTGGCCTTCTCCATATTAGTTGCGTAAGGACTGGGCTGAGGCCATGTGATACTCGAGACTTCAGCTGAGCCACTTCCATACATCGGGACAGTTTGCCCGAAGAAGCACTGGTTGAAGATAGCCTCATATGGTGTGGCGTGGGAAACGGCTAATCGGACATTTTTATCCGCAAATGGATTAGGACGTCCCCCCAGCTGCGGCTGCGTATTCATATCAATCGAAATCAATGCATTTTCAACCGGGGTGCTTTGCACCGTGTAGCGACCGATCTCCTTCAACTCCTTGGCATCTTTTTCGGTCATGTCGAAATTAACGTCAACATCTCCCCGTTCTAGCAACGCGCGTCGATTCCCAGATTCAGGCACATTCAACAGAATTACCTGCTGGAGCTGGGGCATCGGGCCAGACTTCCAATCGTCGTTGCGGACCAAGACCACCCGTTCATTGGGCTGGAAGCTCTCCAGCTTGTAGGCCCCACTGCCAGCAACATTATTGCTCAGCCACTCAGCCCCCCAAGGATCCTCTGCTGTTACATGCTGCTGCACCATCTGGGAATGCACAATTTTGGGGATAGGAACAGCCATGTCTATTAAAGTTAGCTTGTCCTTGCGGAGGAAATCGACTCGAAACGTGCGATCGTCAACCACAACAAACTGTTCAGGATCCTCTAGAGCCCCAGCTTTCATTTGAAATGTGGGGAACCCTCCAATTGAAACAGCTCGGTCATAGGACCACTTCACATCCTTAGCTGTTACTGGGGTCCCATCGTGAAACGTGGCATCGGATCGCAGCTTGAAGGTCACAGACATCTCATCCCCAGCCACGGTGTAGTCTTCAGCTAACTCGGGTTCAACCACGGTGTAATCGTAGGACAGAGATCCATCCGGCAACGTCTTCTTGCCAAAGGTGACCAGTCGATCGTAGAGGTTCCAGGACAGTTCGTAAGCCGGCCGATTAGCTCCAATTTTGTGCAGATCGAGGCCATTGGGAAAGCCAGCCCCCTTCACCAGCCGCAAGGTTGAGTCCTGTGGAGACTGCGCCAGTAGAATAGGTCCTCGTCTAGGGGCTGATTGAGCGGCAACATTAGCCAACACCGATCCTGCTACTGCTGCTCCTCCCAGTTTGATCGCATCCCGTCGCCTCATGGTGACTCCCATCCTAGTAGTATCGATCACAGTGGCCTGATGATGCCGGATTGATCTAGGCAAAACTGTAAGCTGTGCTACTTCAATCCATCAGGCTGTCGAGACTAGCTAGCTTAGCTAACTAGCTCAACTCAGGTAGCGGTCTAATCCTATTCCGTTAAGAGGCTACAGATTAGGCTTGGAATCCACCGACGGCGACAGTTAGAATGCCAGTCGTGGCGGATTATTGCCTCAACCTTGTATCCTGTACCTTTACCTGTACCCCAGTGCTCGCGCATGTACACTATTTCTGAATTCGACCGCCTGATCCAGTTCCTGCCTATAGAGATCCGTCCGGAGGTCCAGGTGGAGATTGGTTCCCCTGACCAGTCCCGTGTCGTGCAATCTCTGTGGCGCTTTCCATGGCAAAAATTTTCTCGGTTTGCGATTGACTTATCCCGCTGGGGTAAGCTGAATGCTGAGCAGCAAAAGCTTTTGTTCCTTCGAGAAGCTGTTTTTGCAACTGAACTGGCGTTGGGGGATAACTGGTCAGCGCTTCTGCTATATCCGGCGTTGATTGGCGCTGGAACGATGGGAGTTTTAGTGGAGTTGCAGCTGGGTGATAACTTGGGTATGGGATTAGCAACGGGATTAGCTGCTACTGCCTTCTTCCTACTCCGTAAAGCTGAGCGTGGTCAGAAGCCCCAGATTGCAGCAGACGAGTTTGCTGTGCGCTACGCAGCCCAGAATGGCTACCGAGCTGAGCAAGCAGCTGGAATTTTGATGAGTGCGATTCAGCAAGTGGCGATGCTTGAGGATCGAGTTAAGGATGATTACGATTCTCAGATGCGCCTGCGCAACCTGGAATATATGAGTCAAAAGGGCGTTAGTGCTGGACCTTTAGCAGTTAATGCTGTTGCTGAGGCCCCGCCGCAATCGAGTCGCCGAGACTGGGAGACTCAACCTCCTCGTCGGGACTGGGAGCCTCGTCGGGAATCAAGAGAGAGCATGCCTCGAGATCAATGGGAACCTCGTCGGGATCAGTGGGAGCCTCGTCGGGATCCCTCTTCCTCTCCGCAATGGGATTCTCCTCGCCGGGATCAGCCTCGCTGGGACTCTCCTCAACAACCTCCTCGTCGCGATCCCATTCCTCGCCGGGATCAGCCCCCTCGCCGGGACCAGCCCCCCCGTCGGGATCCTAATCTCTAGGTGTGATCGTTCAGAATTCAATTGCCAAAATGGTGTAACAGGGCAGTGAGCAAGTCAGCTGGCTGCCCTGTTTTATTGGGTTATGCCAGGATCCTACTGCTCTATTCCTAAGGCGACCTTTAACGGATCCAGATAGACCTCATAGTGGTGCCATCGCTGCACTGAACGCTGATATAGAGGCTGCCGCACCTGCCAACTACTGGCGGTGGTGACGGATCCTTGGGCTCGATGAAACTGAAGACAGTTTGGATCCCAAGGTAATTGGCAAAACTGGAGGAGGGCTCGGCAGGTCGCTTCCGGGTCTTGAATGAGCCGCTCGTATTGCACATCGAAGATGGGATGAGGAAGAGCCGTGTAGTAGTGCTGCATCAAACGTTCGTATTGGCGATAGTAGTGACCGAGTGTATCTAGAGCATAGGAGTAGGGATGGTCTTGGCGAAATTTTTGAAAGTAACAGGACAAACAGGTATCGAGGGGGTGGCGGCAACAGTGAATTAAGGTGGCATGAGGAAAGAGGAGATGGATTAAGCCTAAGTCTAAAAAGTTACGCGGTGCTTTATCAACAGTCCGAAGCGCGGATGGTGCTAGGGTTGTGACCCGTTTCAGATAGGCCCCGCCAAATCCTGCAAACACCCCTGCTGGCAACTGGGCGATACAAGATGGATAGGATCCTCCTTGGGCATGGTGGGGTAACGTTTTGGCAATACTGGCAATGTCAGGTAACTCCCCTACAGCTTGCACTTGAGGGTGACTAGCCAGGATCCGTTCTACCAGAGTGGTGCCGGAGCGAGGCATGCCAATGATGAAGATAGGCTGGTGGGTCACCTGACCACTGCCGGCTAGAGTTTGAAATAAATGGGGAGTAAACGCGTTGATGAGGTCAGAAATAGCCTGTTCATGTCCCACCGCATCGTAGTTTGCCTCCACCAACTGATTCCCCTGTTGATAATGGGAGAAGGCTTGGTCATAGTCTTGCCAATCATCGTGGACTTTACCTGCAGCAAAATGCAAGTAGCAGCGGTCGATGGGGGTGTGGGAGGCAGAAAGCTGCGTCTTCAACAACGGGATCATCGGATCCTCGGGTGTAAATCGTCGCACAGCAGACAGATTGAAATAGGCTTCCCCATAATCCGGTTTAAGTTCAAGCGCTCGTCGATAATGATGCTCAGACTCAACGAAGTTTCCTAGGATCCGGTAAACCGTCCCTAAATTGTGATGAGGTTCGGCTTTTGTCGAGTCGAGTGCGATCGCTTGGCTGATTAACCCCACCGCTTGGACGTAGTGTTGCCTCTGAGACTGAATGACACCGAGCAAATGGAGCGCATCAATATCCTGTGGCCGTGCCTGCAAAATTTGGCGATAGAGCTGTTCGGCTTTGTCAAGCTGGCCCGTTTGGTGGCATTTGAGTGCCTCTGACATCGACATCACAGGATCCTGAGCAACTCAGCATAGTGCCCTAAGGATAATCAGCTCAGGTAAAAATATCAAAGCTTAACTCAGTCGAGATCCACAAAGGCCAGCTGTACTATAGTTTGTGCTGTTGATACGACTTTAACTCATGAGACCTATTGTGCGTAGAGGGTGGCCGCTAGAGGCTTTTCTAGGAGATGTTCTGGTTTGTCAGTTAGAAGGAGAGCATTTGGACCAGGTCACCGAGATTAAAGTTAGCCCTGCTGGAAAAGGGGTTGAGGTGACGATGGGAGATCCATTCGGGCGATTACCGGATCCTGCCGTGTGCACAAGCGAGAAACTGACCGTAACCTTTGAAGTGAAGACCAGTACCTATCCAGGAGAGAAGCGAATCGTTCTCTACTCACCAGAAGGCGAGAGTGATCCATTGCCGTTTTTGATCATGATGTAGATAGTGTTAGATAGTGATAGGAGTTGGCTCGTTAAATCCTGGCTCCTGTCTATGTTGCCGTTCACTTGGATCTGTATGGCTTTGAAGGTCCTGTTTATCTCCCACGAGGCCACTCTCACGGGAGCACCACAATCGTTGTTGAACATTAAGGAATGGATGCAGGCCAATAGTGATCTATCCTTTGAGATCCTCCTGAAGAAGACCGGCCCTTTGAAACCTCGCTATGATGCCTTAGCGCCAGTCTTAGACTTTACACCGACGCGAGCAACACTCCTCAAGCGTGTCGGTTATAAACTGGGTCTAAAGCCGCCTGAGAACATCTATGATGATGTGTCCCGATTTCAAAAGCTCCGACAGCAGTTAAAGGCTTCTCAGTTTGATCTGATCTACGCTAATACCATCACAAATGGTGAGTTACTTGACTTTCTGGCCCCACTCAAGTGTCCTATAATTACCCACGTACGAGAATTAGAGCACGTTATTCAAGTCTTTGGCCCTAAAAATCTCGACTTCGTTAAGCGCTACACCTCTTACTACATCGCGACCGCTCAAGTTGTCAAAGATAACCTCGTCAAAAATCATGGGATCCCAGCAGCACAAGTCGAGGCCATTCCCACCTTCATCAAGCCTGAAACTGAGTCAGGATCCTTACCCACAACCGATGCTCATCCTCTAAGAGAGTTAGGGATCCCTGAGAATGCTTATGTGATTGGCGGGTGTGGCACCCGAGATTGGCGTAAAGGCACTGATTTGTTCTTACATCTGGCCCGCATACTGGGATCCGCCTATCGGGGGCGACCTGTCTATTGGGTATGGGTTGGAGGACGCCCAGAGAGTCCCTTTGCGCAGCAGTTACAGTTCGATCTCACGCGGATGGGTCTGCAGGATCGGGTGTATTTGATTGATGATGTGACGAACCCGCTGGACTATCTCAAGGAGCTCACAGTCTTCATTTTGACCTCGCGAGAGGATCCGCTAGCACGCGTGTTACTGGAAGCCGCTTTACTGCAGAAGCCCATTGTCTGTTTTGACCAAGCCGGTGGAGGACCAGAGTTTGTGGAAACAGATTGTGGCTTTGTGGTGCCATACTTGCATCTAGATCGGATGGTCGAGAAAATCCAGTATTTACTAGGATCACCTGATCTCTGCCGCCAAATGGGAACGGTTGCAGACCAAAAAGTACGAGAGCGGCATAGTGTTGAGATCTCTGCTCCTCAGATTCTGAAAACCATCCAAAGGACTGCTAGCCAAGGTTAATCCTGGGCATCTTGCTCATTAGCCTATTGATACAATCACCTCAACTTGAGCCGGCTGTGCTTAACTCAGATCCCTCTCAACGTGGAGTGCCAGATGCTCGTACCGATCAAAGTTCTCGATATTGAAGTCACGCAACCGATCACCGACATAGCGGAACTAGAGATCTATCAGAAGGTTTGGGGCTTAATTCGATTTAAAGGGATCCCATTAGGATTTGTGACAATCCCCATTACAAATGGAGTCTGTACAGCTGCTCAAATTCAAAGCCACCTGTTAGAACATCAGGCTTTTGAACTAACTCAGGCCATCATTAGCAACGCACTCAGTTCAGGCCGGAGCTTTGCCGAATTACGTGAGTTGGATGTGTCTGAGTGGATCCCTCTATCTGACCCCGATCATGATCAAGTTCAAGCGAATCCTGTTGTGACTGTAGCCGTGTGTTCACGCAATCGAGCGGCTGATTTAGAAAGGTGTTTGGCGGCGTTGTTACAGCTGAACTATGACAACCTTGACCTCCTGGTTATTGATAACGCACCGAGGGATACGACAACTCAAGAGGTTGTTGAGCAGTACCCCTCAGTTCGATACAGATGTGAGCCTCGACCTGGTCTGGATTGGGCCCGAAATCGAGCGATAGTAGAAGCCAAGGGTGAGATCCTGGCATTTACGGATGATGATGTCATTGTTGATGCCGGTTGGGTGAGAGCACTTGTGGAAACGTTTGCTGCGAACCCTGGTGTGATGGCCATCACAGGGCTGGTCGTTCCTTATGAACTGGAGACCGAGGCTCAGGCTTTATTTGAGTTGTATGGTGGATTTAGTCGAGGGTTTAAACAGCATTGGTACCAAGTGGCTCAAGGTCAGCCGGTGCCTTGGACCTTGCTGGGAACAGGGCAATGCGGTACGGGGGCTAACATGGCTTTCCGGCGAACTGTTTTCAATACGATAGGTCTCTTTGATCCCGCCTTGGATGTGGGGACGGCAACCAATGGTGGGGGAGACTTAGAGATGTTTTTCCGGATCCTAAGGGCCGGTTATCCCTTGGTTTATGAGCCTCGCGCACTGGTCCGCCATCGCCATCGTCGGACGTATGCTGAGTTAAAGCGCCAGATTCAATTCAACGGAAGTCTTTTTGCTTACGGCTTGAGTGCCGTTTTGTCCTATCCTGACCAATGGATCCCTTTATGCCTACTGAGTGTGTGGTGGTTTTTGAAGTGGGTGGGGTATAGTTGGATCCTATCTCTATTTCATCCTACCCGATTACCTCGAGAGTTGATCCGATCAGAATGGGTTGGCGCTCTCCAGTCTATACCAAACTATGTGAAAGCTCGTCGTCAACACCATACCATTGAACAGAACTTTGGTCCTTTCAGTAATGAACTATTGCCTTCAAAGTATAGGCCGAGTCAGGATCCAGACTCAACTGTGCCAGAGGCGATTGCTGTGCGGCAGGTTGAACTCAGCCAGCCTCTGGGGCCTCTATTAAACTTGGCAGGCTATCACTGTGTCCGAGTCTTCATTACCCTAGATGACCAGGCTGTTGGAGAGGTGGATATTCCGAACTACGGTCACGCCATTAGTCGAGATCGTTTAAGTCAATCCATTGCGCAGAAAGTGGGGTTACACCTGTGCGAGCACCTTTGGTCTCTCTCCGGCGAGATGTGTTGGTCTCAGTGTCTTCAGGCCCTATTCAACCACCATCCCCCTCACCACAGACGTCTGGATCCTCCTCCTCCCGAGGTTAGTGTCTCAGTGGTTGTGGCTACCTACGACCGGCCCGAGGATCTCCGCCACTGTTTGACAGCCTTAAAGGCCCAGCGAACCCAGCGGCAAGTTGAAATTGTTGTTGTGGATAACCATCCAGCCTCAGGGCTGACACCGCCTATTGTCACTGAATTTGAAGACATCAAGTTAGTCCAAGAGTCCCGTCAAGGGTTAGCCTATGCACGAAACGCGGGTATTGTTGCCAGTACTGGCTCTATTATTGTTGCGACGGATGATGATGTTACACATCCCTCCACATGGCTGGAACAGTTAGTCACCCCCTTCAGTCGACCAGACGTGATGATTGTGACAGGTCACGTGCTACCACTGCAGCTAGACACCCTATCTCAACAGGCCTTTGAAACCTATGGTGGGCTTGGCCGTGGGTATCACTCTTTCGAAGCTGACGGATCCTGGTATGAACTCTTCCCCCACAAACCCTCACCGACTTGGCAATTGGGGGCTACCGCTAATGCCGCCTTTCGCTCGACTATTTTCACGGATCCTCGCATTGGACTGATGGCTGAAGCGTTAGGGCCTGGAATGCCCTCTGGGGTTGGTGAAGATACCTACCTCTTTTACAAAGTATTGAAAGCCGATTACACGTTAGTCTATGACCCCCGCGCCTACGTCTGGCATAAACACCGTCGGGATCCGGGCGCATTGCGGCGACAGTTATATGGGTATAGCAAGGGGCATGTCTCCTATAATTTGACCACTTGGCTTCAAGATGGGGACTGGCGAGGGCTCGCTCAAGTGCTGATTGGACTTCCTAAAGCTCACCTCTATCGTATTGTTGAACGATTACAGGGGCGGAGCAGCTATCCTTTATCGCTTATCGGTGTTGAAATCTTAGGTAATTTGGCCGGTCCATGGTCACTGTGGCAGTCTCATCGACGGGTTAGGCAGGAAGGACGAAGTGGCCCCTACTTACCTGTTGAAGACAGGTCAGCACAGGATCCTACGATGCCAGACGTCGAGGTTCCTGAACTTCAATCGGTCACCTTAACGCCAGTTAGTCACCTAAAACAGGATCCTTAAACAAGATAATCAGCACGTAAAAGGATCCTGTGAGCTATGACTAATGAGCCAAGTAGACCCTCAATTTAAGCGGCCTCTGACAGAAAAGGATAATCTGTATAGCCTTCTGCGTCACCACCATAGAATTTGGAACGGTCATACTCATTCAACTCAGCCCCTACTTTAAATCGCTCTGGTAAATCAGGATTGGAGATGAATAACCGTCCAAAGGCGACTAGATCCGAATGGCCTGATGATAGAACCGCATTGCCACTCACTTGGGTGTAGCCACCGGCTGAAATTAAGGTGCCCTTGTACATCTGCCGGAACCCTTCAATATGCAAGTTAGTTGCATCGTCAGTTGGTTCTAACTTATCCCATCGAGGTTCAATCAGGTGCACGTAGGCTAAGTTCAATTTGTCCAGCTCTTGCAACACGTACCCGAACAGAGCCGATGGATCCGAATCTTCCATATCATTGAAGGACCCGCGAGGCGACAACCGAACTCCGACCCGCTCACTACCCCATACCACCATGGCTGCCTGCACCACTTCTAATAAAAGACGAGCTCGATTTTCAATGCTGCCCCCGTACTCATCGGTGCGATGATTTGTCCGATCCTGGAGAAACTGATCAAGTAAATAGCCATTAGCCCCATGCACTTCAACACCATCAAACCCGGCCTGCAGAGCATTCTCAGCACCCTGTCGATACTGTGCAATGATGCCAGGGATTTCGTCTAGCTCCAACGCCCGAGGCGTTACATAGTCCTTCTCACCCTCATAGGTCATCACCGTTCCACTACTCGGAATCACCGCTGAGGGAGCAACAGGCAACGCTCCATTTGGTTGAAAAGAGGGATGTGAAATCCGGCCCACATGCCACAACTGCAGAAAAATACGACCTCCGGCCCCGTGAACCGCTTCAGTGACCAGCTTCCAGCCCTCAACTTGTTCAGCAGTATGGATCCCTGGTGTATGAGGATACCCAATCCCTTGAGGAGAGACCTGGGTCGCCTCTGAAATAATTAAGCCCGCCGAGGCACGCTGCCGATAGTATTCAGCATTCAACGCTCTGGGGACATTTCCTTCTCCTGCTCGGTTTCGAGTCAGTGGAGCCATGACCATGCGATTGGGCAGTGTGTAGGATCCCACTTGCACTGGGGTCAGCAAAGGATTATCGGCCATAGAGATGCAACTCCTAAACGTGGAAGATAACTGGATGCTCTGAGTGGTCGAGCTTTAGTTAAATAGTTGTTTGAGTATGATATTACTGAGTGATGGGTGAACTCGTCAAGATACCGGCCTTACCATGCACAGATTGATTAGGCCCTAATGATCAAACACTAATGATCAAATACTAATGATCAAATACTAATGATTAAACTCTGAGGAACTGGATCCCTGGTTTCGTCATCCTCTGTTCAAAACGGGGATTCAGGCATCGGAGAGGCCATAGCGAACCAGCTATCTCGTCGACTCTTTTTAGGGATCATGCGACTCTCTACGCTCTACCATAATGAATAGTCAGCCCGGATCCGTTCCAGCTCAGATTGTGCCCTGTATCAAATGGAGTTAATCATGGAGTCGCGCTATAACCCCCAAGCGATTGAGCCTAAGTGGCAAGCGCATTGGCAAGCCATTGGTCTAGATAGTGCCCCTGACCTAGGATCCGACTCCTCCTACTCTGGAAAAAAGTTTTATGCTCTGTCCATGTTTCCATATCCCTCTGGCAAGCTACACATGGGGCATGTCCGGAATTACTCCATTACTGATGTCATTGCCCGATTCAAACGAATGAACGGATTTGATGTTCTGCATCCGATGGGGTGGGATGCGTTTGGTCTACCTGCTGAGAATGCCGCGATTGATCGAGGGATCCCGCCCGCTAGCTGGACTTACAACAACATTGAACAAATGAAGGATCAGTTGAAGCGTCTGGGGTTATCCTACGACTGGGATCGGGAAGTGGCCACTTGCAAATCGGATTATTATCACTGGACTCAGTGGATATTCCTCCAGTTGCTGACTGCAGGATTGGCGTATCAGAAAGAAGCGGCGGTGAACTGGGATCCGATTGATCAAACCGTTTTGGCCAATGAACAGGTTGATAGTGACGGGCGATCCTGGCGATCGGGAGCCATGGTAGAGAAGCGCCTGTTGAGGCAATGGTTCTTGAAGATCACCCAGTATGCAGAGGAGTTATTGCAGGATCTCGATAAGCTGCAAGGCTGGCCTGAACGGGTGCGATTAATGCAGGAAAACTGGATTGGCAAGTCCACCGGAGCCCGCGTCATCTTCAAAACAGAGGCGGGTGATGAGCTTCCTGTTTTCACAACCCGCCCCGATACCTTGTGGGGGGCCACCTTCATGGTTCTATCCCCTGAGCATCCTCTGGTCGGATCCTTAGCCACTCCAGAGCAGGCTGAGACGATCAAGACCTACCAAGCTGACGCTGCGGCCAAAAGTGAAATTGATCGCACCTCGGATGATCGCCAGAAGACAGGGGCCTTTACGGGACGTTATGCCATCAACCCCGTCAACCAAGCGCAGATCCCCATCTGGATTGCTGATTATGTCCTCATGGGCTACGGAACTGGGGCCATTATGGCAGTCCCAGCGCATGACCAACGTGACTTTGAATTTGCAACAGCTTTTGGGCTCAATATTATTCAAGTGGTCTTTCCGGAAGGGCAAACCCCTGATACGGCTCCTCCCCTACAAGAGGCGGCAACCGGATCCGGCTATCTGCAAAACTCTGGCCCTCTGGATGGGTTGTCTGTTGATGAGGCAAAAGTTGAAGTCCTCAAATACCTTGAAGATAAAGCAATCGGCCAAGCTCAAGTTACCTACCGCCTACGGGATTGGTTGATTTCGCGGCAACGTTACTGGGGTTGCCCTATTCCTGTGATTCACTGCCCCAACTGTGGGATTGTGCCGGTGCCTGAAAGTGAGTTGCCGGTTATCCTCCCTGAAGAAGTGGCCTTGACGGGACGCGGAGCCTCACCTCTCGGCCAGCTAGAGGACTGGTTGAACGTGAAGTGCCCCACCTGTGGAACGGATGCCCGCCGGGAAACCGATACGATGGATACCTTCATTGACTCCTCCTGGTACTTCCTCCGCTTCACGGACGCCCGCAACGGATCCCAAATCTTTGACACCACCCGAGTCAACAATTGGATGCCGGTGGATCAGTATGTGGGGGGAATTGAACATGCGATTCTGCATTTGCTCTACTCCCGGTTCTTCACCAAGGCCTTAAGAGATCGAGGCTTGCTTAATTTTGATGAACCGTTTGAACGACTCCTCACTCAAGGGATGGTCCAAGGTCTAACCTATGTCAATCCGAATAAAGCGGGCAAGGATAAATGGATCCCGGCGGCTAAAATTACCAACCTTGAGGATCCTAGAGATCCAGACACTCAAGAACCGTTAGAAGTCTGCTATGCCACAATGTCTAAGTCTAAGGGGAATGGTGTGGATCCCGAAGATGTGCTGAAGAACTACGGTGCTGATACGGCACGAATGTTCATACTCTTCAAAGCCCCGCCTGAAAAGGATCTGGAATGGGATGAGGCGGATGTGGAAGGTCAGTTTCGCTTCTTGAACCGGGTCTGGCGGCTGGTGTTGGACGTCCTCGCTCAACCGGATTGGCAAGCGTTGATGGCAAAAGCTGCATCCTTACCGGACTCCCCCACTAAAGAGGAACGAGACCTGCGGCGGGCTATTCACACTGCTATCAAAGAAGTCACTGAGGATATCGAAACTGGATACCAATTCAATACGGCGATTTCTGAGTTGATGAAGTTAAACAATGCGCTTGGGGATACCAAAGCCACCACATCGCCTGTTTACGCGGAAGGGATCCTGACCCTCATCAAGCTATTAGCTCCCTTTGCCCCCCACATTGCGGAGGAGTTATGGGGATCCTTGGGGCACACCGAGTCGATCCATCGCCAGACCTGGCCGACCTTTGAGCCGGAGGCTTTAGTTGCAGAGTCTGTCACTATCGTTATTCAGATCAACGGTAAAACCCGAGGTACGTTTGAAGCTCCTGCGGGAGTTGATAAAGCCGGTCAAGAACAGCTAGCCCGCGAGACGGAGATTGCTCAACGGTATTTAGCTGAGGCCAAAGAGGTTCGGAAGGTGATTGTGGTGCCGAAAAAGCTGGTCAATTTTGTGATTGTGACGGATTAGGCACTGCTCGTCTTTCCAGATTTCTCAGATTAGGATCCTAACCCTAGCAGCAGCAACCCCAGGGCCCCAACAGTGCCGCAAAGGATCCTTAGGGCTACATATTGATCGCTCCGATCTGCAGAAAGGATCCCCACTAACGCACAAGGATCCCGCAGTTGTAGAATCACGTAACGGATCCACAACCGAACCTCAATTCAACGTCACTGTTCAACATGAGTGCATGGGACAAGACTTATTTATGAAACTATCTCAAGTTACTCTCAGGAGCTATGTCACTAGCCTAGGGGACCCAGCCCTACGGCTGACCGCACTCCGAGTCGCCTTGACGGTGGGGACCCTCCTGTTTGCCATCAATCACGGATCCGCGCTATTCAAAGGAGAAATGACCCGAGGTCGTTGGCTATCGGCTGGATTGACCTATCTAGTCCCCTACGCTGTCAATATTCATGGGCAAGTAGCGAGTCGGATCCGGTCTCAAAGGTAGTGTTGTCTCCTCAGCTGGTGGCAAGATTGAAGACATCTAGAAAGTCCGGACTTTGAGGAATAGAGTGGATCCTGGGCTACTAGGCTTAGGTCATTGGGCTCATTGTTGGGTCCGTAGATTAACTGATATGGTCGAAAAAGCTCTCGCGGGGACTACGCTAAAAGTATGACTATCACTGCGTTTTTGCACACTGCGCTCCTTGTAACTGATCTGGAAAAAGCGGATGATTTCTATGGAGCCGTCCTGGGACTGCTAAAAGTAGAGCGGCCCTTGCGGTTTCCCGGATCTTGGTATCAGATTGGAGACAACCAAATCCATCTCATCGCCACTGAGACCGTAACTCCAGACATCGTCAATGACGGAAAATGGGGGCGCAATAGCCACATCGCCCTGGCAACAACGGATCTAAATGCGGTCCGAGTCTCTCTCCAAGCAGCAGGCTACCCCATTCAACTGAGTGCATCTGGACGAGCCGCCCTGTTCACACGGGATCCGGATGGGAACGTGATCGAGCTGAGTCAGAGTTGAGTCGAAATTTTTCAGGGTCTTAAAGCAGCTGAAGGATCAAAGCAGCTGAAGGATCAAAGCAGCTGAAGGATCAATGAGTCTCTAGATCAACCAGCTGTCCCCCTGTCCACTGCTTGTCGATGAATAGTCTTGAGAGCTTAATGCTAGTGTGTGGGTAGACCCACCAACCGTCGAGGCCCTTGCCGTAAGGGTACAACACTGCGATGGCGCTCTACCTGAATAACCTTTTTACACGCCATCTCCACCTGCAGGCGACGAATTAGAAAGCTGGTACTATCCGAGTAATCTGCATTGAACCAGAGAATATTCAGCTCATGATCATCCATGGCTGTAATCTCACCACTTCTCAGTGCAGAATGAATAATCGTTCGGATCCGGTCAACCGCGTGCTCAGTAGACATAACTGCTCTCTCTAGGTGTGACTTACCATCTAAAGTTTGCACAATCCTTGAACAAAATTGCTCGGCGATAAAGCTGAACTGATCTGGGCAAGATATCGCAACTACTAAAAAGGCTTGAACGTCAATGCCTATAGCGGCCTAGAACAGGCTGAACATTAGTCTCTGCAGCAATTCCGCAAAAGGGTCTATCCTCTCAGCATAAAGTAGACTTCATACTTCGGATAGACCTTTATCCTCTCATTGCAAACCTAGGTTTCAATAAAAAGAAGTTCAAAAGTTACGAAGATAGCAAAACAATGACTCGCCAGAATCACCATGAAATGGTGCCAATCGCGATAAACGACAGGAATTAGCAACAGCACATGGGCAGCAAGGTACACGGCTAAGAGACGTCGAAAGGATTGATAGCGTCTAGACTTTTGTTGTGATCCGGTAGCGATCCATCCTTCTGTCTGTCCTTTGATTAGATCCCAGATCGCAATTAAATAGGCCCAACTGAATGTCACAGCGGCTTTCACACTGTGTAATCCCCACGGTGCTTGATTCCATAGAGGCATCACCAGGTAGAGTAGCAGCATCTTAGGTAAAAAGATAATCACGACGTACCACCGCACATCGTTGTAGAGCCAAAACGCCATCACTCCTAACTGCAACAACGTAACTAATAAACTCAGCGCCGTAGACGGATAATAACTGGCACCGCAACAGTAGATGAGTTTCTGCCACAGAGGGAGGCGACTCGTCCAGAAAAACTTGGAGCAAAGGAGCCGCATACTCCCACTACACCAACGGTAATGTTGCCTGAACAGCGACTGCAAATTGTCAGGACACATCCCTTTCGCCACCACAATGGGTAGGTACTTCAACGTCCAACCATGATTGAGGAGGGCAATGCCATTGTGAACATCCTCAGAGGCCGGTACTTGATAAAACCCTTGGTTATCGGCTAGTGCCTCCCGTCTGTAGAGTGCACTGGTGCCCACACAGATGGCCGATCGTCCCAGGTAGTCTCGTGAGGGCTGAATAAGACGGTAAAAGATTTCCTGACAGTAGGCGGCACCTCGAGCAGACCAACTGAGATGGGAGTAGGTATCAAAATACTGCGGGGTTTGCAAAATTGCGATGCTAGGATCCGTCTGCATCCAAGGCACAAGGTGGTCAAGAGCGCAGGGTGCTACTGCAAAATCGGCGTCTAAAACTAGAATCAGATCCCCGTGTGACTGCTGGTAGCCATAGAGAAGATTACCGGCCTTTTTCATTTCACCGCGATTGGGTCGAGATAGATAAGTTGCTCCATAGTCTCGGGCAATGCGTTCAACATCAGGACTGGCACCGTCGTCCAACACATAGACCTGAAGAGGGTGGTATTGTAGCTGAGTAGCATGTCGAACCGTATTTTCAATTACAGTAGGATCCTCGCCACAGGTCGTGATGAAAACATCAACTGAAGGGTGGGCTAGAGCCTGATCACTAGCGCTGGTAATGACATGAATATGGTCTTGAAGGTTGAAGTTGCGGCTGATTAAGACAAATGTCAAATGGGGAATGGTCCAGATTGAAGTGATAACTATGTAAGGTAGATACCACCAGAAATGGGTCCGCCACAAGAACCAAAAGCTGGAGGCCAGGATACACGCGTAGGCCAGGATCCCCAACCAAATCCAAGATTTACTAGGATTGATGTACGTGTACCGTTCTCCCAGAGTGGGCGGCCGTGGTAGATAAGCATCAGGATCCGGATGATCATCTGAGTGAGGGGATGGATCCAGTGAGGGCGAGACGGCCTGAGCCCAAGGGGAAGAAGCCTTATCACTAACAATCATAAGTGTATATCAGGGTTAGGTTGATGAATCGGGAACCATCGCTGCAGGGTAAAAGGTTGACCTCAAATTAAAGCGTCTCATCAGATACAAAAACAGCTGTCGTTCGGGCTGGAATGAAGAAGTCTCCCTGGGATGAGTTGAACTGGGCCATTTTAACCACAGGATCCTCAGAGTGCCGCTGAACTGGATGCAGAGCTAAGACCTTACCTGTCAAAGCGGGGATCCGAAATGTTTGATCCGTTTTATTGGCATTGAACAGCACCACAATCAATTCATGGTCCGGATCTAGATCAACCGCTTGGTTATCATTGATAGACATCACAATCAAGGCATCTCTCTGGAACGATCCTACATTGTGGAACCGGATCCGCTGTTGAATATCAGAGGCGGTTTCCATTCGAAAGAGCTTGGAACTCTTCCGGATTTTGAGGATGTCTTGCAAATGGGCCACTGTACTGCGAATCTGGCTGGGGGCTGGATTGAGGTCGCGGTTGGTGAGTAATGGCGCCATAATGCCCCACCGAGCCCGATTATCCCAGGCTGGCGGTAGCCCTACTCCGAAGTTGTTGGTTTGGTATGTGAAGTCTACGCGATTAAACCAATCCCCCGAATCGTAGCTATTGCGATCGAGTGACTTGGAGCGCAGCATGTCACCCCCCAGTTGGAAAAAAGGAACTCCCTGGCTGAGCCCGACTAAACTAAGACCCATGTTTTGCACCCGCGCGCGTTCGTCCCCTTGCGTCCTACCAGTCCCGTACTCACCCAACGGTAACTTCAACACATTGAGGTCAAACAACGTCTCGTTATCGTGCTTGGACACATAATTCACGGTCTCCTGTGGGTCTAAGGCATACCCTGTCCCCTCCAGTTGAATTCCTGATGTAACAAAGTCATACTGCGTCAGCACCTCAAAGGTCCTCAAGCTTCCCGCCAATGCCACCCGCAATTTATCCATCACCTGTCGGAGATCGCGTTTGAAGCGATTGGCATAGAAGAATCCGTTCCAATCATAGGAGAGACCATTGATGAACCCTTGCTTGCGTGCCTCTATCGGATCCCCAGAAGAGCCCCCATGAGCCGCATCCCGAATCTTGTCATTGAAGGTTCCAATCCCTGTCCCTGAGATGTTGTACTGATTGGCATAGTAGAGTCCCTTATCCCGAGCGGAGCCGAAATCCCACCCCTCACCATAGAGATAAATTTGATTCCCATTCACACCATCTTGCTCAAGCGTAAGATCGTTAATCGTGGCTTGCAGCACCTTCATATTGTTGACCGTGTGCAAGTTCATTAGATCAAAGCGGAATCCATCGACTTTATAGGCCTTGATCCAGCGGATGATCGTATCAATCATGAGCTTTTGCATCATGTCAAATTCCATAGCTGTGTCGGGGCAGCAGCTGGAACTATGCTGATAGCCACTATTGGTGTAACGATAGTAGTAGCCAGGGACAATCTTATCGAGCACAGACTGAGAGTAGCGCACATTCGCAAAGGTATGATTGTAAACAACTCCCATCACGACCCGGAGACCATTATTGGCTAGGGCCTGGACAAGCTCACGAAACTCGAAGATCCGACTCGGTCCATCTGCTACTGTTGCATAACTCCCCTCTGGAACACCATAATGCCAAGGATCAAATCCCCAGTTAAAACTGTCGTTCCCTCGGCTAACGGCAATAATGGCCTGTTGTAACGATGAGTCTCGATCTAAGCTACCGAGGGTGTCATAGTCCGGATCCGAGAGCAAAATAGGATCCTCATTGACCGAGGTGTAATCGAAGCTAGGTAACAGATGAATGTGAGTCAATCCCGCCTCAGCTAGAGCCCTGAGGTGAGCCATCCCATTCGACAACCGCCGCCCCTGTTGGCCATCGTAGGTAAAAGCCTTGAACTTACCACGATGATCCGGTGCAACAGACACGTCATCGCGGCTGAAATCACGGACATGGACTTCATAGATCGCCATGTCCTCCGGTGTTAGGTAGGGCGGCTTCTGCAATGTATCCCACCCTCTTGGTTTCAAAGCAGGATCATTATAGAGATCAATAAACTGACTGCGCAGACTGCCTTGAGATAAGCTAACTGAGTAGGGATCCGTTGATAAGTTCCGTTCAATTTGTCCCGTAAAGGGGGTATAAACATCAACTTCATACAAATAATACTGCCGGTTCCAACTGGGATCCCCTGTGACACTCCAGACACCGGTAGCTGGGTCAAAATTCATTGGCGTGGGCACACCAGCGGTCGAGGAATTGGAATCTGCAAATCGTTGGAGAGTGACAGACTTAGCCGTTGGAGCCCATAGCTTCAGGGTGGGTACATCCCCCACATAATGTAGACCCAAGTCACCAGCGTAACTGTATAGATCATCCAAGACCCCCTGCAACTGCAGGCCCGTTGTATCAACTAGATCCCCTCGACTGTCGTAGGATGCAATGGCCACCTCCCCTCGCAGCATGTCTGGAACCCTTTGCCTACGACTTGCTGGAATGGTCCAGGCATCATACCCACTAATGTTAGGAAATTTCGGGTAGCTATGGCCTTCTAGCGTCCGACTAAACGTTAACGGAATACCGGATCCTCTACGGACAGGAACCTTCAATTCACCGTTGGGATCGACATGAAGCTCGTAGTAGACCCCCCCGAAACTATTCCAGGCAATAGTTGCTTGGTCCACCCAGAGCGCGCGCCGATCTGTGGGCATCGAGTAGACCGTGAGCCGAGCATTACCCCCTTTGTGCAGGGTGGTCTTACCTGTCTCAAGATCCGTACAGCTGGTTGAAAGCTCATAGCGTCCTTCTTCTAGGGTAACGGTGCCGACATACTCATCATTGTTGCCAATATCACCATTGAAGGTCATGAATACTTCAGTTGGACGCCGCCAATTCCTCCCAAAGTCTGGCACTGGACTCCAGTAGAGTGAGCATTGAATATTACGACCTCGCCCAATCGTTTCGGTCACTCCAGGCTTGTATACCTGAGCATATAGCTGAAATGGCTGCCCTTCAATTACTGCATTTTCTGAGAACCCGACGGGGAACATCCCCACCCAAGCAATGCCAGGCTCTGCGGCGACACTCACGGGGACCGCTGTTAGGATCCCTAATACTGAGAGTAGAGCGCCTAGA
Source organism: uncultured bacterium (assembly GCA_964443615.1). Classification (GTDB taxonomy): domain Bacteria; phylum Cyanobacteriota; class Cyanobacteriia; order Thermostichales; family Thermostichaceae; genus CAYSWV01. Next base: position 8,921 of record CAYUEE010000023.1, on the reverse strand, counting down.
ATCAAGCGGCGACAGACGAGCGCGAAGGAGGACGAGAACATACTCATGGACAAGCTAACCTGGGAGGAGAACAATGAGGCCGTGGGTGATATTCCAGAATCCAAGGACATGAGTCATACCTAAATAGACCCCGAGTCAACGGCCGTATCCTTAGATCGTTTATTCAATTGGGTGGGTGGTGTTTAGTCAACCGTTGGGAAGAACGGAACCTGCTCAGGGGTGTAGGAATAATGATACATGCCCGAGAGATCATCAACTTCAATATCTCCCTCATTGACCCAGGTTACTGGACTGAGGTTGTCAACCTGCACTAGACCCGTCACACCGTAGGATCCCAGCGCGAAGTCAAGCCAATGGCCCTGCGTTTTAGTCAGAGCAGCATTACGCCCTCCACCTCCATAGATGGCCTGATCACTGTCGAGTTCAAAGGCAAAGGTTGTCTCTTTGGGTCCCACGTAAACTCGATAATGATCGAAGGACTGATCACCCAGATTAACCACGACGTACACATGCCGGTTTGTTGTGAAATCAATCCGTTCAAAGACAACAATCTTATTCACATCATCAATCCACCGCACCATGTGACGATGGGCATTGTAGGGAGCAAAGGCGGCCTGCTGGGTAAAGAACCGCTTCATATCCGCCTGAAAGTCCACGAGCTGGGCAACCTGTGGATCCTGTAGTTGAGTCCAATCAATGACGGCATTGGTGTTCAGGCTACCCGGCTGTAAGGTCCACATCTGGAACATATCAAGGTAGAACGAACTGGCAAATAGGTTGAGGGCTGACCAAGAGCGAATCTTCTGCTGGTGGCTGTAGCCTCCCTGAATGGCCTCGGCCAGGTAGCGACCCCGAGCTTGGAAGGGATTACCCGCATTGGCAAACTCGTCATGGTTCCCAGGGTAGTACAACAGTAACTTGGGCCAATCGCGATCGAGGATGTAGTTCAACTGCCAAATATCCACTTCTGGCCTGAACTTCAACAGCTGTTCTGTAAACCAAAGGTAGAAGCGGTCCGCATACGTTGTCAGAAGTCCCGCCCCTCCGACTTCTACAGACCGGTTGAGAGCCGGATCCCCAAAGTACCCTTCACCGATGATCACAGCCTTAGGATAGTAGCGCAAGACGGCAGTGGATAAGTCCCGCAGTAGGATCCGTCCATTGGCTTCGTAATCAATGCCATTAATGTTATCGAGCCGGAGTCCATCAAATCCGTAATCTAGGATATTGACCAAAGCCGCTTCAACAATGTTCTGACGCACAGCAGGGGTGTACCGGAACCGGCGAGTTCCCCACTCTGTCCAGGATCCGCCATAGAGTTCACTGCCATCCTGCCGCTTATACTGAGCCAGTCCAACAGGGCCAAATTCGCGGGGTGGATTGTTTCCGGTATTCGCAAAATGGCTGTAGACCACATCCAGAATGACTGCCACATCAGCTTGGTGGAAGGCATTGATCATGCGCTTCAATTCATCCGGGCTGCCAAAGTCAGCGTGCTTGCTGTAGAGGCTGAAGTTCTGATAGCTGTAGCGCCAGTCGGGAAAGACTTCAGGGGTGCTGGGTTCGTAAAAGTCAATGTGGGCATCTAGGGGCATAAATTCAATTGCGTTGTAGCCCAAATCTGCGACTTCTGCAGCGATGCCACACTCGGTGACAAAGTTGTAGAGCTGCGCAATGTTAGTGGCCCCAGTCTGCCCATAGAACTGAGAGTCAGGGTTTGGGCACACCCAACTCACACTTAGTGAAGCCATGTCAGCTTCTAGAAGGGCCAATTGTTGCCCGCGTAAGTCAGGCCGTTCCGCTCGTTCAGTCTCAGACAGGGGCTCTGACTGCCAGAAGACAGAGTTCAAAAGCCGATCATGACGGTGGTCATCATAAAACCGGGCGTTGAAGGCTGGGGTAGAAAATAAGGCTGCCCCCACATCAAGTCGCTGGTTCCCGTTCTGATCGACTAGACGATACTGGCTGAGATGATAGTCATCCGGTGGGAGCGTTACTTCGTGAAGGATCGGCTTCTCTGAGGTGGGGTGCAGCTGGTATTGGCTCAAATCCCCTTGTGTGCCCCATCCATTGAAATCTCCAATCACCGTTAGCTGATCCTGGGTGTTCCCCACCAACACTCGCAAGGTTAAGGATCCATCCTCATTGAAGCGAGCCCCCGTTTCGGGTTCAAAGGTGGCTGAGTCAACCACGGGTTCGCGGCCCAAAGCATCTAAGAAGGCGAGATGAAGTTGAGCGACATCAGGACTGATGACTAGTGAGGGATCAGCTGTTGAACGGGTGTCAGTGAAACGGGTGTTAGAGGGAGCGGCGGTGTCGGCTGTTTTCAAGGTGACGACAGCTGCAGTCGAGGGGAGCATGGCCGGATCCGTATTGGGTTGGAAGGCCGAAAGTTCCGCAGGTGTATCGACTAAATCAGGGATGGCATCACCCTGGTTGGACTCAGGTTCTAGGTTCTCAAGAGTGGCGGTCTCTGCAGTGGGCTCGCTCAGGTCGGAATCGGTGGATAGCTCTGCTGCTGCCTCAATCTCAGTCTCGACCGCAGGTGTATCGTCCGCCACAGAGTCGGTGACTGCGTTCAGTTCACTGGGAATGGGACTATCACCATCAAGCGTGTCAGGTTCTAGCTCAAGTTCATCAGCGGCTGAGGGGGTGTCGGATCCTGGCAAAACCGACTGAATGGCCTGAGTTAAATTCTCTAGCAGAGCGGATCCAGCGGCTGTAATTTGGTCGAACAAGTTAGCAGCAAGGGTCGGATCCGGTGTTCCTAACTTCAGCGAGTTAACAGGGGTGGTTGGGTGGGTGATTTGGTGAGTGATCTGAGGCTGACGGTAACTCCACTGACTCAAAATCACCTCAGGATCCAGGCGGGGAGTAGCCATCGTCAACTGGTGCCACAGAAACAGGCTGATAAAATCCACTATCTCCCTCCCTTCATCTAGACTCTTAAGAATTCTAAACCGTTGAGGACCCTACGGATGAGGAAGGATGGCTCGTGATGAACAATTCCACGATCGGGTTGGCACCCTTGTTCAGGGCTAGGATCCGGCAGCGACATCACTAGAGCGGGGCTCACTGTTGGAGGCACTGAGTATCTCATCCCCAGTCAAGGTCGTTACCCTAACGCCTCCGCACTATGGCAAGTCTTAAGTTTCGTGTCAAGCCAGACGTATTACTAGCCAATTGTTATGAATCATTGCCAGGATCCCACCCATCATTCTCTTATCCCACTCTTATCCCAAGGGATCTCAGCCCTACCGCTAGCTAGTTCATGCCCATTTCAAGAGAGATTTACTGAAAAAGCCTCTGGTCTCCATGAATTGTTTGAGTTGAGAGGTGATTGCATCCTAGAGTCTGGCCGCAGTTTCAAAGGTTTGTGGGGAAACAGGTGCTGTTGAGTCACGCTTCCCTTGAGATTGCCACTATCTTGCCCACATCGTCATCTTCAAATTCAGAGACATAAGGGGTGCGAGTATCTAACCCTAGAAACGTAAGATCCTCTGTCCCGGTAGGGGCCTCACCGACCTTAATCCAAATCTCGGCACCCAGGATCCCTGCCGGTTTAGCTCGCCGGGTGGGGTGTCTTCATCCACAAACTGGACCGTCTGCCGGAGGGGCTTAGAGTCAACAATGGTGGCCATCGGTTGGGTGGAGGGCAGGGCTGCTGTTGAACGGCTTTCCGTCGGAATGGTAATGCCCAGAGCCCCTCGTAGAGCATTCGTAATCTTAGGACTTGCTTCTGGATGGACAACACGAGAGGACATTCAGGCTTGCGTCTTTAGGAAACACACTCGTATATTGACTCCAACAGAGCTCTGGTCATAGACAGTCTAAACAGGATCCGCCATGAAGTACATCGCTTACGGTTCAAATCTCCATCCGCATCGACTTCAGCGTCGCACACCATCTGCTCAATTAGTAGGAACAGCTAAGCTCAGTCAGTGGTCCCTCAAATTTCATCAACGATGCGATGGGGATCAATCGGCAAAGTGTAATATCATTCCCTCTGCTCACGACTGTGTCCATGTGGCAATCTACGAACTAGCGCTGTCTGAAGTCCCTAGCCTGGATCGCTTTGAAGGTTTGGGACATGATTATGACCGTTGCGAGTTCACACTAGCAGACTACGGCGAGTGTTTCATCTACCTGGCGACCCCTGCTCGGATTGATGGGACCTGGAAGCCCTACACATGGTATAGAGACCTGGTTTTGTTAGGTTGTGAATTCCATGGCTTCCCAGCTGATTACGTCAAGTCGATTCAGTCTGTCCCAGCCCTAGACGATCCTGATCCGGCCCGAAACCGTCAGCAGATGGAGTTGGTGACTCATATTCGCACCCTTGGTAATGGTCTTTGAACACTACAACACCCAATTCCACACCGGTAGCAAACCAACTAAAACCACCACAATCAGTAAGGCTGGCAGAAAGTTTCCTACTCGCAAAGGAACCAAGTTCAATAAATTGATCCCCACACTCATCACCAGGATCCCTCCCGTCGCTGTCAGAGCCGCAATCATATCCTCCGTAAGCCAATCCGCAATCCACCGCCCGAGGAGGGTCAGGATCCCTTGATACACCACCACTGGACCCATTGAAAATAATACACCGATGCCTAAACTGGCTGTGAACGCAATTGAAGCTAGGCCATCCAACGCCGATTTGATCAGGAGGAGAGACGGATCCTGTTGAATCCCATCTTGAAAGGATCCAAGGATGGCCATCGGACCCACAACGTAAAGGATACTG
>CAYUEE010000023.1:0-4164 GCA_964443615.1 uncultured bacterium | reverse complement strand
AACGCCTTCGTCACTGGACTGGGACCAAACCGTGCTGTGACCCAGGCTTCCAGACGGCGACCGATTTGCTCCACACCATACTCAATGTTGACTAGCTCTCCTGAAATCGCCCCGCTGACCAGGGCAATGAGAACAACGATAGATTGAGCCGCGGTCTCGGCTGTTAACGCCATTTGGATCCCGATGACAATCACCAGCGGTCCCATCACCTGCAACACAACCTCTGATACTCGCGCCGGTAAGCGATGCCCCAATAGCAGCCCAACCCCGCTGCCCACGCCAATCGTTGCCGCATTCACCACTGTGCCAAATCCAGGAAAAGCCATAGTCATCCCATTAAGTACTACAGCATATTACACGAGTATTACATCGAGTTGTCCAATGAGCAGCGGATCTTGGCCACTGGGACACCCCTCTGCAATCATAGGCAGCAATTCCTCTTAATGGCAGAGCTATGGTGCGCCAGCGAATCATTGGTGTCATGGGTCCCGGCGAATCCGCGTCCTCTTTCGAGTGCACCGCTGCATTTGAACTGGGGCAACAGATTGCTCAGCAGGGCTGGATCCTACTCACCGGAGGACGCGCCAGTGGTGTGATGGAAGCCGCCAGTCGAGGGGCTAAATCAGTGGGGGGATTGACGATAGGGATCCTACCAGGACACAACCATACGGGATTATCGGACGCTGTGGATATTGCCATCGTGACCGATCTCGGTAACGCCCGGAACAACGTTAACGTGCTCTCCAGTGATGTGGTTATCGCCTGCGGCATCGGATCCGGCACTGTCTCGGAGATTACCCTAGCCTTGAAGTCCGGGAAACCGGTGATCCTGTTGAATATCTGTCCTGATGCTGTATCGTTTTTGCAATCTCTCACTGTAGACCCCATTTATCAAGCTCAGGATTCAGCTCAAACTATCGAATGTATCCACAGGATCCTGACATCACCAAGCCCCTAACTCTCCGGATCAGCCACTTGTTCAGCGTGCTCAGCTACCTGTTCAGTAGTTTGTTCGGTCAAAGGTTCGACTACTTGTTCAGTCGCCTGTTCTACCCTCTGTTCTGCAATCGCTGAACTATCTCGGGATCCATTCACCAACACAGGATCCTTTTCGGGCGTGAGGGTAGCTAGATCAGGCATCGGCTCCTGTGCGGCGGGCGGTAGACTCTTAGGTTGAAGGGCATCTAAAGCTTCTTGAGCAATGTCAAACTCAGGATCCAGATGCAGCGCCTTTTCAAAACTAGTGATGGCTGCGTCAATGGCTCCCAGTCCCACCTGAGCGTAGCCAAGGGTATGCCAGTAGGCCGGACGTTGATCATCCAAGGCCATCGCTTTCTGGACGGTGGACAGAGCTTGATCATACTGTTCTAGTTCGCACTGCACCCAGGCCAAGTTATTCCAGGCAACAGCATCAGTGGGGCTGAGTTGAATCACGTTACGATAGGGTTCAATCGCGGCATCAGGATCACCTTGGTCATCGTAGGTCATTGCTAAGGCGAACCAGCCCAAGGGATCCTGGTCATCCAAATTAACCATCTGCTGAGCCATTGCTAAGGCTGACTCCCACCGCTCTAACTGCCGAAGACTGCCGATGCAACTAAACATACAGGTGAAGCTTCTAGGGCGCAGCACCAGGATCCGTTCAAATTGAGCCACAGCGGCTTGATGGCGATCCAGACGTTGCAACATCATAGCCAGGGAATACTGAGCGGGGAAATAGGTCCGATCGATCTCAATGGCTGTCTGAAAGTGGTCTAGAGCCAGATCGGCGAAACCGAGCCGTTCGATCGCTAAACCGCGTGCGTACCAGGTTCTGGCCTCGCTGTCCTGCAGCCGCAGCGCCACTTCAAAACAATCACTCGCCTTCCGGTAGCGCCCCATTTTGAACAACAGGATCCCTAAATTATGCCAGGTTACCGGATCCTTGCGTTTGAGTTTGAGAGACTGCTTGTAACATTCAAGGGCCGATTTGGACCGACTCACGTGCGCCAGAGCATCCGCCCGGTACCGCCATGCAATCGTCTGGTCAGGTTGGATCTGTACCACCTGGGCAAAACTGGCCGCGGCGGATTGGTAGCGTCCCAGTTTCCGTAACGTCAATCCCCGTCCCATCCAAATGCGAGCATCATCGGAGACTAATCGCAAGGCTTTACTAAAGCTATCCGCCGCAAATTTTGAACGTTCCAATTGCAACAGACGGATCCCTCGGTTGTGCCATGCCAGAGCATTGTCTGGATCAATTTCAAGCGCCCGATCGTAGCTGACAACAGCCGACTTGTGCTGACCCATGCGTCCTTGAATTAAGGCCAGTTGCAGTCGGATTGGTTCATCGTAGGGGTTGATGGATAAGGATCCGTTGTAACTGTCTAATGCTTCTCGGTATCGGCCAATTTGAACTAAGGCATCTCCCCGCCGGCCCCAGGCTAAAGCGAAGTTAGGATCCATATTGAGGGCGCGATCGTAACAGGTTAGGGCACTTTGGTAGTCTCCCACACGGGCTAATTCTTCGGCGCGGTCAAACTGAATATCTGCCGTATTCCACTGAAACAGCCGTTGAATGAGCTGGAGGATCGCAATTTGCTGCGTGCCTTCTTCGGGAGAGACATCGAAATCTCCTTTGGCAATTCGGGTAATCGCGGCCTGGATAGAGCGGACAAAGGCCTGGAATCCCTGGACTTCTTCGTCCTCAACGGTGAGGGTGGAGCGATTGTGCAGACGGAACCGTTGGAGATCCTTGGGAGGGGAGTAGGCCGGATCCAATAGCGACATCAGTTGCAGAGCTTGGTACTCAAATAGGATAGGATCCTCTTCGGATCCGATGAAATCAATCGAGATATCCGTGTCAAGAATGGGATCCGGGAGTTCAGCGGGACTATGGAAGAGCGGGAGTAATCGTTGATTCTGAACCGCTGGGGCATGGGGGAAACCGCAATAGAGTTCATCAGCCGGCCACGGATCCGCAACAAATTCCGGTGAGACCACCAGTCCAATCCAGCGACACTGATCGATAGCGGCTCTCAGTTCTAGGCGGCGATCATCACCGGGCTGTAGCATCCACCGATCGAACCATACTCGGAACCCTTCGCGGTCTAAGCGTTCGGCCAGCTGACGGGCCCAGCGAGCTTGAGTGCGGTGATAACGGAGGAATAGATCGAACGGATACGGTTTGTCTGAAGTCATTCTCAATACAGCCTTAGATGCTTCCAGCTTAACGTGTCCAGTGGAGCTCGTCGGGATCCTAACTTAAGGTACTCTGAGTTGCGAAACCAGACGGATCCCCTTATCCCTAAGCCTGTGCTCCATCAGTGTCTGAACAGGATGGACCTGCTGTAATCAGTGCAGTTTTTAGTCCACAGGATCCTATGTATCTCCAGCAGGCAAGCTCTTTAGATAATGTGTATCGGGCGTTGAACCCTGAGCCAGTGAACTGGCCGGAGGATTGGAGTGCCACAACGGATCTCGATAGGCCAATGTGTTTGAGAAACCCCAAGCGCACTGGATCTTTCCGATTGCCTTAAAGTATTCCGAGAAGCAAGGGTCACTGCCCAATGCACCAGTCTATTTAATGCCTGATTCTTCGGCCTATTGGCCCGATTATTCTGCTCATGAGGAGGGGCGTCAGGCCGTGTTGTCTTCACTCACCAATCGGATTGAGGCGCAGGTGTTTGTACCAAATCAATTGTTGCGCATGAGTACCCTTTCAGAAAATCTCAAAGGATCCGCCCTCCAAACCCTTCAAACCCAAGGATCCTCTCTCACCCAAGTGGTTCTACAAAAGCCGATGACCGATGAGCAGGCTGATTTTATTGAACAACTCCCGGCTCCCTAGGTATCACCCCTCCTTGAGCACAGGATCCTAATCTCCCCACAAGCTACTCCGTATCTAATACAACTTTGCGAAGGAATGCCCATAGGTTTATGCCGTAAAAACAGCTTCGGATGAGTGTTATACGTCAACATGCCGTCCTAAATACTGACTCAAAGTGACTTTATGTACCGTGAATTAAGGAAGCCAAGGATCCGTCCCGGATGTTTAGACGTCAAGATTCTGCATAACAAGCTGATAGGAGGATTATTGGTCATCATGCTACATAGGATCCTCAGGGAGTAGAGTGAGGATCCTTGACATGGAGAGGGTTTGAGCTTAGTTTAATGGTGTTCTCT
>CAYUEE010000022.1:0-43607 GCA_964443615.1 uncultured bacterium | reverse complement strand
GGCAGTGGGTCAATTGTTGGGAGGCATCGGTCAATCGTTGCGCGACATCGGTCAATTCTTGAGAGGCATCGGTCAATTGTTGCGCGGCAGTGGGTCAATCATTGCGCGGCATCGGTCAATCATTGCGCGGCATCGGTCAATCATTGCGTGGCATCGGTCAATCGTTGTGCGGTGGTGGGTCAATCGCTGAGGGACGGATCCTGGTGAGTGACTGGGTTGACTTTGGCATCGGTGTTAGTCATTTGGGTGGGGTGTTCAGTATAGTGGGGCTGATATCCGTTTAATCTGTAATCTGTTATGCCCACACGAATTAAAGTTGAAGACTTTCTGCAAGCGGCTCAAGTCGCTATTGCGAATACTCTGTCCACCCCTGAGATCCTGACGGCGGTGGCGGTGTTTGGTTATGACGAGACGGTGATGCAGCAGGGCCAAGCGCTCTACACGGCGGCATTGGAGGCTCATCAGGAGCAACTGCGGGAGTATGGGGAGCAAATAGGATCGCGAGAGACCTTTGAAACGTTACAGGATCAAGTGAACGCGACCTACATGATGCACTTGAAGCTGGCTCGGATCGCCTTAAAGGATCAACCGATGTGGAACCAGCAGCTGGGGCTTAACGGCACACGGAAACGATCCTTTGCGGGGTGGTTGGTACAGGTGCAGCAGTTTTATGCCAATGCGCTGAAGGCTCCGGAGGTCTTGCAGGCGTTAGAGCGATTCCGAATTACATCGGAGATGTTAGCCGCCAATGCAACAGCAGTAGAGTCGGTAGTAGCCGCGAAGAATCAACAGGAGAAGGAGAAGAGTGAGGCGCAACGATCAACGCAGGTGCGGGATGAGGCGATTGAGGCGTTGAATGAGTGGTTGAGTGATTATCTGGCTGTGGCACGCATTGCCCTGCAACAGGATCCTCAACGATTAGAAGCGCTCGGACTCGTGACCCCAGCCGACGATTAAGGCAGACAATTGAAGAGATGGATCCTGTAGACTCTGACTCGATGAGCTCAGGATCCTTTCGTAAGCTCTTGTGACAAAATCTACTGTGACAAAATCTACTGTGACAAAATCTACTGTGACAAAATCTACTGTGCTAAAGGCTTAGATACTATCACCGGGAAGTTGCTTGTCTTCTTCCCTGCTTTGAAATTTATCTTGTTCTTCCTGTTGAACTTGTGGGGCAGAAAACTGCTGATTATCCGCAACCATTTTCTCGAAAACTTGTAGAGCCGCCTCCTTGTCTGGGTTGGGTGATCTAGGGAAGGATCCTGGTCCATTGGATCGGATCCGGTAGCGCGACGGATTTGGTCATGAAATAGATAAATGTATCAAGCTGAACGATTTTTAAGTTCTGCTGGAGAGAGTGTTGATTTAGGTGATAATAATTTACTGAGCTTCGCCTCGCTGGCCATCCTATAACCTCTTCACGTATGCGTATTCTGTCTCTTCGTGTTCTCGGCGGTCCCAACTTCTGGAGCATTCGCCGTCACAAACTCATCCAAATGCGTTTGGATCTCGAAGATCTCTGGGACCGTCCAACTAATGAGATCCCTGGATTTCGGCGAGCCTTGGAGTCGCTTATGCCGGGTCTGTGGGAGCATCAGTGTTCTCGTAGCTGCTACGGCGGTTTCTTACAGCGGGTGGAGGAGGGCACCTGGATGGGCCATGTGATCGAACACGTTGCCCTGGAGATGCAAGCGATGGCGGGGATGCATGTTGACTTTGGTCGTACCCGCGAAACCTCTACAGAAGGGGTTTATAACGTTGTCTTTGAATACCAAGAAGCAGAAGCCGGTCGGTTTGCCGCCAAAGCTGCCGTCTATCTCTGTCAGGCCCTGGTGGATGGCGAATCCTATCAGCGGGACTTAGAGCTCGACATCCAAGAACTCCGCGAAATCCGAGAGAAAGTCCGTTTTGGCCCCAGCACTCAATCCCTCCTGGATGAAGCCGCCCTCCGCCATATTCCCTACATTCGCCTCAATGCCGGATCCTTGGTACAGCTCGGCTATGGCATGTATCAGAAACGAATCGAAGCCACCACCACCGAGAAAACCAGCATCATCGCCACCGACATCGCCTGTGATAAGCGAGTTACCAAAGAGCTGCTGCAGGATATGGGAATCCCAGTACCCAAGGGCTACACCGTCCGTCATATCGATGACCTCGAAATCACCATTGACGATGTGGGAGGCTTCCCGGTTGTCATCAAGCCGCTCAATGCTAATCACGGCAAAGGGATCACCGTCGATATCAACGACATGAGGGCCGCCACCACCGCCTACGAAGCAGCCTCAGCTTTCTCACCGACTGTCCTAGTTGAGAAGTATGTGGTTGGGGACGACTATCGACTCTTAGTGATCAACAATCGTCTGCGTGCTGTTGCTAAGCGAGTGCCCGCGCGGGTCATTGGGGATGGTCGCTCCACCCTTGAAGAACTAATCGAGCAAGTTAACTCGGATCCTCGGCGCGGCTATGGCCATGAAAACGTCCTGACCCAGATCACGATTGATGAGATGACAGATCGGATCCTGGAGCGGAAAGGCTACACCCTCAAAACCGTTCTGGAACGCGAGGAAATTTGTACTCTCAAATCCACTGCCAACTTGAGTACAGGCGGCGTAGCCATTGACTGCACCGACATCATTCACCCCTACAATGCCTTCATTGCAGAGCGGGCGGCTCAAATTGTAGGACTAGACGTGGCCGGGATTGACTTGATCTGTCCTGACATTACCGTGCCTGTGCATGAGAATGGGGGGGCCATCGTTGAAGTCAATGCCTCGCCCGGTTTACGGATGCACCTAGCGCCCAGTGAAGGGATCGCTCGCAACGTCGCTGAACCGATCATTGATATGCTCTTCCCTCCCGGAGCCAAGACCCGGATCCCAATTGTCTCCATCACGGGCACTAATGGCAAAACCACCACGACTCGCCTGATTGCTCATATCTTCAAAGGCGTTGGCCTCCGGGTTGGCTTCACCACAACCGATGGTGTCAACATTCAGAATAATCAAATCGCCACAGGAGACATGACAGGACCCTACAGTGCCCGCTTGGTTCTCCGGGATCCTACCGTTGAAATTGCAGTGCTTGAAACAGCGCGAGGGGGGATCCTGCGTGAAGGGTTGGGGTTCCAGGAGTCTGATATCGGAGTTGTACTCAATGTCACCTCTGATCACTTGGGATTGGGCGATATCAATACGTTAGAAGATATGGCTAAAGTGAAGTCTGTCGTGGCTGAAGCGGTGCATGAAGATGGCTATGCGGTGTTGAATGCCGATGATCGATTAGTCGCAGCGATGTCTGCTAAGGCTAAAGCCAATGTTGCCTACTTCAGCATGGATCCGAATAGCACCGTCATTCAAGACCATATTGCGACGGGCGGCACAGCGGCGGTCTACGAAGATGGGTATATCTCCATTTTGAAGCGAGGCTGGAAACTGCGCATTGAAAAAGTGACGAATATTCCTCTCACTCTGTCAGGACGAGCCAGCTTCATGATCCAGAACGCTCTGGCCGCAACGTTAGCAACCTTCCTGCATGGTGTGTCGATCGATGACATTCGAGTGGCGTTAGGAACCTTCACGAGTTCAGTGGCCCAAACCCCTGGTCGATTGAATCTATTCGATGTTGGCGGGTATCAAGTGTTGGTCGATTACGCCCATAATGCCGCTGGGTACGAAGCGATTCAATCCACACTAGAGCGGTGGGAGTGTCGGTGCAAAATTGGTGTCATTGGCGGACCGGGAGATCGACGCAACCAAGACTTGAAAGAGTTAGGGATCCTAGCGGCCCGAATGTTTGATGTTGCTGTGATCAAAGAAGATGATGATCTGCGCGGCCGGGATCAGGGAGAAGTGGCGGATATCGTGACTGATGGCTGGAAGTCAGAAGGGGGGGGAGAATTACGCCGGATCCTGGATGAAGCGGAGGCAATTGAGGAGACATTGGAAAGGGCAGAAGCGGGTGATTTGGTCGTGATCTTTCCGGCTGATGTGCAACGAACAATCCGTATCATTACGCGATTTCAAGACCGATTAAATCCCAAACCAAATTATCGTGGATCCTCTTATAGCTCACAATCTGAATCATCCAATGGCGTTGGTGGCGAAATAGAATCACAAAACCTGCCCGAGTCGGTATAAACCGGGTAGTCTGGGGGGTAGCCAACCATCGGTGCTGTCGTTGGGCTAGAGTCCTCACCGTTGAGGCAACCGATTGAGATGGGGCTACTCTGGGTGGAAATATCAGATCGCCCAGACCATCCTCCCATTGGTTCTGTCCACTTTATTGTGTCATGGGTAGTTGCGAGCATGGAAAAGCGGTTTCTTGATTCGAGTGTGTTACAAGCTGCGCGCCAAATCTACGAGTCACATGTCCAGTTACGGTCTAATGTCTCTATTCAGTCACCGCGAGGGGTGGTGATTCATCCGCACACGTTACGGGGTGATCTGATCTTTTCGGAATATCCGATTCTGTTACCTCACGAGATGTTTATTCCTATTGATGTGCTAGACACGCAGCTCGAAGCGGTGGCTTAATAAAGTCGGTCCCCCAACGTGCTGGAGCGGCTTATGTGGGAGTTAACTATTGTTCTCTGGATAGGGATCCTTTACATCGGAGCGGCCATTGGCAGTTTCCTCAATGTCGTGGTGTATCGAATCCCGCATGGTCTCTCGCTGATCTATCCCGGATCCCACTGCCCTAAGTGCAAAACCCCTTTAGGCCCCACAGAAAATGTGCCTATTCTCGGGTGGCTGTGGTTGCGCGGGCGTTGTCGTCATTGCGGGGTGTCGATTCCGTGGCGCTACCCAGCGGTGGAAACGGGGACAATGTTGACGTTTGCGCTATGTTTCGGTGTGCTCGGGTTGACTCCCCAGGCGTTAGGAATGGCGCTCCTGTGTAGTTGGCTAATTGCACTTGCGTTGATTGATCTAGATACCTTCCTATTACCAGAAGCGCTGACGCAGTCGGGACTCTTAGTCGGCTTGGGGTTTCAAATGCTCCTCCCATGGCTGATGGGACAAGGATCCTTAGCCACCTCAGCGCAAGCCTTGATTAGCAGTATGGTAGGAGCTGTGGTCGGGATCTGGTTAATTGAAAGTATAGGAGCCATTGCTCTAGTAGCCTTGGGGAAACCGGCTATGGGTTTGGGAGATGGGAAATTAATGGCCATGATGGGGGTCTGGATCGGGTGGCAAGGGATCCTGGTAACCTTGATCCTGGCTAGTGTTGTTGGCTTAGTCGTCAGTCTATTCCGCATGATGAGTCAACAAGTACAGTGGGGCAGGCCTATTCCCTTCGGCCCTTACCTAGCGATAGGTGGGGCGGTGGCGGGGTTAGTCGGCTCCAATTTAATTCAAGTGTATTTAAGTTGGTTCGGTTTAACCGATTGAAAAGGAGAGCTGGTGTTACTCTTAAGCCGTTCACCTCTGGATATGACGCCAACTGAGCAAGAAGAGGCTCTGCTCTACTTGATGTGCAAACTGGCCTATAAAGAAGGATCCTTCACCCTCACTTCAGGCCGTCAGAGCGATTACTACATTAACTGCAAGCCAGTTTTACTCCATCCCCAAGGATCCTATCTCGTGGGCCAGCAAATGATGGCAATGTTGCCACCAACAACTGAAGCCGTGGCGGGTATGACTTTAGGCGCCGATCCGATTGTGTCATCCGTCAGTTTGGCCTCGGTGTATCAAACTCCGCCTACTCTATTGCAAAATATTCCAGCGATTATTGTACGGAAACAACCAAAAGGCCATGGGACGCAGGCTTGGCTAGAGGGTTTGACCTTGGCACCTCTAACTCGGGTCTGGATTCTTGAAGATGTAGTGACCACAGGCGGCTCGGCCTTACAAGCGGCGGAACGGGTTCAAGCAGCAGGGTATCGAGTGGAAGGGGTTTTATCCTTGGTGGATCGGGAAGAGGGAGGAGAGGCTTGTTACCGGGATGCCGGGATCCAATTTCAACGAGTTTTTACGATTGGACGGATCCGAGAGTTTTACCGGGGGGTAGGGTAGACCATTTTCTCCCCCATCATGCTACAAATTCACGGATCCGGGCAAGGCTGAGAGTATGGTGAAAGATACCTCTGTGTAAAGTGATTATGTCTGATTTCCTACCCAACCGTACCATCGAACCCCAAGCGGAATTAGTCACTGCCCTCGACCTAATGATCCGGGCGCGGTATCCCATCATTTATCTCGTGACGCCTGAAGAGGAACCGGCGGAGGAGTTACTGGTGCGTGTGGCTGATCGCATGGATCCGGCGCGAGCGTTGTACATGTGGGATCTCGTTCGAGGGTGGGAAGACACTGGGGAGGATCGAGGATCCGTGATGGCTGCTCTAAACCGAGTGCTTCGGACGGCAGCGGATGCGGATTCTGTGTTCATCCTACGAGATTTGCATGTGGTGTTGCGGAATGCGTCGACTGATAAGAATGCGCCGGTAGTGCGGGAGCTGAAGACTCTAGCGCGGGAGTTGAAGCGAAGCCGAAAAGTGTTAATTTTGCTCAGTCACACAGTGGAGATCCCCTCAGATCTCTCAGAAGAGGTGACGGTGATTGATATTCCCCTGCCATCCACAACTGAAATTAATAAGCTGATTGACATCTATGTGGCGCCGGAAAAATTCAAGTTGAATCAGATAGCTCGGGAACAGTTGGTCAAAGCCTGTCAGGGGCTCAGCCGGGAACGGATCCGGCGGGTCTTGGCGAAGGCTCTGGCAGCAAAGCAGGTGGTGACGGAATCTGATATTGATTGGGTCTTAGAAGAAAAGAAGCAGGCCATTCGGCAAACCGGGATCCTGGAGTTTTTCACCGCCCGGGAAACGTTGAAGAATGTAGGTGGCCTGGACAATTTGAAGCAATGGGTCCGAGTGCGGCAAGAGGCGTTTACCGAGGATGCGCGTCGCTATGGTCTTCCTAATCCCAAGGGTGTGCTCCTTGTAGGCATCCAGGGAACCGGCATGTCTTTTTCTGCTAAAACTATTGACAATGATTGGCGCTTACCGTTAATGCGATTCGATGGGGGTCGGTTATTTGGGGGCGTGGTGGGGGAAAGCGAGAGCCGGGTGCGGCAGATGATTCAACTCTCCGAAGCGATGGCCCCCTGTGTGCTCTGGATTGATGAAATTGATAAGGCGTTTGGCAACTTGACCTCTGGATTCGATGGTGATTCGGGCACGAGTCGACGGGTGTTTGGGAGTTTAATTACGTGGATGCAGGAAAAGACTAGCCCTGTGTTCATCGTCGCTACTGCAAACAATGTGCCGATGCTGCCCCCTGAACTGTTGCGCAAAGGTCGGTTTGATGAAATCTTCTTCTTGAACTTACCCATTGAATCCGAGCGCAAAGAGATCTTCCGGGTGCATCTGCAACGGATCCGTCCGAACCGTCTCCGAGAGTTTGATTTGATGGCGATGGCCCAGGCCGCTCACAACTTTAGTGGCGCAGAAATTGAACAGGTGATTGTGGATGCTATGTATCAAGCCTTTGGCGGGGCTGGGGTGGGTGAACGGCGAGATTTTACTACAGCGGACATCATCACGGCGATTCAAGAAACGGTACCGCTAGCTTCCATTGCCCGAGACCAAATTGAAGAACTCAAGTGCTGGGCGGCTCAGGCTGGGGCACGATCGGCCTCGGTGGATGATCAGGTAATTGAAGATATGAAGCAGTGTTTGATTAAGCCTGCCTCTTAGGACTGAATTTGTTAGGCCTGAATTTGTTAGTACTGAATCTGGCCGTTACCGAGATTAAATCGAACCACTTGGGCCTTGTAGCGATAGGATCCTTGCTCATGCTGATAGACCTGAATCGCGGTTTTCTTGCCGGAAGGGAGAGCTGGATAGGCCTGATCATCCCCCTGTGTATCGATTGCAATAAAGAATTTGAGGCGGCCGAGTTGCTCAATTTTAGATAGATGGTCCACGCCTTCGGGTGTCAAGGATCCTACCGAGATTTGCACATCTGGATCCCGGGTGACCAACTTTTTGGCAATGGCAGGGAGTGCTTGACTCCACAGTGTTGACCAGGAGATGTCGTCGGCAGATTTAACGAGAAGCTTGAGTCCCACTAGAGGATTAAGACTGTAAGTCATCAAGATAGATTGCATAGACCCACGATTCCGGTACACACGAAAAACGATATGTCACCAAGTGTAACTGATCTTTTGGGGTGAGCGTGAGGATCCGGTGATTGAGGACTCATTGGGGTGTGAGAGGATCCTGAGTGAACGATAAGAGTGGGACGCCAAACGTGATGATCATTAGAGATCCAGAGGCGTTAAACTGTCACCGATGTATGAGATCCAAAGTATGCACGATTTAGAGTCGCTGCCTCAGCCGGTGGCCGATGCCCTGATTAAAGATCTGTTGAAGCATATTGAGCAAATGGTGGAGCAACATGGGTTGTCTGAGGTTTTAGTAGGCCTTTCGATGTACTGCACTGTTCAATCCAAAGCAAAACTGACCAAGCCAGACCGCACGCCCCAAGATGATGAAGTCGGCTATTACTTCAGAGATGCGGCCAAAGCTATTGAAGTCGCAGCTAGCCTCACCTACCGTACAAAACAGGATCCTCAATCCCCCTCCACTGCTGAAGGATCCGAGGCATGATAGAAGCCATTATTTTCGACATGGATGGAGTGCTAATTGACTCCGAACCGTTTTGGCAACAGGCGGAAATTGAAGTCTTTGCCACCGTTGGGATCCAACTCACCCATGAAATGTGTAGGCAAACTATGGGCCTCCGCATTGATGAAGTGGTGAACTATTGGTTTCAACGACAGCCGTGGTCCAGTCCGGCTCAATTAACCATTGCTGAACAAATTGTGCACCGAGTTGAAGCACTGATCCGAGCACAAGGATCCCCTAAAGCTGGAGTCCACGAGATCCTAGAGTTCCTCACCACTCAGCCTGTCACGATTGCCCTTGCGACCTCCTCGGCCTACACCTTAATTGATGCAGTCATGGACGGATTAGGGATCCGCTCCTATTTCAGGATCCTCTACTCAGCTACAGACGAAGAGTATGGCAAACCTCATCCCGGTGTTTACCTAACAGCCGCAAACCGTTTGAACATTGCACCGACAGCCTGTTTAGCGATTGAAGATTCTGTGAATGGGGTCTTAGCGGCTAAGGCAGCTCGGATGACGTGTCTCGCGATCCCCGAAGGCTATCCTCATCAGGATCCTAAATTCGTCATAGCTGATCAGATTGTCGGATCCTTACTGGACTTAGAAGCCCATGGATGGGAGAGCCTAACGGCTTACTGGCAGACCCACAGTCAACCGACTTAAACGTGAGATAGTCCAGTTGGCTTCTCGCTAGACACCTCTGTCGCTGGTGCCACCTGGGATCCCTCTGCACCTCCTGAGAATCAATGAGTAGCACTGGGGATCCTTTGTGCAGATCGGAGCGATTAATGAGAGGCTAGTCGGATCCGTTGCACTACGGAGAAGGAGCTTTTGTTGTCTCATCATCAAAGTCTGATTGCTGTAGTTGATACCAGCAGGGAATGAAGTAGCGTGCTAGAACATCGTCAATCATCCAAAAGTTGTCGTAGCTATTGGTGGAACAGTAGCTCCCGATGAAGACCAAGAGCAAGTCTCGGAAGGGGATCCTGGTCTGCGCAACAGTTGAAAATTCAGCCAAAAGGTAGTTAATCACGTTCTGGAGTTGGAGTAGATTACAAATAATGAGAGCAAACCAACTCGTGTCTGAGGTGGCTGACGGGAGATAAGTCTGCTCATACTCCTGCAAAAAGATTTGATGGAGCCTCAAGATCGCTTGCTTCAGACTCGTTTGGAGTTCAATACTCTCGACCTCCAACAGCTGAGAAGACCAATAGGTCAAGAGATCACATTCCAAGGCACTCGCTCTAACCATAGAAATCTGAGGTTCTAACAATGGTTGCAACACTCGCAAAAACATAAAGTCAATGTCCGTTAGACCCAAGTCCAATTTCGTTGGCTGATGCTTAAAAATGGAGGAACTCATGAGTTGATTTGCCGCCTCTGGGTTATCCCCAATAAACTTGAATTCTGCCGCATCTGCGATGAGTTCCGATAACACATGGGTGAACACCAAACCGAGGCGTTGCTGCACCTCACCCTGAAAAAAGAGTCGAGCGCGCTCAGCCTTAACCGTAACGGCTTGCCCCGACACCTCAAATAGATCCCAACAGCTTAGAGGGCCATCCGGTGTGTAGGCTGTCTCCGCTCCCCGCAACGGATCCCCACAGCTGGTCAAAATGGCATGTTCCGATTGAAATTGGGTCAGGATCCACTGCCAACCATGGCCCCAAATGTCGTGAACTAGGAATGCTTCCGTCTTGGCCGTCGCCAAGATACTCACAGATCGTCGTAACGTGTCCCGGAGCTGGGGTGGAGAGATCTCTAGAGACCGAGCAACCTGCTCACACCAACGGTCATCAATGTGGTGCGGCAAACAGGGGCCAAACGTAGGAAACTGACCAAACTTTTGAAAACTGAAAGCCTGAATGGACTCCAAAAATCGTGTAATTCGGGCTTGATCATCACAAGTTAAAGTTTCCCAGAGTGTTTGTGATCGTAATTGAGTCTGGTGATAGTCGAGGCAGAAATACAACTGGGTCTCGGTGTAGACACAATCAAAGACCTCAGCTGGGAAGGGATGTACGCCAAATAAGGCTTGAAACAACTGCTGAATGGCCTCTCCCGACTCTAGTAAGGATCCCGTTACACTCTGCAACACCGCCGCTAGGATCCGTTTCTGCTCTTGAATCTGCTCATCAACGGTTTGAATATTCTGCTCCAGGGCATGTTCCACCTCTGTATCGAGCCCAAATTGACGACATAACGTGGAAAGGCTGCTTGGATCCTGCCAGGCCTCAGGAATCGGATCCGGACGAAACTGGGTCAGAGTCGGTGATTGTAATGTTCCCTGCCACTGACTGCCCGCGAGCTGATGATAACGACTGACCATTAATGTGGCCCGCACAAACGCCTGCCTAACCGCTGAAGGAATGGAGTCGAGCGGCAACGGATCCTGTTGAATGGGGTGAGCCACCTGTTTAAGCTGGTGTTGCAAGTGCCTAAGGCGATCTTGGCGGCGCTGGCGCAGTAGGGGTTCTAACTCCGAAGAGGCGTTGATTAAACTACGGGATAATGTAAGAGCTTCAGCTAGGGCTTGACGGACCGCAGGATGAGGATGTGGAATTGACATGTTTCTCAATACTCTTACTCCCTTACTTACTTACAATACCTAGGATCTCTATCCTTATCTTACTGCTCAGAACCGATCAAGATCCTGAACACTGCTGAGCATAGAATTATTCTTGTGCTCATTCAACTTCTTCAACTGCTGTAATTGGTCTTGAAGGTTTTGGTAGAGCCGTGCTTGATGTAGCGCTGCTGCACACTGATTAGCCACCTGTTGAATCAAGCTGACTTCATCCTCTGCAAATGAGTGAGCAGGACTGCGAGTCACCCACAACTCTCCGATTAACTCAGAATCCTCCTGGATTGGGCAAATAACAACTTCAGCTACGGCTTTATCCTGGTGGGATCGATAGCTTAAATGTTGAGGACTGAGATAACGGGGTATACAAGCTTGAATAAAATGGCCTGAGGTCAGTTGTGTCTGCATATCCGAGGGGAACAGTTGGGTGACGTTTGTTCGCTCAGAGACTATGGCATTTGTGTCGTCCTCATATCCGATAATCGAGACTGTTTGGTCTGCTGTGTAGACACCAACTTCACACCGACTAGCCTTCAATGACTGACCTAACTGTTGAACAACAGTCTTTAGAATAGAACGTTCATCCAAACTAGACCGGACCTCAGTTGTGATGACCTGGAGTTGCTCTTGAAACTTGATAACTCGCTCTAACTCTTGGGTTCGATGTGTAATTTGTTCTTCAACTTGCCTGTGGCTATGCTGTAGTGCCTGAGAGGTCAACCGTAATTCAATTTCAGCTACAACAGCAGCGGCGAGATCCCGCAAAATACTGATGTCACGATCTGTCCAATCCCGAGGCTTAGTATCGATAACACACAAGGATCCTAACGTCTGCTGCCGCACCACCAACGGGACCCCAAGATAAGCAATCACGTTGAGATCTTGAATCGCCGGATTGGTACACACTCGGGGGTCAACACGAGCATCTTTAACGATTAGGGGTCTAGCTGTATTCACTATATGTTGGCAGAAGGAGTGAGAAATGGGGGTTTGATCCTGAACAAGCCCGATGTGGCTAAGGAAGAATTGGCGATCCTGGGTGACTAGTGAGACTAAAGAGACAGGAATCGGAGTCTCAAAAATTTTGCACGCCAATCGGGTGAATCGGTCAAAGATCAAGGAATGAGAATTGTCTAGCAAACCCGTTGCTGCCAAAACAGATAACCGCTCAGGATCATTAACAGGCAGCCCAGGACGTTCCATGTTCTCTCCATCGATAACAGTGATTCAAAAGTTAGGCGGGGTGAAACCTCACAGTTGAGGAGTATGCCCGCAATCTAGCTCAGCCGATAATCCTTACGTCCTAAGTATAAGGGATTTTAAACAGCATCACGAAACCATCGCTTCACCAGTCGCCGTGTTACCTCAAACCCTCCGTCTTCGTAGATCGCGGCAATAACAGCCTCAACGGTTTCCCCTAACACCGAAGTCTGTTTTTGGATCCCTTGTTTGCGTTCCCCAGCCCCAAGGCGGAGATAGGGCGCTATCGTCTGGGCCAGGGCCGTAGTGCCTAGTGTTTCTCGCTTCTCCAAATCACTTTTGCGATTGGTAATGGACTCACGGGTGTCATAGCCCGCTTCCATCAGCAACTCCACCAAGATCACCTTCAGAACCACATCTCCTAGGAGTCGATAGACTTCTTGGTCATCGCAGGCTTGTCCCTTTTGGCGTTGCTCTTGAGCATAGGCTTTACGGGTCAGAGCTCGCTGCAATAACTGCTTGTCTTGGAAAAGATAACCGAGTTGGTGCTCAAGCTCGAATGGATCCTCTGTCATACAGGTGTTACGTGCTCAGGGTGAGATAGCTCGGGAGGGTATCGGATCCATTGTGACAGGCAGCGGTAGAAGGTAGCAGGACCAGGGGCGAAAACAGGCGACAGACAGTTAACAGCACTAGGGAGCTAGGCACGATGATGACGGTAAAACGGACTGTAAGGGATCGAGACTAAGAGGATCCTCACTGGTCCATTTCCATGTACGCTAAGGCTTTAGATTCAGACTCAAGAGGCATCGTTATGGCATTAGAGTACCCGGCTGATCTCAAGTACATCGATACTCATGAATACTTACGAGTGGAGGATGACGTTATCACTGTTGGCATTACTGCTTACGCCGTTGACCAGCTTGGCGATGTTGTCTTTGTGGGTCTGCCCGATGAAGGAGAGCAAGTGACAAAAGGGGATTCATTCGGTTCGGTTGAGTCCGTTAAGGCAGTCGAAGACCTCCATGCACCGGTAACGGGTGAAGTGATTGCGGTCAATGCTGCTGTTGTCGATAGTCCCGAAAGTATTGCCGATGATCCCTATGGAGATGGTTGGATGATCAAAATTCGACTGTCTAATCCCGATGATCTAGATGAAACGATGACGGCGGAGAGCTACGCCAGCATGGTGGAAGGATCCTAAGAAGGGGTGTCAGGGGATCCCATTCTGGAGACAGGCCCTCAAATTACACCTCGACCTTGTCCAGCTATGTGCTGGAGATTACCTTTTTGTTTCACCAACAGGCCCAATCCACCGTTACAGCGCTCCAGGATCCGGTAAACTAAGTCATAACCTTAATGCTTTCTTTTGATTCTGACCGGCTTGAGCTCCGTTGCCATAGCTGAAGCGGTAGGTCAGGTAGACGCATCGTGATAGACCTTATGCCGTTGATCTCTGAGGAGGGTAACCTTGCGACCGACCCTGATTGCTGGAAACTGGAAAATGCACAAGACTCAGGCGGAAGCTCACGAGTTTTTGCGCGACTTTACCCCCCATCTCAACCCGTCTGAACCGGGTTACTCGCGTCAGGTGATTCTCTGTGTCCCCTTTACGGCTGCCATGACAGTAGTAGAGCTGTGTCGTGGGATCCCTAATGTCGCAGTAGGTGCTCAGAATGTGCATTGGGAAGATGCCGGGGCGTTTACCGGTGAAATTTCCGGATCCATGCTGACAGAAATAGGGGTGCGATATGTCGTGATTGGTCACAGTGAACGTCGCCAATATTTTGGGGAAACAGATGAGACCGTAAATCTTCGCCTTCTAGCCGCCCAACGCCATGGCCTGACTCCGATTCTCTGTGTAGGGGAGACTAAGCAAATTCGAGACCGTGAGCATACAGAGCCCTGGATCCTAGATCAACTTCAACGTGCTCTAGTGGACATCGATCTCACCAATCTTGTCATTGCCTACGAGCCAATCTGGGCTATTGGTACCGGAGATACCTGCGCGGCAACCGAAGCAAACCGTATCGTTGGTCTCATCCGGCGAAACTTGGCCAGTACTGAGGTTCCCATCCAATATGGCGGATCCGTTAAGTCCACCAATATTGATGAGATTATGGCTCAACCTGAAATTGATGGGGTGCTGGTGGGGGGATCTAGCCTCAAGCCAGGTGAGTTTGGTCGGATTGTGAACTTTCAGGCCCTTACGGCAGTCTAATGGATTTCTCCTCAAACTAGGGCCCGAAGGATCCGAGACTCAAGCCGAGAGCGGAGTCTGGCTTAACCCGAGAGCCTGTAACGCTGCTAGAGAGCGATCTCGATAGACCCCGTACCGTTGCTGCTTGTTCCGGATCTTCTTGCCTTCTAAGGGGGGGAGGATCCCGAAGTTCGCGGGCATGGGTTGAAAATGCTTGGGATTGGCCGTGCTGATGAAGTTGAATAAAGATCCCATCATCATTTCAACAGGTAGTGTCAACAAGGGATGTCCCAGAGTTAGGCGCGCGGCATTGGTTCCTGCTAGCCATCCACCTGCAGCTGCGCAGGCGTAACCTTCTGTGCCGGTGAGTTGGCCTGCGGCGAATAACGTGGGTCGAGTCCGAAATTGCAGGGTTGGCTCAAGCAACTGAGGTGCATTCAAAAATGTATTACGATGCATAACGCCCATCCGGACAAATTCAGCGTTTTCAAGACCTGGAATTAACCGAAAGACGCGTTTCTGCTCACCCCATTTGAGATTGGTTTGAAAGCCCACGAGATTCCATAACTGACCAGCCTTGTCTTCTTGACGCAGTTGCACAATGGCATGAGGACGGGTGCCAGTACGAGGATCCGTGAGTCCAACGGGTTTCAAAGGGCCAAAGCACAAAGTATCACGACCTCGCCGGGCCATCTCTTCAATTGGGAGGCATCCTTCAAAAAAGGTCCGGTTCTCCTGCTCAAAGTCCTTCAATTCAGCCTGTTCCGCCGCCACTAACGCATCCCAAAAAGAGGTGTATTCAGCTTCAGTCATGGGGCAATTCAGGTAAGCAGCTTCCCCTTTGTCATACCGAGAGGCCAAGAACACGACCGATTGATCCAAGCTATCCCCCACCACAATTGGACTAGCGGCATCGAAGAAACTGAAGTACTCCAAGCCTGTCCAAGCCTGAAGGTGCTGGGCTAAGGGTTCACTAGTCAACGGTCCTGTGCAGAGGACTGTAATCGCGTCCGGTAGAGTTGTCACTTCTTCACGAACTAGTGTGATGCGGGGATGAGCGTCTAACTGCTCCGTCAGGGCCTGACTAAAGTAGGCTCGATCTACGGCTAAAGCCCCTCCTGCAGGCACCGCATGGCGATCCGCCATTTCGATCACAACGGATCCTAACTGTCGCATCTCTTCCTTGAGCAATCCGGCAGCCCGATCCGCGGCCAGGGCTCCAAATGAATTACTACAGACCAGTTCAGCCAGATGTTGGGTGTGATGAGCCGGACTTTGTCGCACCGGACGCATTTCATGTAGAACCACATCCAGTCCAGCCTGTGCAATTTGCCAGGCCGCTTCTGTGCCTGCTAGCCCACCTCCAATCACGTGGAGAGGATCCGAGGAGGAAGGCAAATGTGAAAGAGGCAAATGAGTCATGAGGAGTTTGATTCACCGATCCATTACAAGTCAACACCAGTCCGGAGTTCTAACCTCGTCTAGAGGTTACACCCTATCACGGGGTAGTCGGTCAAAGCTTTAGGTCCGGCTGAATCACGAGCGAGTCTCAATCAATCCAATAGGATACATAGGATCCGTGAGACATAGTGGAACATAGCAGAGTCACTTTTTGAGGTCTTAAAACGCAGTTGCAGTGTGACTTGATCGCCTCTCGACTCCTAACCCAATCCGACTCCAATAGTGTGTTTGAGCACCTCAGGGTAGACTGGGCAGTGGGTTGTTTTGCACTAACAAAAGGTGGTGGCAATGATTGTAGAGTGTCTATTGAACGGGTTGCGTCAGGGCTTGATCGTTGTGTGGGGCGTCATCTGTTGCTTGAACCTATGGATGATGCCGACATGGGCTGCAGTGCAAGAGGTGCCTGAGATCATCGAGTCTTTGGACCAGCATGTGGCGGCGTTGCAAGAGCTCGTCGATCAAGAGGCCTGGCTAGATGTGCAGTCATACATTGGCGGACCGATGGGATTGGTGCGTAGGGATCTGCTGACTGTGATTGATGAGGTGCCCGCTGACAAGCGCAAAGAGGCCAAGAAGTTGACTCGTCGCATCACTAACCAGATGCTGCAGATGTACCAGGCGGGTCGAGCCGCGAATGGAGAACAGGTGAGGACGGCTGAACGTAACTTTGAGGATGCTGTGGCGGGCCTTGAGTACTTTGTTGAGGATGTTCTCTAGGTGAGAATGTCTGGCCTAGAGTTATCAGTTAAGAGTTATCGGGATCCGTTCCTACACTGGGATCTTGAGGCTTGAACATCTCAGATAAACACCTCAGAATCCCTCTAGATCTAAAGCTCGGTAAGGATCCTGATAGAGTTCGGAAACTGCCTCAGAACCTAGAGAGTATACCGAACTCTGAAGACCCAAGGTGAAATGATAGGATTCAAGATATGTCAATGGTAACAGCTCACAACCTTAACCTTGAAGTTTAGGGCACAGCTAGCCAGTTCACGGTATGACCCATTGAACGCACTTCAAATAGACCCAGCTCAATCAATCGTTCAGGCAGCCATCTGTTTGAGGCGAATGTACTAGCTATGTAGTCATGGGTGTATTGACGACATGCGTTTAGTCGATGACTTTTAAGGAGCAATAACATGTCTAACCCTATCAACTTCCTACCTGGTTTTGAAAGTATTAGTATGCCTAGTGAAGACAATGCCCTCTGGCAATACCTTCAAACCCAGGATCCTCAAACATTTCAAGATATTGCTCAGTCTTCATCCAGCGAGGTTATGGAGATCCTGGGACACAACATTCGGAACCTGGTAGGTGCATTACCTCCGGATCAGTTTGGTGTTCAAGTGGTGACCAACCGTGAGAGTCTAGCCAAGATGCTCTCCAGTGCCATGATTGGAGGCTACATGCTACGCACAATGGAGCAACGGCTAGAGCTTGAAAAGGCTGTCCAGGGTAGTCTATTGCCCAGTGAATCGGACAGCGCTAGCGCAGAGAGTTAGTTAATTTAGTCGGGCTACTTACTCGTAAACCCCCAGCTTGGATCCGTCCCTCAATGAGATGGATCCTTTTCTGTGGCCAGCGATATCTGACCTGATGGCTAGCACCAGTACTAATGAGTGAGCAGTAGCGATGAGCAAGGCTAATCTGATTCAGATTCAGTATCGTCTAGGATAAACTCGAAACCGGGTGGCCGAGAAACAAGCAAAACCAAGTTGTAAAGCGCCCATGCCAAACCAAAAATGAAGGCGGACACACCAACCTCCCATCCTCGCGCTAGCCGAATTGATCCCACCACAATCGAGAGTAATGTCACTAGAGCAATCAGAGCTTGCGGCCCGAGGGACAGTTGTGTCGGTTTTTCGGTGTACGGACGGATCCCCTGTAGAGATTGGATTAGAGCTTGTATGGATTGAAAAAATTGCGCCCCTGCCTGCCGTTCTCCATGCCAAGCGGCCCACAGTCCTACCCGTTGAAATGCAGCAACCCAAGCGATGCGGCCCACCAGCACATAGGGCAGAAACCAAGATAAGAAGGCCCGATCAAAACTAGGGACAGGGGCTAGTCCAACACTAAGAAATAGGATCGGAATCAGGAAATACATCAGATAGGCCAATCCACTCAAACTCCAAACGCCTAACCAAAGGTACTGAAAGCGCTGCAGTTGAGACGTCTGTCCCCCGAAAATTGGATTCAACTTCAAGCCATCGAGCAAGGCCAGCAACGCGGATAAGCGGTTGCGCAACGGTAGTAGGACTCCACCCACCTCAGCCTCACGGCAGAGATACGATGTCCATCCTTGTCGATGCATTTGAGTACCCAGGGCCACAGGTCGGCGGATATCGAGATTATCTACACCTTGGAGAGCCTCACGTCGCAACAAGGATCCAGTCCCTAACAGCGGAGCCACGCTACTACCATCCTGGTTTACAGGAATTAACTGCTGGAGAGGATGATCCAAGATGGGGTGGCCGTATGCTCGTAACATTACCTGTACAAATCCTGTGTTGTTAGACTCCACCTCAGGTGTGAGAGCAGTGTAGAAGTAGGGTAGGGTCTGATGAAGCAGGTCAGGATCCGGTAGCTGACCAGGCTCTAGTATCAAAATAAATTCGCCAAACGTTGTGACCTCTCTCAGCAGGTAGTGTAAGGGATCCGTTGTGGTACTGGTGCAACTGAGATAGTCGCAGGGTAGCGCAGCCACCACCTGTTTCATCTCAGGATCCGGTTCGATATCAAGGATGTAAACGAATAAACGGTGCCAGGGGTAGTGTATCGCTAACGCTGCTCGTGCTGTGTCCTCTGTAATTTCGGGAGAGTCCCACCGTCGCAGAATCACCACATCCACATAAGGCATATCAGGTAACTGATTCTCTAAAGCCGGATAATCCTGCAGGGAGCGGGTCACTGGCATAGGCAGATGGCTGATGGAAAAGCTAGCCGTTGCTAACCAAACAAATAGTTCAGCCACCAAAAATGGAATTGAGATCCATAGAGTTCCCGCCAGCCCCTGTGACACTCGCCATACCAGATACATCACGCCCAGGAGGAGATGGAGAATAGCCAACACCCGAAATACGTAGACTCTCATGACCCCTAACACCACAAATTCCATCACAGTCATACCACTCCATCGCCAGGATCCTCTCGATTGAGGGGGGAATCTGCCTGTTGCGGATCCGTGACCTAAGCCAAAGCCCCAGATCAGGCTAGCTATGCCTCGATCTGGGGCTCCACATCAGTCCAGGGAGTTATCTCAGCACATCCTGTTAAATAAACTATTGATAGCTATAGTCAACAACTACTGAGTTAGTTAGCTACAACCTCTTGAGGCGTTGCTTCAGTAGAGTCTGAGGTTACGGGGTAAACGCTAACTTTCTGGCGATAGCGGTTATAACGCTCAAACTTCACTAATCCGTCGACAATGGCAAACAGAGTGTCATCCCGCCCGATTTTCACGTTGTTGCCAGGGTGAAATTTTGTACCCCGCTGCCGAACCAGAATATTACCGGAACGAACAAACTGACCGCCGAAGCGCTTGACACCTAACCGCTGGGCGTTTGAGTCCCGACCGTTACGTGTACTACCTGTCCCTTTTTTATGAGCCATGAGTCTCTCCTTGATCCAGTCCACTTGGGCCATTCAACAATCTGCTAGTCCATTTAGTCTAGGACTCTGCTACTACCTCAGCTGGTGTTTCTACCTCAGTTGGAGCGTCTACCTCAGCTGGTGCTTCTGCCTCAGTCGGTGCTTCTGAAGCTTCGATCATCTCGGGTGAGGCAATCACCTCAATCTCCTCAATTTGGCTAGCTGTGTCCAAGGATCCTTCGGCTAACACCTCTCCATTGAGACTAATCGACTCAATCAACAATCGAGTCAACTCCTGCCGGTGACCCTTCTTTTTGCGGGTCTTCTTCTTGGGCTTCATCTTGTAAACGATGATTTTCTTACCCCGGCGATGTCTCAGGATCCGTCCTTTCACCAGTCCCTCAGCAACATAAGGCTGTCCCAGAGTTACGGCTCCTTCATGGTTAATGAGTAACACGCTCCGGAGTTCGATTTCAGTATCCGGTTCCGCATCAACCAAGTCGATGTCGTAGAAGCGCCCTGCCTCGACCCACATCTGCTTGCCACTCGTTTCAACAATTGCGTATGTCATGATTACCTAACTGGCCGTACAGGCGCTGAGGACAAAGGCCTAGCTTCCACCTGGTCCGAGCCATCCCACTAAAAGACAGAATCTTAGCCTAAACGATTTTGCAGACTTTGTCAGATCTTTGCTGCTATTGTTTCAGTACTCAGCAATCATTGGCTCTAACGAGATTCGCCCCTACAAGATTGACTCTGACAGGATTTCCCATAGGACTGGTTCCAACAAAAGCTAGGATCTAGCCAGGCTATTATCTGGTCAGAATCCCGTTCCACCCCGAATCTGTTCAAAAAAATAACTCTCTACGACGAGGCTTGTATCTATGTTGAGTGAGCCCTCTCTCGAAGCATCGCCATCCTCCACCGTTACACTCAAGCTTTACGCCATCTACCAGGAGGTCATTGGCCAACCCGAACTAGTCATGGCACTATTACCTGGAGACACGGTCGGAGACCTATTTCGCAGGATCCTAGAGACCTATCCTAGTTTAGAACGGTGGCAGAACCAAACTCGATTCGGTCTCAATCTTGACTTTGTGGAGGGGGATGCACTGCTAACTCCGGGTGATGAAGTGGTGTTCATTCCTCCTGTCAGTGGAGGGTAAGGATTTGCGGAGGCAAGGATCCTGATGTCCCATGATGGTCAAGCAGGACGGTGGATTCAAAAGAGTAAAAATGAGATAGCTTGTGGTTCATTTGACTGAGCTCCATGCCCGTGTAACGTCTAATATTCGCCAGCGACACCTTCTGACGACCCAACAACGGCTACTCGTGGCCGTCTCTGGCGGACAGGACTCGCTCTGCCTACTCCAGATCCTGCAAGACTTGGCTCCTCGCTGGCAGTGGCAATTGCATGTTCTGCACTGTGACCACCGCTGGACCCCAGATGAGACCCGCTGTGCCCACTTTTTGCAGCAGTGGTTTCAGACTCAGCAAATAACTTTTGCCATTGAAACAGTACCCGAGATTACCCTCGATGAAAATCGGGCACGGCAGTGGCGTTATTCCGTACTGGGCCAATGGGCGCGCACCTGGAACTGTTCGACCATCCTCACGGCTCACACGGGTACCGATCGAGCTGAAACCTTCCTGTTTAACCTGCTCAGAGGATCCGGTCCTCAGGGGTTAGCCAGCCTAGATTGGATCCGTCCCTTGAATATGCAGGACCCATCCTCACCCGACCTAGTCCGACCTCTACTGAATGTCTGGCGGTGGGAGACAGCAGACTTCTGTCATGTGTACTCTTTGCCCGTCTGGCCTGACCTCACCAATCAAGATTTAACGCATCGCCGCAATCGGATCCGGTTGGAGTTGATGCCCTATCTCAAGGATCATTTCAATCCCCGAGTCGAAGCCGCCTTGACCCGCACCGCGACATTATTAATGGCTGAACATGACTTTGTGCACCAGTCTGCAACCCAACTGGTCCGTGAGATCTATGAGGATCCCCCACCGCGATTACATCGAGTCCGACTCCGACAGGATCCATTGGCGTTACAGCGTCAGGTGATTTTCATGGTCCTGGGTTACCATTTACCGTCGGCTGTGCAATTTGAGCAGGTTGAAATGGTTCATCGTCTTCTCAATGCACCTCACCGATCTCGGACTCCCCCATTTCCGGGTGGTGGCTGGGCTGAAGTCGTGAAGGAGTGGATCTATCTCCGGAACTTTCCTAGCCAAACGGGAACCCTAGTGGCAGGATCGTAAAGTAGTCTAAAGCCGACTATGATAATGCTGTTGATCTGGATTAGGGAATCAAGTGAGTTCAGACTCTGATACATCACTATCGGTTACGCAGCTGTCTAAGATCGACCGGGCTCGCGTTCCCGCCTTAATCGCTCAGTATCTGCCGGTTGAAATCTGTATTTACTATCAGGTCGTCCCGATAGTGACAGATGCCGACAAGCTGATTCTGGGCATGGTGGATCCTGAAGATTTAGCGGCTTTGGATTACGTAGGCAAGGTCTTGGCGTACTCCGGGCTGGAGATTGAACCTATAACCCTTACCTTCCAGCAACAACAGGATCTTATCGCTTACTATTTCAGCCATCCACCGGATCCTGCTGAAGTGGCTGCCCTCCGTGCTGCTGCTCAAACTAAACGAACAACCAAAACGCCTGAAGCCCCTGCCGTTCCCGAGGCAGCCAGAGAGGATGAGCCCACTCCTTCTACTGATTCTCTGACAGAGGACTCGGATGAAACGGTGCAGCAATTGCTCCACTCCATGTTACGTCGGGCCCTTGATGAGAAGGCTGATCAACTCTTTGTTGAACCATCCAACGCCAACTTTTGCCGTGTCCGGTACCGCCAGCAAGGGATTCTACGGGAACTGTTTAAACAGCTGTCTGATACTGTTCGTGTGAAATTAATTACTAGTATGAAACAAATGATGGGGATGGAAACCCAGATTGTGGGCGAGACTCAGACGGCTGAAGTTGATCGGGTGTATAAGGGTGAACCGCTTGTCTTACAGCTGCGAGTTGTGCCCCAAAAGTCAAAAGAGGGCGCTATTTTAAGTATTCTGCGGGGCGACTCATTGGTGAAATATCAACAAAACCAAAATAATGTCCGAGTATCAGAAACACTCGTCGTTGCTCATCAAACCCAGCAGATGGTTCAGCAACTGCACACTCTGTTCACGGGTACAGTCGATAAGCTCAAGCAATACCCTAGCAAGCCTACAGATGATTGGAGTCACCTGACGGTCGCTCTCGATGCCATTCGAGCTCAAGTCAGCTTGATGGAAAGTTATCAACAGGATCTCAGTAATCTACTGGCTCAAGGAGATTCTGCTAATTCATCGAAGAACTCAACCAAGGATCCCTAAGGCCCTTCAATCAGAATGAGTCCTGCCATTGAAGTTGTGGCTGGATAACAGCAGTTTATTTGAGGTAGAGGTTGTTACGGGTTCGTGTCTGAAGAATGAGTTGTTGCTTGAAATCCCAGATGTGTACTTCGTTTGGAGAGTTCGTGTTTTCTCCGCCTAGGTATCCCTACATCTGTCGTAGGATCCTGACTCTTGAAAGGCTGTCATCTGAGGCTTGAGGTGTTATGGTAGATATAGACCTGGGTTCGTGCGACTTGAACGTCCGAACCGTGTCAGGGCCTGACCGCAGCAGCGCTAAGGAAAGCTTCGGGTAGGCGCGTTTCCCCAGGTCGCCCTATTTCCGAACTGTTTAGCAAACATTGCAGGTGTGCGAGTTAGTGGCATTCCTTGCAGTGGTGACTGATTAGACGAGGGCCTCTCTGTGAAGGCAGTGAGAATGTGAAAGCAGTGGGATTGTGAAAGCAGTGGGATTGTGAAAGCAGTGAGACTGTGAAAGTGGCCAGAGAACGTGAGGTTAGTGAGAGGAACCTATGACTAAGGGCCTTGGGGACATAGCTCGAAAAGCGCTCTACTTCGGCATCGGTTTGGCATCGATGGCAGCGGATAAGGCGTCTTCTGTGGCCAGTGGTGCTTCTGGGCAGTTAGCTGAGTTGCGTAATCAGGCTAAGCAGCTAACTGATGAGCTAGTGGCACGGGGTGTGATGTCAGCTGAGGATGCTCGTACCTTTATGGAAACGGTCGTCAACCGCAGTGCGGAGCCAGACCTATCCTCTTCGTCGTCGACACCGTCCTCCCGCACTGAGCCTCGGAAGATTAGGATTGATGATGATGGCACCTTGGAAGGGATCCTGGTCAATGATTCTGACACCCCAAGTGGAGCTCTAGCGCTATCGCAAGATGCGTTGCTGCAGCAGGAAGTCGACCGATTACAAGCTGAGCTTGAGGCTCTAGAAAAGCTAAAGGACCAAAGTGACTAGCAAATCGAGCTAGAGTTCATAGCCTAGGGGGCTACTGTGGCTCCAGTGAAGAAGATCGGACAGGATTAGCGAAGAATTTTCTCGCAGCGCTACCGAAGGATCAGTAATCTGGTAGGTTTAGATAGCCGGATATTGGGACTGAGGTTATGGGACTTGTTTTTCAGCTCACTTTGTTGGGTCTAGTGCTCTATAGCTTGCTGCTGGTTGTTGCTGTGCCTGTGTTGTATGGAAGCCCTGCAGATTGGGCTCGAGGCAAAAATGTAATTTTGATTGGTGGTCTGGTGTGGGTGGGTTGGATCGTTGCTGTTGCCGTTCTGAACTTTGTTAAGTAGGTTATTGGGTAACAATGTGCTGGCGGATGCAGTTCTGTTGAATCAAGGCTACTGATACCAATGTTCTGCGCCTGATTTATACGACCAACGGGGCAACACTGAAGAGTTACGGACCGGCTACTGAGTCTTGAGTAAATTGACTTGAGTAAAAGTTGACCCGAGTAAGTTGAAACGTAGTTTCAGAGACAACGGATTTAGCAAGGATTACAGCAGATGGCGGTTTACGAAGGCAATTTTGTTCAGACTCAAGACCTTCGCTTCGCCTTAGTGATTGGCCGATTCAACGATGCCATCACAGGCAAGCTTCTCGAAGGGTGTCAGGATGGTCTTAAACGCCATGGTATTGATGTGAACCCAGCTGGAGCTCAGGTGGACTACTACTGGGTCCCTGGCTGCTTTGAGATTCCGCTAGTGGCCTATCAGCTGGCACAACATCGCAACTACAACGCTATCATTTGCCTGGGAGCTGTGATCAAAGGACAAACCCCACACTTTGACTATGTTGCAGCTGAAGTATCTAAAGGAATCGCAGCTGCTGGGTTTCAATCGGGTGTCCCCGTTATCTTTGGGGTACTAACGGCAGATACTGTTCAGCAGGCTCTGGAGCGAGCAGGTATCAAAAGCAACAAAGGCTGGGACTATGCGATGAGTGCAATTGAGATGGCTACCCTGCTTCGCCAAATAGGATCTTCCTCTCTCAGTCCCTCACTCCCACCAGGATCTAATTCGGTACAGTTCAAGACCCATGAGACTCTAGCTTCCCCAACGTATGATACTCCTGAGAACTAGTGGAACAGTAGAGGTCTAGAGAGGTCCCTTCAGACTAGATCTTCTGCCGGATTCTCCTTCATGATTAGGGAGTCGGTTGCTCATTTGGCTTAGCACTGATAGTTGGCTCAGCGCTGGTAGGTTGGACTAACCTAAGGGACTGATCAGCAGCTGAAGTTGCGAGTTCATCAACTGAAAAATACCGATGAAACTTATCGGTAACACGTAACCAAGCTGACCGGCTCCCAGATTTGCGAAACTTAGTGACAAAGCCTTTTTCAACCAGTTCAGCCACATGCTGGTAGGCACTAGCCCCCCGTAGATCCACAAGATCCACCTGAGATAAGGGACCTCGAAGGATAATGGTTGCTAACGTGCGCGTTGCCCCGACACCAATTTCAGGTGGTAGGATCTCATTAATCATAGGCCGGAAAGGGTCCTTGAGTTGAAGTACAAATTGCTTTTTGATCGCGATGACTTCTAACGCAGAATCACGATGAGCGTAATCTTCAATCAATTCTAAAAGCGCTTCATATGCATCTTCTTTGGAACAACTAGCTAGCTGAGCTACAGTCGCTAATGCCAAGGGCTCGCCTTTTAAATACAAAATCGCCTCAATCTGATTTTTGAGTGCGTAGGGTGAAGGTAGTAGCTCCTCATCGTCAAGCTCAGACTCGTCCCCATCAAGATCAGACTTGTTCAGATCAGGATCCTTAGGCATTGAGGGAAGCATCTTGTGATCGGTTGGAGGATCCTGGTCTGGATGAGTGACACTGACATCCAGGTCAAGTTTGAGTTCGACTGTGTCGGAAGGGGGGAAGGACTCGCCGCTGGGCATGACAGGTGGGAACGACTGGACTAACAGATCAACCATGATTTAGTCTAACAGCAACAAAAAGAGAGGGGGATCTGTGCTGATCTCCCCTCTGGATTAGCTAGTCGCTGATGTGGTGATAGTAGAGCCGCAATTAGCGTTGAGACTCGGCTTGCTGCTGCAACATTAAATCCAGTAGATAGCGACCATCACCTGTGCTAATCAACGCCGTATCAGCCCGGCGACCACGCTGATAAGTCACTGCAATGGGTTGACCGACAGGAGTCGCCCGGATAATCTGCTGAATTTCAGAAATACTGGAGACTTCTTGACCCTTAACACCCAGAATCACATCGCCCTGACGTAGGCCACTCTGCATAGCAGGTCCGTTGACAAGCACATCACGGATTTCGATACCTCTCTGGTCCGAGGTGCGTTGAGGCTGGAAAAAGCCCATCAAAGAGAACCCAGACTCAGCTTGATTTGGCTCAGCCAAGTGAACACCAATGAAGCCGAAGGGTCGCTGGTTCACATAGTTAGCATAGGAGATTGTGGATCCGTCCCGAACTAGGATAGTAGTGTTGGAGCGGCTTACGTCCTCAGAGCGTTGCTTCAGAAAAGGGCAAGCGAGGGCAGTCTCAGCCAGCAGCACTGTGGTCGGGAGAACTAAGGCAAGCTTGAGCAATGGAGATGATGTTGTCATAGGAGTGCCCCTAGGGATTTGCTATTAACAGTTGGACCTACTTTAGCGTCTCAATCTGAGAATCGGGCTAATTCGAAGAGAAGCCTTTTATCTGTGATAATCAGAAAAACCGCCTCTGTCCAGAGAGACGGCCCTAAAAACAGAAATAGTCCAGGTATAAATGGGTTCCAGGTAGCCTAAACAACCCCAAATCGACTGAGCCCGAGAATAACCCCAGCACCAATTAGATGGCCGAAACTGGCCGCAGCCAGCAATTCTGGCAATGTGAGGGTCACTCCTGGAAAATTGAAGGTAAAAACAGCGCTTTCACCGGCAGGAACTGCAAAGTTTGCACGTGCCTCATACCCAATCGCGCCTAGCCAGGCATTAATCAAAGAGACCATTGAACGCCACAAGCCAATAGCAACGACGTTGCACAAAATCATGATCAAAGCGACCTTAATAGACCAGGTTGGGGTAGCAGGCACTACAGCAAAAAGAGTCATCATTATCGAGAAATCCTCCAAGTTGAGACAGCAACTCAAGTCAGCTATTCAAACAAGCGCATAAATTGATGTGCATAGCTGCAGTCATACGGGATTTCTGGAACCGACTGTGAAGCATCATGAGGGGTTGTTACAAATCTTTGTGCTGAGGCTGTATAGTCTGACGTTTTGTAGCTATCAGATAACAATTGTAGCTATTAGATAACAAGTGTTACGGAGTTAAGTGTTGTGGGACTGAGTGTTGTGGGGCTGAAAGGATCCTGAGGCCACCTCAGCCCATCGTTATCCGCTAGCTTGCCTGAATAACCCTAGAGCTTCTTGCGTTCACACCACTGCTGAATAAATGGATCCATCACCGTTTCCAGTGCAATAGCACGGGCAGCCTTGAACAGTAAGCGATCACCGGGTTCAACCTGCCGAACCAACCAGTTAGTCAGTTCCGTGGCAGAGGCTTCCCAGTGAATTGGGATAGGGGCAGCAGCATCAGCTAAGGGTTGCATTTCATGCTCAGGATCCAGCAGCACAAGGGTGTGGAGGGGTAACGTGGCAGCAGCCTTGCCCACGGCGGCATACAGCTCTGGAGCAAAGCTGTCTAGTTCTCGCATCGGCCCAAGAATGGCCCAGTAACGGGCTCCAGGCACCTGACAAAGCCACTGCAGGGCCGCGATCATTGCTTCGGGGGCGGCATTGTAAGTCTCATCCAGGACTTGGAGATCGTTTGGCAGGTGGCGGAGCTGGTTACGACCTTCTAGGGCAGGGGGTAGATCAACCGCCGTGGTGAGGGACGTGAGGTCTGGGACTAGGGTTTGAACGGTAGCTAGCACAGACATCCAGTTCAAGGCATGATGGCGACCGTTGATGGGGATAGGGAATTGACAGGATCCGATGTAGACACAGCATGCCTGAGGATCCCAGTCCCCTCTGATCATGCCGGAGTCTAGGCCGTAGGTCACGGTGGGCCCTGTCCAGACTGTGCGAGCAGTTGAGAGGAGAAGTTGATCCTCTCCGTTCAAAATGGCTGTTTGCAAAGATCCAACCCTGAGTAATTCACACTTGGCTGCAGCGATGGCTTCACGCGATCCAAGACGACCGATGTGAGCAGTCCCAATATTAGTGATGAGGGCATGGGTGGGTTGGGCCGTGGTGGCGAGCCGAGCAATCTCACCGGGACCCCGCATAGCCATTTCTAAGACCGCAAACCGATGGTGAGACTCTAAGTGCAGGAGAGTTTGGGCAACACCGATATCGTTGTTGTGGTTGGATTGGCTTTTGAGGACTGGTCCATAACGATTGAGGGCGGCAGCTAGGAATTCTTTGGTTGTTGTTTTGCCTACGGATCCAGTAATTCCAATAACCGGGATGGCAAACTGCTCGCGCCACCAGCGGGCAATAGATTGGTATGCCGCTAGGGTGTCAGGCACTTGAATATGAGGGCCATGAATCGAATGCTCGGAAATGATAAGACAGGATCCTTGGTCCAAGGCTTGGGGGATGAAGGTATGACCATCAAAACGATCCCCCTTGAGGGCAACGAAGACGGATCCTGGTGTGAGGGTGCGGGTGTCTGTGCTGATACTCGTGAATGGGGTTGCAGGGTCAATATGGCGGGGCGGACTCTGCAAGACCGTAGCAAGTGTCTGAATATCCCCATGCACCATGGCAGCAACCTGTTCTCAGTTGGACTGTTGATAAGATACACATAATCTGTCTCAGCTAGACTCTGTCTCAGCTAGACTCCGTCTCATCTAGCGGAAGTTAGTCGTCATATGTAGCGCACGGGTAGGGCCAGTTAGGTCGTCAAGATTTAGAGCTCCTAGTCCATGCCTAGCGCCAGTGTTCATCCATGATTGTGTTCATCCATAATTGTGTTTATTCATAATTGAGTGACTGGGTTTCCATTGCCAACGAGATGCCATTGCCATGTCTGATCAGTACAAAACGACCTATCTTGATG
This sequence comes from uncultured bacterium, assembly GCA_964443615.1. Lineage (GTDB taxonomy): Bacteria > Cyanobacteriota > Cyanobacteriia > Thermostichales > Thermostichaceae > CAYSWV01. Next base: position 14,522 of record CAYUEE010000022.1, on the reverse strand, counting down.
ACGATACCCATGTTCCTACAGTCCAGCGAAATTGGCTGGAGCGATTTCCGATTTTGGTGGAGTACGAGGAGGAGCGTCCTTTCCGCCGCCATGTGATTACCTCATCCGTGACGGTTATTGGTCGGCAGGAGGAGGATGTAGATCTATGGCTGGACGAGCGGAGTGTGTCGCGGCAGCATTGTCGATTGGAGTGTACAGGGACGGATGTCTATCTCACAGACTTAGGAAGCTCGAATCGGACCTACCTTAATGGGAAGCGGGTGGATGAGACTCAACGCGTATTCCACGGAGATAAAATTCGGATTGGGAAGGTGAAATTACGGTACTATGCGCCAGGCAGTACAGATCATGCCTTGTTTGAAGCCGCGTACAGCATGGCTGTTCAAGATGGTTTGCTGCGGATTTTTCGAAAAGAGTATTTGTTAGAGAAGATGGCAGAAGAGTTTGCTCTGGCTCGGAAGTCAGATCGCCCATTGTCACTATTATTCCTAGATCTAGATAAGTTCAAACGGATCAACGACACCTATGGCCATGATGCTGGAGATCGGGTACTTCAGGAGGTGTGCAAAGTGTTGCAAGCTGGGATCCGCCAACGTGACATTTTAGGTCGTTTTGGCGGGGAGGAATTTTGTATTCTGTGTCCCAGTACTGTGATTGAAGATGCTGCTCAGCTAGGTGAACGGTTGCGAGTTTCTGTTGACCGAGCAGTGATTGAATATAGTGGGACACGGATTCCTGTGACGGTGAGTGTGGGGATCGCGGCCCTGAGGGAGGAGATGGGGTCTGAGTTAGATCTAGTCAAACTGGCGGATGAAATGGTGTACCGCTCCAAGGCAGCAGGTCGCAATTGTGTATCGGTGGTAGGGCCGGATTGAACTCAGTTTCGATCACATTTGTAATTCACATTAAATCTCAACCTATCGTCCTAACTGGCGACTAACGTCACGTCATTGAGACAGGATCCGACCTCCCCTGGTTAGCTAGCTGTTCGTTCACATGAGTGAGACCGTGGCCCAACAGAGAATCTGCTTCTTCCAGAAACACTGTAACTCTCTGCTGGAGGGAATCTTACCTATATGGAGCTTAGCGGATTCGAACCGCTGACCCCTTCAATGCCATTGAAGTGCTCTACCAACTGAGCTAAAGCCCCATAAATGTCTGGAGGGCTATGATAGCTAGGTGAGTGGTAATCTGTCAATGTCAGTCTAAAACTTTTCTGTTATGCAAAGTCAGTTCAACTTGCCTGTGTCATTACCATCATCTCTACTGTTTCAATGAAGGCGTTACGGACTGCTAATTCAGTTTCCTGCTCCAGTGCTATCTTCAAATAGCTAGTAATCAGTTGTCTATCCTCGACGTCAGAACCATTTTTAAGCAGAGATCGAATCTGATACAGTCCAGCTAGCCGCTTGAGAGAACTGGTTGATGCAATATCACTCAGAGCTTGCTCTAGCGTAGTTTGCCTCTGAAAACGTTGCATTTGAACTCGGTTCCCAATCATTAAACTCAGCACAGCCATGATCATCACACCCTGGATTAGCAGTTCTAGTGCTAGCCAGTGCTGAGCGGATTCCATCCAAACAGAGGTGGCCAGGTAGGTAAGCAGAGTTACTCCCACCCCACTACTGACTGCAAGTACGACAGGGTTTTGCAAAATAGAGAGCCATCTCTGAACCTGAGTTCGCCGTCCACTATCCTGATGAGATTGCCACAGTTGAGCCACTAGCATGACCCCACCGCCCATCAGCAGTGACAACGCCAGTCGTCCATTCCAAGCTATTAGCAGTCCGATACAAAGAACCGGCGCTCCTACTGACAGAAATTGAGCCACGATAGGATCCTTACCCTCTTCTCCCCACCATGCCCCTTGAGTGAACAACCAACGGATACGTTGATTGACTTGATCAGTGTCTCGGCCGACCAGAGAGGAACTGGGTGAGGATGCGGGAAGAGATTGGTTATTCACTGAGCTAGGATCCTTAGCAAGCAGCCGTACCAAGTGGCTGATTTGCAGAGTTTATCATCCCAAGCTAGCAAAATATCAGAATGTTCTCTACCTAATCGACCGCCATAGCGTTAAAAAAGCTACAACTTCTGTGGAACGAAGAATAGTCCGCCAAAAGCTTATGATTGGAGGAGTGTCAGCTACTGGAACTAGGATCCAGTTCCAGACAAAAAAAACAAGACTACCAAGAGTCAAGCCGGCCAGTAAGCCTAACCCAGTCAGCTGTCCAAGCTTAACGATAAATCGCGAGTCAGTTGTGTCAAAATTTGTCATCGCTTAGACCTCCAAAACACACCAATCATCTGATACGCCCAGTTTTGCTCTACCTAGTGCAGAGTCTCGCGCCTGCCTCCTGTAGTTATGGTTTACAGTTGTACGTCATCAGAGTTCCCCACTTTGTCTGAACTGAACGTTCAGCACTTGAATTCAGCAAATTTACTCAAACTGGATTCACAATGACAGGGGTCGACTCTTCTGAAGTAGGATCCATCCACAGCATGAGGTCCCAGGATTCCCTATCGAGCTCGAAATCACTGGATAATAGCTCAACTGCTCAACTAATTAAGCCATTCAGCAATTACTGACATAATCAACTGAACACGACTGGCCGAATACAGTTGAACTAGCCAACCGTTTGAAAAAGTTGCTGGTTGAGATACTAGGACATCGACCACAAGTACCCGGCATTCCTTTAGAAAGATTACAGAATGTCTCCAGCTCTAGTTTCTTCAACCAGAATAAATTCCAAGTCTGGGGACCCTCGTAACAGCCCTATAGTATACATCGTGTAGACTCCCGTCAATTCAAGGTCAACATCATCCTGCTCAAGCACAGAGCCATTCCAAAACCGATCACCCGTGGCAGCACCATCCTGAACCACACCCTCTCGAAGGGCGAGGCCCAGAAATCCTGGATTGAAAGCAACGTACTCGGAAGCCTCACCAAAGGGGGTCGCAGGACCCACAACCTCCCCATCACCGTCGATCCATTCCAGTAGATTTGAGTCAGGCACTGCGTTAACAAAGCGCACCATCGCCTTATCAAATTGAGGCACCTGGTTTTCCGGTAGGAGTAATGTTTTGACTCTTGAGGCCTCATCAATGGCGACTACGGTAAAGGTTCCACCCTCAGAGAAATCGGCAAATACCTCGCCCACCACAGTCCCTGCTGGAATGAGTTGATCGAGGGCTCGTCCTGTAGCCTCAAAGCCAATATCATACTGGCCTGTCTCAGCGGTGATGTAGCTGCTGATTTGCCGAAAAGGAAGCCTCGAAATTGTTGTTGTGCCTCCCAGTACCAGACTCATCGGAGGTGAGTTAGGAGAGGCATTGATCATCCGTAAATTAACCTCATCAGACTCAGTCGTGGTGGATGGGGGCTCAACAGAGCATCCGACTAAGCTCCCCATCATTAAACCCGCCCCTGCTGCTAGGCCCATTGCTCGCGATTTCAAAATCGTTGATACCATAACAGTCTCCTCACCAAAGGTCACTCCTCACGTCTAACCATGGGAAAAACTACTCTAGCGTGTCACTAGAGTAGCCTTGCTAACTCAAATTACCTTCCCGATGTTCTACCCTAAATCCACGCAAACTACCAGTCGCTTTCTCTCACTTGACTCTGAGTAGGGTAAACCACACAAAGGGGGGGATAAGGGTTGGAGCCTAGGTTGATCTAGATAGTGGCGTTATTATGACGTCTAAGCATCAGTCAATGCTGCGATTCCCGGTAATTCCTTTCCTTCAAGAAGCTCTAGACTTGCTCCGCCGCCTGTAGAGATGTGGCTCATTTCAGCCGCCAATCCCGCCTTTTCTACCGCAGCTACTGAGTCGCCGCCACCAATGATGGTAGTGGATCCTTGCTTAGTCAAGCCTGCAAGGGTACGAGCGACAGAATCAGTCCCTACAGCAAAGCGATCAAACTCAAATACACCCATAGGGCCATTCCAGATCACTGACTTACAGCCCTCAAGGGCGGCTTCGAACGCTTTCACTGACTCAGGGCCGATATCTAGACCCATCCAACCCTCTGGGATGGCATTGATTGAAACTGTCTGAGCATCAGCATCCGCCGCAAATTTATCCGCAACGACAACATCCACGGGTAGAAGGAGGTCAACACCGCGATCCTTGGCCTTTTGCATAAGGGTAGTGGCCAATTCCAGCTTGTCTTCTTCGACCAATGATTTCCCAGTACCAATGCCTTGGGCTTTGTAGAATGTGAAAATCATCCCACCGCCCAGAAGCAACTTGTCAACCTTTTCTAATAGCGTCTCAATCACGCCAATTTTAGAGGACACTTTGGACCCCCCGATGATTGCGGCTAGGGGTCGCTGAGGATTGTCAATTGCCCCGGAGAGAAATTGCAATTCCTTTTCGACAAGATAGCCGGCCACTGAGGGTTGGAGATAGGCGGTGACACCTGCGGTTGAGGCGTGTGCTCGGTGAGCAGTCCCGAAGGCATCATTGACGAACATGTCAGCCAGAGAAGCCAGTTTCTGGGCGAAGTCTGCGTTGTTGCCTTCTTCTTCGGGGTAAAAGCGTACGTTTTCAAGGAGGGCGACCTGCCCATTCCCAAGACTGTTGACAACGCTCGCCGCCGGTTCACCCACACAGTCTGTAGCAAAAGCAACAGGTTGCCCTAGGAGTTCACTTAATCGATTAGCGACAGGCGTTAGGGAGTTTCCTTCCTTTTTGAGGGTAATTTCGCCCGTCTCTTTATTCTTCGAGATGGGGCGACCTAGATGGCTTGTGAGGATCACTTTGGCACCGGCTTGAGTTAGAGCCTGAATCGTTGGCAGTGCGGCCCGGATCCGAGTCTCATCCGTAATGTTACGGGCATCGTTGAGGGGAACATTGAAGTCAGCCCGCACAAGGACTTTTTTCCCGGCTAGGTCAGTACCGGCAGACAATAGGTTAGCTAGGGTTTGTTTGGGCATAACAGGTCTCCTCCCCTCTCCAAAGCACCGAATTTTAAGAATTTCCTCAGCATTGTACCAGTGTAAGGATCCGCTCAGATCTGAAGGGCTGGATCCTGACACTCGGTCTAGAGCCTGGCTGGATCAGGCCATCTATCCATCCTTCTGGATAGGTCCCTTATCGTCATGATCGAGACAGGATAAGCTACCTGGGAGTTACTAAGCCCAGTTTTTTAGCTCACGTGACTGAGTAGTTATCCCCCTAATAACTATAGGAAAGACATAAAACGTCACTATCAGGCTTTCTCCTGAGGGTAGTTAGTTAGCACTAGGCATAGGATCCGTTCTCCTCTTCTGAAGAGGTATCGGCAGGGAGAGCAGGGAGGGGTTGATCGAGAAAGACTCCCATCTGCCGGAACTTGGCATAGCGATGCTCCTTAAGTTGAACACCGCTGTAGGCTGACAGTTCATCAAGAGTGGTGACTAGTGCTTGGCGCAATAGAGTAGCTGCTTCGCGGGGGGCTCGATGAGCACCTCCTAACGGTTCTTCCACGATGCCGTCAGCGATACCCATCTGCTGAAGATCTTGGGCTGTAATCCGGAGTGCTTCTGCCGCTTGAGGGGCTTTTTTCGCGTCTTTCCAAAGGATAGCGGCACAGCCTTCGGGTGAGATAACCGAGTAGACGGCATGTTCTAGCATGAGGAGGCGATCGCCAATTCCAATCGCCAAAGCACCACCGGACCCGCCTTCGCCAATAACAGTGGCAATAATGGGAACTTCAAATTCGAACATCGCTTGTAGGTTGACCGCAATGGCTTCCCCTTGACCTCGTTCTTCCGCCGCAACGCCGGGATAGGCACCGGGTGTATCTATAAATGTCAAAATGGGTAACCCAAAGCGATTGGCATGTTGCATCAGACGTAGTGCCTTGCGATAGCCGGCTGGGTTGGGCATTCCGAAGTTTCGAGCAATATTGTCTTTGGTGTCGCGACCTTTCTGATGGCCCACGATGATGACCGGGTGGCCGTTAAGTTTGGCTAGACCACCAACTAGGGCGGTATCGTCCTGACCGTGGCGATCACCATGAAGCTCGAACCAGTCGTCACAGATAGTTTGGACATAATCAAGCGTGCTAGGCCGGCGAGGATGACGGGCAACTTGTAAGCGCTCTATTGGCGTTAGTTGCCGAAAGATTTCCTCACGCAGGTCATTTGCTTTGGCTTCGAGCTGCCGAATCTGCTCAGCAGCTTCAATCTGATTGTCATCGGCAAGGGAGCGAATCTCTTCGATCCGCTGTTCGAGGGCAGCCACTGGCTTTTCAAAGTCGAGCAGTAGACGTTCGTTAGCTTTGCTCATAGTGTTTTTGCTGGATCGAAACGGCGGAGATGAGTGTCGTACGAATTCTAAAGGATCCGTGGAAGAATCGTAAGCCCGTACCAGGAAATAGACTGAATGGGGATCACCGAGCGAACTAGACTAGCCGCCTTAACGTCCTCCGTAGTGAGTGTGCGCACCTCTCAACTTCACCAGCCTGGATGATTCTGCCACGGTCCATTGACCCAGGCCCAGGCCTATCTGAACTGCGGATCCCAGACCATCTCGATCTCACCCCATCTCGATCTCACCCCATCTCGATCTCAAGTTGTGCCATGTGTGGCAGAACGGCTAGTTTTATGCCATCACGCCGACCGCTTCATCTACTGTTTCAAAAACTTCAAATGCGGCATCCATGCCAGTAGTGGAAAACACCAACTTGCACTGAGGCTGTAATCCACAAATTTTGAAGCTCTTGCCTAACTGTCGACAGGTTCGCAACCCAGCTACCAAAACGGTGAGGCCCATGCTGTCAAGAAACTTGGTCAAGCTCATGTCAAAAATCAAATCAGACTGCTGGCTAGCGATGATGTTGATGAGTTGGGTCCTGAGTGTTTGAGTCTTAATCCCTCGTAGTGAATCATTGTAGTGGGTCACGACTGTCACAGTTCCACCACTCACAGTTTGATTGTGCCAAGACAGAGTATTCATCGGTGTAACCTACTTTACTGTTCAAGTTTAGGATACTGAAGTCGATTTCGAGCTGATAATGGCAGTTCCACTTAAATCCGTTTGTGACTCTCTGTTTAGGATCCTCTTAGCTAAATCTCCTTTGATGGAACTCTGATAGCCGTAAACTTCCTGAGGTCAGCAATCAACGCAACCCACTTTATTTGACTTTCAATTGATCTAAGGTTGATCAACTCAGTAGGAATGCGGTTGAATTTTAGAAATATGGTAGAGCTTTAACAGTGCGATGGATTTCTTGTGCTAGGCAGTCCTACGGACACCGCTAATCTTCAAGTACAGGTTCTTTCCCAATATGGATGGCCAGACTATGCTTGATGCTTATTTACGCCTCGGTATTATCTGCGATTGAGTGGCCAGAATGACTTAATCTGGCATCGCTAGCATCATAGAATTAAGCTTAATTTTAATGTCTGTAATGGCCATGAGTCATTTATTGGACTACTTATCGGGCCACAGTACAGTGAGGAGTGATGATGAAAGGTCAACCAACTTCAGCGCATCCGTCTGAACCCTATCGTGAGGTGGAGTTAGTGGAGTTGATTTCACTAGAGCCCTCTTTGGTGCTAGATATCCGCTATGCGCGTTCAGATAATTTTGTGGGCTATCCCGTTTATCCAGAGGCCCGGGCCTTTTTACAGCGACCAGCAGCAGAGGCATTAGTACGAGTACATCAGGCGTTGAAACCGCGAGGCTACGGTCTAGTCGTCTTCGATGGCTATCGTCCTTGGGATGTCACTAAACTGTTTTGGGATGTTACCTCGGGTGTTCAACGTCAGTTTGTGGCGAATCCAGTCACAGGATCCCGGCACAATCGAGGGTGTGCAGTTGATCTCTCCTTGGTTGAGCTAACCACAGTAAGGCCAGTCGATATGCCTAGCGATTTTGATGAGATGACAGAGCGCTCCCACTGTCACTATCCTGGAGGGACGAAGCAGCAACGGATCCATCGAACTCTTTTGCAACAAGCCATGATGCAGGAAGGATTCACGTTGTTCGATCCTGAATGGTGGCATTTTGACTATCAAGATTGGCCCCTGTACCCAGTTCTTAACCTACAATTTCCTGAGCTGAGCTAGGGATTAGAGAGCTTGACACTTGCAGGGTTAACCCTTAATGAGTCTGAGCTCCGTTAGTCCGCCAGCGCCTGGGGAACTTTAGAAAGAGAACGTTGGCATCGATTCCTTCTGATTTCTCAATGGCTGATTGCCCACCCTAGGTTGTTATGGTTGTCTCTGCTCACGATCTAGATTTGATTGACCTCCATTCTGTTATCACTCGGGCTCCACTGACGGTGCCCCCGGGTGCTGACGTTGCCTCTGTGATTACTCAAATGCATACGCAGGACAGCTGTGCAGTCGTTGTCGAGGCAGGGCGGGTTATTGGGATCCTTACAGATCATGATGTAACACGGTTAGTGGCTCAGCAGCAGGATCTCTCCCAACGTGTCTGCGAGGTCATGGCTGAGCCCTCCCCAATTTGTGTATCAGATTTAACCGCTAACGGAACCATTCCGGAGCCACTGATTCACCATCCTGCTGGCCACCGACCTGTGGTGAATCGAGAGGGAAACTTGATAGGTTTGACTAGGCGTGATGTTTTGTGGACGGATCTTCTGAAGCAGGAGCGGTCTGAAAGGTCTTCTGATCTGGCTTCATTTCCAGTGGCATCTGATGTCCATAAAGCTATCAGACCTCAATCTCGATGGCAGTTGGCGCTTGAGAGCACAGGTGATGGCCTTTGGGACTGGAATATTCAAACCTATGAGGTCTACTTCTCTTCCCAGTGGAAGGCCATGCTGGGGTATGGTGAGGCCGAGATTGGGTCGATATTTGATGAGTGGCAACGACTGGTTCATCCAGATGACCGACCCCGTTGTTATGCAGCTGTTCTGCGAGTTCTCAATGCAGAGCAGCCGACCTATCAAATTGAGCATCGATTGCGCTGTCGGGACGGCAGTTATAAATGGATTCTATCTCGCGGCAAGATTATTGACTGGACGGCAGAGGGCGAGCCCCTGCGGATGTTAGGCACCCATACTGATATTTCAGCTCGCAAACGGGTTGAACTAACTCTCCAACACTTGATCGAAGGCACAGCTGCAACCACAGGCTGTGATTTCTTCCCAACCTTAGTTCAATATGTTGCTGAAGCCCTCGCTGTTTCACATGCCTTCATTGCCAAAATTGAAAATCGGCAGATGCAAGTTCTAGCTTATTGGGTACACGGATCCTGGCAGCCGACCTTCACCTGTGAACTGCCATACCCCTGCCGTGGTACCAAGCTCCCCCGCCACCATCAGTGTTCTGCGGCCTCCGAATCAGAAATACATTCAACCCTCCATCAAGTTTGGCCAAGACGTTTACCAGACTATTCTCTTAGCGTGGCCTTGCAAGATCAAAATCGCAACGTCATCGGGTATCTATTCATTTTAGATGATAATTCTATTCAAGATCCTCGTGGGGCTGAAGCTATTTTGAATGTGTTTGCGGCTCGTGTCACTGCTGAACTGGAGCGTCAGGCTGCTTTCGTGTCGCTAAAAGCGCTTAATCAGACTTTAGAAGAGAAAGTAAAGACTCGGACAGAGGAACTAGCCCAACAGAAGCAACTTTTGCAAAAAATGCTGGATACTGTCCCGTTTTCAGTTTACTGGAAGGATCAAAACCTGGGCTATCTCAGTGGCAATCGTAACTTTTTGCAGGATGTGGGTCTTAGTGATTTAGAAGAGTTAGTTGGCAAAACGGATTACGATTTACCCTGGGGATCCTCTGAGGCTGAAGGAGTACGGGAGGATGACCGTAAGGTGATTCGGTCCAACCAAGCACGTTTAGGTGATACTCGACAGCTCAGCCATTCTGACCGTTTGATATGGATAGAACAGAATAAGCTCCCTATTCATGATCAAGAGGGGAATGTGACGGGGTTGCTGGGGACCTATCAAGATATCACTCAGCGTATGCAGGCTGAGACTGACCGTCAATGTATGATCCAGGAGTTGTCGGCCTACAAGCAAGCTATTGATCGCTTTGCTAGCGTGGCTGTTACCGATACCAACGGAATTATTACCTACGTCAACGACCGGTTTTGTGACGTATCCGGTTACAAGCGTGAGGAACTGCTAGGCCAAACCCACCGCTTAATCAAGTCCGACTGTCACTCACTCTCCTTTTATCGGGACTTGTGGTACACCATTTCAAATGGTGATATCTGGCGAGGTGAACTCTGCAATCGCTCGAAGAAGGGGATCCTGTATTGGGAGGAGAGTAGTATTGTCCCTTTCCTCAATGAAAAAGGCCGGCCCGTTCAATATTTGGCTATTCGATTCGACATTACCAATCGGAAGAAAGCTGAACTAGAACTGCAAAAAGGTAAACGATTCATTCAACAAATTGCTGAATCATCACCCAATATTCTGTACTTGTATAACCTTAAGGTTGACTGTAATGTTTACACCAATCGCAACATAATGAGTGTTTTAGGTTACACATCAACCCAAGGTCAAACCTCGAGTACTACGCTGTTAGAGAATCTTATGCACCCTGACGATCAGGTCCGCTATCGAGAACACCGGCAGCGGCTGGAAGTTTTGTGTGACGGAGACACTGTTGAGTTTGAGTATCGCATCCAACATGCGAATGGAGAGTGGCGCTGGTTCTGCCGCCGGGATGCTGTCTTCAGTCGGGATGCCGATGGTCAAGTAGAACAAATCATTGGAACAGCACAGGATATTACAGATAGAAAGCATGCCCAAGCGCAATTGCAACGAAGCAATGAGGAACTTGCTCGGGCTACTCGTTTGAAGGATGAATTCCTCGCTAACATGAGCCATGAGCTCAGAACCCCACTCAATGCCATTCTGGGTTTGACGGAAGGGCTGCAGGAAGGTGTGTTTGGGTGTTTGCAGGAGAGGCAAAGCAAAGCGCTTTCGACAATTGAACGGAGTGGTACCCATCTTCTTGAGCTCATTAACGACATCCTTGACGTGGCTAAGATTGAAGCCGGTCATGTCAAGCTTGAGTGTGCGCCTACATCCGTCGAGCATCTCTGCCTATCGAGCCTCACCTTTGTAAAGCAACAAGCTCAGAAGAAACGGATCCAACTCACGACTCAAATGTCTCCAAGCCTACCGAATCTCTACATTGATGAACGCCGAATGCGGCAGGTTCTCATTAATCTACTGAATAATGCTGTAAAATTTACGCCTAGGGATGGATCCATTCGCCTAGAAGCCCTCTGTCACAAGGGTCGTCTTGGCTCCCAGGATCCTGAGTCTCCTGTTCAGTATCTCTTACGCTTAGCTGTCTATGATACAGGGATCGGGATTGCTCAAGAAAACCTAGACAAGCTTTTTCTCCCCTTTGTTCAAATTGACAGTGCCCTAAACCGTCAGTACACGGGTACTGGCCTAGGTTTGGCTCTGGTTCAGCAAATTGTCAAATTGCATGGGGGACAGGTGAGAGTGACCAGTGAACTTGGAGTAGGTAGTTGTTTTGCCATCGATATACCCTGTGAAGTCTGTTCGTATGGCCCGGCTTTCGTACCCCTACCTGAGTCAGAACAGGATCTAGAGAGCACACCTACTATTCTTCTCGTCGAAGATAATGAAGCTAATATCATGACCATCTCTGCTTATCTAGACGCTAAAGGGTATAACATAACACTAGCCCGGAGTGGATCTGATGCGATTATGCAGGCTGAAGCTCAACCTCCCGATCTCGTTTTGATGGATATCCAGATGCCAGGGATGGATGGTATAGAAACGATTCAACGGATCCGTCAGATCCCTTCTTTGCAGACTATTCCCATTATTGCCTTAACAGCGCTAGCGATGCCAGGAGACCGAGACCGTTGTCTAGCGATTGGGGCTAATGATTACCTGAGTAAGCCTGTTAAACTTAAAGAACTAGCAAATACTATTCAACGATTGTGGTCACTTCAATCGGCATCAGTATCGAAGATTACTTGAGCACTTGAGTAAAGGTCTAGATCGTTTTATCTTATAATAGGGCCACCTGACAATTTAACTCCAAACGTGACTGCGACTGAGGACTTATGGGCAACCCGTCTATTTTGGTTATTGATGATGAGCCGAATAACTTTGATGTTATTGAAATGCTGCTTAGTTCACAATATCAGTTAAATTACTTAGCGTCTGGGTACGATGCGATTACCTCTCTCGATGTTTTACGACCAGATCTGATCCTGCTAGATGTGATGATGCCGGGGATGGATGGAATTGAAGTGTGTCAAATGATTCGAGCCGCACCCCAATGGCACTATATTCCTATCATTATGGTGACAGCATTGGATGGGAAGGAAGATTTAGCTCGGTGTCTTGCGGCTGGAGCTGATGACTTTATTAGTAAGCCCGTTAGTGCATTAGAGTTGCGCGCACGTACTGAGTCCATGTTACGGATCAAATATCAGTACGATAAACTCCAAGCCTTTTCTCAATTGCAGCAGGATACCGTTAAACTGCTGGACTCTCACCTTCATGAATTGCGTGGCAATGTCACGTCAAGCTTATCCCAAGAATTCAACGCGCCGTTGACTAGTATTTTAGGTAGCATCGGTATGCTCCGCACTGGTGCCGATAAGCTAAGCCCTACTAAGCGGCAAGATCTCCTAGATCTCGCATATCAATCTGCGCTCAATCTGGATCAGCGGACTCATCGGTTTATGGCTTATCTGCAGTTAGAAGCGGTTAAACCCTCAACTGATCCTGTGCCTAGATTGGCTATTAAACCATTAATTGACTATGTTGCGACCACGAAAGCCCAGCAATTTCAGAGGATCCTTGATCTACACTCTGATCTCGTTGATTTGACCGTGCCGATCTCGCACTCTCACCTCCAGCGGCTGGTGGATGAACTCCTCGACAATGCCTTCAAATTCTCCCCCAAAGGATCCGTTGTTACCGTCAGCTGCCACCAAGTTGATCAACGGATCGAGATCGCCATCAACGATAAAGGGTCTGGCATTACTCGGTCTTCGTTCCAAAACCGTCAATCTCTCAGTGAAACCCAGCAAAATTTGGGCTTTGGCCTCAAAATAGTTCAGAAAATAGTTGATCTTTACGAGGGAACTCTCTCGCTCAAGACCCTACAACAGAAAGGGACTACAGTTTGCGTCAGCTTACCGCTGAGATAGCTTACCTCAAGTAACCCTCCAGGTTACTCCATCGGCCCCTTAACACTTACTAACGGTTGAGATGCATCATGTCCACACCTTCCATTCTTGTTGTCGATGATGAGCCGTATAACTTTGATGTTATTGAGGCGCTTTTGTCTTCACAGTCCTATGAACTCAATTATGTGGCAGATAGCAGCCAGGCTCTAGCCTCACTGGAAACATTTCAGCCTGACTTAATCCTGATGGATGTGATGATGCCAGAGGTTAATGGTATCGAGCTGTGTGAGCAGATTAAAGCTCTTCCCCAATGGCAGTTTGTTCCGATCATCATGGTGACTGCACTCGGCTCAAAAACTGATTTGTCGCGCTGCTTGCAGGCTGGGGCTGATGATTACATTAGCAAACCTATCAATGGTTTGGAGTTGAGAGCCCGAGTTCACTCGATGCTACGGATCAAGAAGCAATATGACACTATACAACGCCTTTACACTCTTCAAGAGGATACCCTTACTGTTCTAGAGCAGACTTTAGAAGAACTGACACTTAACTTGGCGGCCAATATCTCACATGAATTAAATACGCCGATCAACGGGATTGTTCTTGCTATAGATGTTCTAAAAGAGGGTCTGGACTCTATGGATACGGAGGAGGTCAATGAGATCCTAGACATGTTAGGATCCGCAGCGACTCGGCTGGAACAGTTGACCCGTCGTTGTCTGTTCTACTTGCATTTGGAACTACAGTCGTCAGTCAGTGGTTATCCTCCAACAGTTCTGTCACAGTCTCTAGTTATGCCAATCTTGAAGCACCATGCCCAGAAATTTCAACGCTGGCCTGATTTAGACTTGAATATTGAAGATGCGGTTGTTACTCTACCCAGTCACTATTTAACCACCCTGCTACAAGAGTTAGTTGACAATGCTCTTAAATTTTCAGAACCGCAAACTCCTGTTAGGATTCAGGGTCGAGTTCAGCATGGATCCTGGCTATTGTCTATATCGGATACAGGCCGCGGGATGAGTGCAGACCAGGTGGCGAAGATTGGAGCTTTTATGCAATTTAATCGGCGTCAATACGAGCAACAGGGCGTTGGGATCGGATTGAAAACTGTTAAAAAAATTACTGAATTGGCAGGCGGATCTTTTGCACTCAACAGTCTCGAACAGCAAGGAACAACAGTTCAGATAAGGCTCCCCTTGGCTTCTCCGCTTTCTGGTGCTGATGATACCGAATCCGGGTTACCAATCCAGGTTCAACCCTCGATCGCGGAGGTAAGCTTGAATTGTCGGTAGATCTGCCGATGTGATCTCAACAGGTAAGGATTTGTCTGGATGCTGCCCCAACCAACCGGCAACGGATCCTGCTGCAGAGCCAATCCCCCATTCACTGTAGTGGACGCGGGTAGC
>CAYUEE010000021.1:0-44030 GCA_964443615.1 uncultured bacterium | reverse complement strand
CCCTGCACTGTACCGGATCGGCAGGGCAGCATGCCACGCTCATTCCGAGAGATATATTGCCGACCGGTAAGCTCAAACGTTAGATCGCAGTATCTCTAGTAATTCCAGCAGCTCTTGAATAACCGACACGGATCCGACGAACCTATCCTGTTCAATACCCCTAGCCCTCTGCTTCAGCACCATCCCAACCGCCTCAAACTGAAACCTCACTAGTTTACTAACTCCCTCCTCGATTGCCTGCCACAGACCCAAGACTCCTTGTGACTTCTGATCAGCACGGCTCCATCGTTCCCATTCGCTCGTCTTTGATCAAACGGATCCGTTCTCCCGTTCCATAGTGACCTTCCTTGATCAAACGGATCCGTTCTCCCGTTCCATAGTGACCTTCCTTGATCAAACGGATCCGTTCTCCCGTTCCATAGTGACCTTCCTTGATCAAACGGATCCGTTCTCCCGTTCCATAGTGACCTTCCTTGATCAAACGGATCCGTTCTCCCGTTCCATAGTGACCTTCCTTGATCAAACGGATCCGTTTTACTGCTCCATAGTGACTTTCCTTAAATAACTTAAGCTGTTTTATCGTTCCAGGGTAGATAGCTACCGCCACATAGTGACTTGTATTAATTGCGTTAATCTATTTTTCGAGTCCAGCCAATCACCTTGGTAAACTTAAGAGCTAAGTACACCTTTTGAAATGAATACCCATATCCGATTGAACAGGTAAGCCCAGAGGCTGCTACGAGCCAACCCACTCAGGATCCCCTAAACGCTATACAATAGGGGACGCTTAGGCTGCTAGAGACGAGTGTATGCTGAACTTCCAGAACTTGATCCTAACCCTCCACCGCTTCTGGGGTGACCAGGGATGTTTGATTGTCCAGCCGCACGATATTGAGAAAGGAGCTGGGACGATGAACCCCCACACCTTCCTGCGGTCTCTGGGGCCTGAACCCTGGCGAGTGGCGTATGTGGAACCCTGTCGGCGACCCACAGATGGACGCTATGGCCAAAACCCGAATCGTCTACAACAGTATTATCAATATCAAGTGCTGATCAAGCCTTCAGTGGATAACATTCTGGATCTGTACCTCGACAGTCTGACAGTTCTCGGAATTGCTCCAGGAGATCACGATATTCGCTTTGTTGAAGATGACTGGGAATCCCCAACTCTGGGAGCCTGGGGGGTGGGCTGGGAAGTGTGGCTAGATGGGATGGAAGTGACTCAGTTCACCTATTTTCAACAGGCTGGAGGACTTGATTGCCGCCCTGTCTCTGTTGAAATCACCTATGGTCTAGAACGCTTAGCGATGTACATGCAGGGGATCGAATCCGTCTATGACATCTGCTGGAATGACCATCCGGCTCTAGGTCGCATCAACTATGGCCAAGTGCATCATCAGGGTGAGGTTGAACATTCACGCTATAATTTTGAACTATCAGATGCCGATTTACTGCTTAGCTTGTTCAATCAGTATGAAGCCGAAGCCAAACGCCTCCTGGCTCAGGATCCTCCTACCCCTGCAGATAACTCCGACTCAACCCCAGATAAGTCTGTAATCTTGCCGGCCTACGACTATGTTTTGAAATGCTCTCATGCCTTTAATATGCTGGACGCTCGAGGTGTTATCGCTGTCACCGAACGAACTCGCTATATTGGTCGTATTCGCTCTCTAGCCCGTCTGGTGGCTGAACGGTATGTAAACCAGCGTCAGCAGCACGGTCATCCTCTGCTCACCTCGGATCCTGTTCTGGTGTAAAGGATCTGGCTCTCTCACTCATCTTTCCTCGACTTGCTATGGCGTTGACTGGCCTCCCGACTGAAATCCGATGGCATGATTCACGTCAGCTCCTGACCCATCACGCGTTGGACTGGGACCCTCACCCCGGATCCTATGTGATGGTAGGGGAGCAAGCCTATCTGGTGATGGAGCGGCGACATCGGTATCAATTGTACGCGGGCCAGTATCAGCTTCAGGCTATTGCCCTCTATGTTCAACCTTCTGAACCACCTGGAGAGCGATGGATCCTAGACGGCCATTGGGTTCTAGGGGATCCGAGTTGCCAATTTAGTGCTCGGTCGGAACTTCTCCGCTGTGCCGTGAACCCGATCGGCCCCTGTCAAGGCTGTGAGGATTATCAAGCGATGAGCTAGCGCTATTCAACAGCTGCATTTACAGTTTGAAGCTGAGCCGGAGGGATCCAGGTTAGAGCCCCATCTCGGTTTGTATCGTATAGGCTGCGCCCCGCTTCTTCAAACCAGGCCGGGAATTGATCTTGCCAACCATTTGTCGTGATACCCGCTCCCACTTGAAAGGCTTCGAGCAGTTGTCGTGAAATCCCCCCACCGTTCCACCAGACCCAGTTTACGGGTGTAGACACAGAGGATCCGAGAACTCTCACCTGAGCGGCTTCACCAGCAGTGCCCAAAAGGAGCCAGCTGTCTTGACCTTCAATATTCCCATTCAAGGCCAAAATTAAAGGGGCGGCATTCAGGGCACGTAGCTCAATAGTCGGATCCACATCGAGTCTCTGGCCCGGTTGCAGTTTAGTGTAGGGGATGCCCCGGTTTTGAATTTCACCTAGAACAATGGAGTAAGGGCCGGAGACACTGATATCTTCGCCCGCCCAGAAGTTTTTCACAGGCATTTGATCAAATACAGACGCCCAGCCAGAATTGGTGATGCCCTCAGGGGTGGTGGCAATCGCATGGTCGATTTGACGGATCCCTTGGCTGCGCAGGAAGGGGATGAGGGTGAAAGTTACGGTGTCCTCGGATCCACTGTTCACGACGATGGCCTCTTTCCGGGTTTGAATCACCATCACCGGCGACTGACCACTGGCTAACGCGGTAACTTGAATGGGGGGACCAGGAACGAGGTTAGGCAGAAGCAGAACCGCAGCCATGATGGCACCCGTCCCTTGCCAACGGATCCGATCTTTCCACAGGGGCCAGAAGCTAACTGCCGCCAACGCAGCGTAGAGGAGAACACATTGGATCCAGGAAATGTTACCGACGTAGTAAGTCGCTCGGGGCCACGTGCTGATCCAGGTGACGAGGTTAATCAGTGGGGTCAACACGAATTGCAAGGGAGATGCGGCCAGAGAAGCAAGGGTAGGGAAAAGAAGTGCGATGGCTGAGATCGCAAACCCGGCGATAGAGACCACCAGGATAAACATTAGTGTGGCTAGATTAGCAACGAGGAAGTAATTGGCGATTTTGCCGAAAAAGAGAAGTTGCAACGGGAGAGTCCACAGTTGGGCCGAGAGGGAGACAGCGGCGGGAACGGCAATGGACTGAGGCACAAAGGAGAGAAATTCGGTCACCGGTTGCACACTAACCAACAGGCCCAAGGTCGCGGCAAAACTGAGTAGAAAGCCTAAATCCGTGATCCAAGTCGGGTTCCAGATCAACAGGAGCACAGCCGCTAAGAGCAGGACAGCCAAGGGTTGGAGTCGTGCTCGGTCCATCTCTTCCGATTCAGTAAGAGCTAGAATCGCGGCGGATCCCATGATGGCGGCTCGTAACACGGAAGGGCTGAAGCCGGTGAGGGTGATGTATCCTCCCAAGGCCGCGAAGACAATGAGTTGTTTCTGCCGAGGGGATGGGACGCCACTAGCTAAAGCCAGGACCACCGCAATCAAGAGAGAGACGTGGAACCCTGACGCTGCTAAGACGTGAGCCAATCCGACTTGCCGAAAGGTATCGCGCAGTTCGTAGCTCAACTCTGCAGCCCGTGACCCCATCACAATCGACGACAGCAATTCCCCTTGTTCAGGACCTAATCCTCTTACCAGAGCTCCTCGGACCCGCCGTCGTAAAGCCCACCCCCCGAAGGAGGGACCCGGGTCCACCACCTCCACCTCATAGGCACTGATGCCCGCAAAGGATCCTTGTTTGGCTAAAAACGCTTTGAAGTCGAAGCCGCCCAAGTTCAATGCCGGTCGAGGGGTATAGAGAAAGCCTTGCATTCGCACGGTTTGGCCCGGGTGGACATCAATCTCTTCAATCACTTCTGGATCGAGAGTGACGTAGACTTTCCCACTCACGGTCTGCGGCTCCCCTTCTGGGGCTGTGAATTCGGAGGCTTGAAACCAGAACCGTTCCCGTTCACTGCGAGTGGTTTGCGGATCCGTTAGGATTTCCCCAACAACGCTGGCCTGTGCTTGCGGAGCAACAAAGCTAATATCATCTGCCGCTGGAGCCGGTAATCGCCATCCTAAGTAGGCCCAGGCCACCAAGGATACCAGTCCCGCCGCTAACATCGTCTTCGCCGTTTTCGGTCGATGTCGAAATAGACCCGCTCCCAGTAGGCCCGCCAACATCGGCAATGCCCAGCCCCAGGTGGGACCCATTTGAGGCAAGGAGTGCGATAACAATCCGACAATCCAACCCAGGCCCAGTAAGTAAATGTTTTCCATAGCACATCAGTGATGAGGAACGGATCCGCCTTCATTGTTACCACGACTTCTTGGTCAGCGGATCCTTTCGTCTAATTTTTGAGGGTCCCCCCCTACCTTATAGATCGATTAATCGAGACAAGGAAACAATCTGATAATTCTGCTCATGTAATTGAGGTAAAACGTTAGTTAAAACCTGCACTGTATTGAGAGCCTGATGACGATAGCCACCGTGCAAAACGAGGATAGATCCAGGAAAGGTAAAGGATCCAATCATCTGCACAGTAAAGCTTGGAGCATCAAACCCATGTCTTGTATCGAGTGGAATCATCGAAGCTAAAGCAAACTGATGGTGATACCCCAAGGCCTGACCCTCTGTGCGCAATAAGTCAAGCATGGGTTGAGTGTAGAATGCCTGCCCAGGCCGAAACCAACGGATGGGATGATGGGTCTGTTGGGATAGAAACTGATGCGCTTGGTGAAACTCGTTTCTAAAGTCTAGTGGGGATAGCTTCGCATGGCGTTGATCAAGGGTGCCGTGATTCCCGATTTCATGACCTTCATCTCTGATCTCAGCTAAAACATCTAAATCTAATCGATCCTTTGCATTTTTGTGCTTTACGTGCTCAGTGGTAATGAAGAAGGTTGCTTGAACATTAGTCTTGTAAGCTCGATTATGTGATCGTATAACCTCTAAGATTTGTCGGGTAGACTGTTTATCATCTTCATCTCTGGCCGGAACATCATCAATAGTTAGTGCCATAACATTTTGATCACTATCCTTGAAGAAGACGGCGCTTGGACATTGATTCGCAATCTGAGACACTAAAAAGCGACTGATGTTTGGACTAATCATTTTGGATCCGTGACAGGTGTTCTTGCTGTAGGTGGGGTGTGCTGTCTTCTCTTCGTTAAGCTAGGATCCTGGCCCTTTGGGCTCCTGACGATCGGGAAACCGTGATAGGATCCACAATGCGCCGCCATCCCTCTAATCGACTTAACTCCAATGCATCAACTGTTCGGCCATACTGGTCTGAGCAAATAGTAAAAAGTGCCAACCAGTCCAGGATCGTTTCAATGCGGGAGTAAGGAGTGAACTGACTACTTTTGAGGAGATAGCTCGACATTTCTGCAAAGCGTTGAGCCAGGAAACACCGCCAAGCTAACCAAGCATAACTTTGATACCGAGATCGACGTTCTAGGGCTTTGATGGAGGGGGGTAAATCCAGCCGAGAGAAAAATTTATCAACAACTAATTCATATTGATTTGCCAATGCAGTCACATTACCTGTCGCATTTCCTGAGTGCAACCGATAGCCAATAGTCACTGCCCGCACCCAATCAGCTTGACAGCCCTCTATGCACAAACGCATCACTAAATCCAAATCCTCAGCTTGTCGCAATCGATGATCAAATCCTCCGACACGGTTCAGCCATTCATGCCGAAACATCATGGCACTGGGCAACACTGGCTTGTAAATCAGCAATGTTCTAGTATCCAATTGAGGTAAGCCAGCCCACGGTTCCACTTTGGCTAAAGCCCGTCCGCGACTGTCTATTGATTCCCATCCACTCACCACAAAAGCAAGCTGTGGATAACGAATGAGATGCTCAATTTGCCCAGCTAAATGAGTCGAATAGTAGAGATCGTCGGAATCTAGAAACGCAATGTAGTCTCCTTGCGCCTGCCGGATCCCTTCATTTCGCGCCGCTGAGGGCCCTTGATTCTCTTGGTAAATATATCGAATGGTATCCATCCAAGGATCCAAAACCTCAACGGTATTATCTGAGGATCCGTCATCAACGACAAGAATTTCATAGTTGGAATAGGTTTGTTCCTGAATGCTTTGTAAAGACTCAGAAATATATCTTGCAGCATTATAAGCAGGCATCACGATACTAATTAATGGTGGCTCTGATACCTCAATGAGGGTCGCCTGAGGAACCAGCGCAGAAGACACAGCAGATCCAAAGAGAACTCTACGTACCAACGTTTGCCATTCAGGTAATTGCTCTAGAATTTTGACTGATGGTTGATGATCCACTCCGAAGGTGTCATCTAAGACCTCAAAGGTGTGGATCCAACTTAATACAGTCTTCACCTGCAACCGAGGAGAGTAGCTCAACGACTGGTCTAGAAATGCAATCATGAGTTGAATTTGCCCGACTTTCAGACATCGCCAGGCCAGCCAAATCAACTGAGAGAATCGTGCTTTTGGCTCAAGATGACGGATCCATTGAGGGAGATCAGATTGAGCAAAAAACTTATCATGAACGGTGAGGTAATCCTGAGCAATCGTATGAATACGGCGGAGACTACTTGTGGGATGTTGACGGTAGCAGGTCGTAATTTCTTGGAGCCAAATGGCTTGACAACCCTCTTTCACCAACCGTAGGACCAAATCCAGATCTTCTCCCGCCCGCAGATTCGGATCAAATCCACCCACCTGGCGTAACCATTGCCGCTGAAACAGCATCGCACTGGGCAACACAGGGGTTTTCAGGATCCATTTATCCAATGTCAACGGATCCGCTGTCCGCCATAGGTCTACATCTTGAAAAAAGGATCCCTGCCGATCGACAACTCGATAGCCACTATTCACTATGCCCACTTCTGGATACTGTCGAAAACAGTCAACTTGATGGGCAATCTTATCCGCTGTGAGGAAATAATCATCTGCATCTAGGAAGGCAATATAGGATCCATTGGCTCGTGCAATGCCATAGTTTCGCGCCCTTGATACCCCTCCGTGGGGCCGCCGATAATACCGTATTTGAGATAGGTACGGTCGAATCACATCATAGCTATCATCAAGAGATCCATCATCAACAATAATCAATTCAATGCGACGATACGTTTGCCTCACCACACTTTCGATGGCTTGTTGGAGATACTGGGCACAGTTATAGGTGGGAATGATGATACTCACTAAGGGTTGAGGATCCTGAAGCAGTTCATGGACCGCTGTTTGCCATTCCGGTAAGCGACTTACTCCCCAAGCATCAAAGGATCCTCGATAACTCTGCTCAAAAAAGGTATTAAAGGCATAGGTCCAATCGAGGATAATTTCAATGGGATCCTTGCGGGTGTAGAAACTAGAGCGACGGAGGTAGGTAAGCATCTCGGCAGCATGATTTGTTACCATCACATACCAAGCGGTCCAAATTAATTTATAGTACCGATTGGCTCGCTCACCTCGGCGAATGACATCGGGAAGATCGGGTCTAGCATAGATAGAATTGACAACGGCCCAGAGATCCGCCATCTGCTTAGGGCTATTGCGCATCATGCTGCCCTCATGTTGCCGGTAATGCACCAAGGATCTTGGGATCCATTGACTCCGACAGCCCATCAACGCCAGACGAATCACTAAGTCTAGATCTTGATTTTGACTAAACTGTCGATCAAAATTGAGAGCCCGTTGTAACCACGCCCGTTTGATCATCAAGGCACTGGGTAATACACATCCCCAGGTCAGCCAGATATCCAGTGTCAAGTGAGGGGCTGACTTCCAGAATTCTGCATCTTTGAGAATGGATCCTTTTGAGTCAACAAAGGTCCAGCCTGTTTGAACTAGATCAATAGTCGGATCCTGATCAAAAACAGCGACCTGTTCCTCTAATTTAGTCGGCAAGAATAGATCATCTGCATCCAAGAACGCAATCAATTGGCCTCTAGAGGCTTGGATCCCTCGATTCCGTGCTCCCGAGAGCCCCTGATTCTCTTGATAGATGTACCGGATAGCCTTTTCTTCAATGTAAGGATCCAGTAGCTGTCGAGTCGAGTCGGTGGATCCATCATCAACCACAATAATTTCAAAGTTTCGATAGGTTTGTCGGAATAGGCTGTCTAAAGTTTCTTCTAAAAATTGAGCCCCGTTATAGGAGGGAATAACAATGCTCACTCTGGGAAATTCTGTGACTAACATCTCCGTGACCCAGTGTTGCCATTCTGGTAATTGGCTGAGGGTATAGGCATTGAATGAAGTTTGAGTCTGCTGTGCTAGGTCTTGAAAACGTTGGATCCAGGTTGTGATGACTTGGGGCTTAGATTGACGAGTTTTAAATAAACTTTCGGTTAAACAATTTACCATAGCTCCATAGCATCTCAGCTGATAGCAGTGCCAGGCCCAAGTGACTAAATGAATAAAGCTGAATGTCGGTTCTTGGTTCAGGATCCACTCAGGCACATTGGGCTGTCTGAAAAAGTCCAGATGGGCTTCGTAAGCACTCAATACTCGGGGCTCGATGGATTCCTCTCGGTGGGCCTGGGTATTTTGAACATCAGGGTATTGAAGGCTGTGATGTTGGATTGTGATGTGGGGCAGCCAGACCGCTCGACACCCCATTAAAGCCAAACGTCGGACTAGATGACTGGCTTCGCCGGCTTGGAACTGTCGACTAAACCCACCCGCCTGAATCAGCCATGCTCGACGAAAGGTTAAAGCACTTAATTGAATTAGAGGTTGGCGTAACCATGAGGCTAGCGTTAGACGGGGATACCGCACCCAAGGCTCGACATCTAGGATCCGTTTCCCTTGCTCATCAATCACTTGGTAACCACTGTTAACTAGGCCCACCTGAGGAGGTTCAGACTTGAATCGGGCGATTCGTTCAGCACTACTGGATGGATCCACGAAGACATCGGTCGCATCAAGGAAAATCACAAAATCACCTTGAGCCACCTGTAATCCTTGATTCCTAGCCTTAGCATGGCTGGGCGCCTCAGACTGAATATAGTGAATTGAAGGATGGTGAAGAGCCCACTCTTGCCCCAGTTCATGACCACTGGCATCAATCACAATGCACTCAGCCTGAACATCTATCTGACCCAACACACTTTCGATGACACGAGGTAAGAGAGGCGAGAACGTTAAGACTGAGAGGATAACACTGAGAGTAGGATGGCGTGATGAGCCTTGCACGTCATGGATCAGCGGAGGGATCAACGGATGGGTCGACATAGGCGCAGAGACATAAGAAGAGACATACGTGTTATCACGAGATAGCCGTAGAGTAGCGCACGACTAAGGATCCTGAACATTAATTAATGGAAACGGTGTCAGTTAAGATTACTGTTGAGACCTAGGCCTTGACTGCCCAGCCTTGAGCTGTCCACTAACTCAAGCCCTCAATTACTGAGTAACTTTAGTCAATTAGGATTGACGTCAATTAGGATTGCGCGTGACCCTAAGGCTAAGGATCCTATGACCGAAGTCATGCCAGGAATCTCCTCATTTCACTTCTGGACACGAGGCTGATCTGAGACACTGAAGGTGTAGAGGTTGAGACCAAGTTACTATGAAAATTTTCAACAAATCGTTTGGTGCTGCCCTAATTACAGGTTTAGTTGCTACTGCTATCTTCAGCTCTCCTGCCACTGCTCAGCAGCAACCCTATCTCCGCTTCAATATGGGAGGGTATAACCCAGAAACTGGCCTTGGGGGTCGAATGACGGGTGGTTACAATCCTTCAACAGGTGCACGTGGCTTCCGCATGAGTGGCTATGATGCTGAGTTAGGCCAATTTGAGAGCCGGTCTCGGTACATGAATCCATCAACAGGTGAAGGATTTACCTCCACAACCACAGGAACACGCGGGCAGGGCCTCACCACGCAGGTTAATACCATGCAAAATGGATCCTTTACCTGCTTTGGCTCCCGCAATGTTGTCTACAACTGCACCCAGAATGGTGAAGGACTTTAAGTTAATCAGGTTAACCTAGAGGGGCTGTCTGCCAACAGGCTCGGCTCCTCAACGCGGTTGGTAACAAGCACGATTCAACGCGTAGCGCGTTAACGAATTGAATCTACGTTCTCTAATTACAGAGCATCTCCGGAGGCTAACAGCTTCCGGTTTTTGAGTGTTCAGCACGTTCTTGTAGAAGTTTATCTTCAACACTTTAGCCTCAGTGGTGAGCTAAGTGTTCTGTCTCTCTGGCTCCAACTGGAGTCACGACCCCATCGCTCAGGGGTAGAGACACCGTAAATGTAGATCCCTGTCCCTTTTGACTGGTCACTGAAATGGTGCCCCCTAACAGTTCAGCTAGCCTGAGGCTGATGGTTAATCCGATGCCTGTTCCTTCTTGCGAGCGGGATTTCGATTGATGCACCTGGGTAAACGGTTGAAAGATAATAGCAATATCCTCAGATGTCATGCCAATGCCTGTATCCGTCACGGCAATCTTAATCATAGGATCCGGATCATTAATAGAGAGAGTCTTAGATACCGTAATCGAGCCAGCTTGAGTAAACTTGCAGGCATTGCTCAGTAGGTTGTAAAGGATCTGCCGTAGTCGTAACGGATCCGTATAATACGAAGGGATAGAACACTGCTCAACATAGTGAATCTGATTTTGAGTTGCACTGGCGATAGGAGTAACAATATCAATCACTTCCTGAATTAGGGCCGATAAATCAATGTGGGAGTAGGCCAATGCCAAGTGACCTGATTCAGCCTTAGATAAATCCAGTAAATCGGTAATGAGGTCTTGGAGATGTGAGCCCGCCTGCATAATCCGCTCTAAATCATCCCCAAACGGTCCATATCGATCAGGCTGATTGTGCACCTCCGAGAGCAAAAAATTCGTGAACCCTAGAATTGCATTTAAGGGAGTGCGTAACTCATGATTCATACAACCCAGAAAGTCATTTTTCATGCGATTTGCGAGTTCAGCCTGGCGCTTAGACGCAATCAGAGCAGACATCGTTCGCTTTCTCTCCGTAATATCTCGGGCACAAATCAGGATCCCTGGATCCTCAGGGTAAATAGAAATTTCTAGCCACCGCTCTAGAAAAACGACATAATCTTCATAGCTTTTGGCTTGGCGATGACGCATTACAGATTGACACTCATAAAATAACCGGGTGTGAATAGCCTCTGGGTAAAGTTGCCACAGGGTGGGATGCTGTTGGTCAGATTGAACAAGGTGTTGAGCTTGGCTATTGAGAAAAAGGATCCGCCAATCCTGGTCAAGAATAAACACAAAGTCAGCAATCTTATTTAGGATCGAAAAGGCTTGATTATGGGTCAACAGCATTGAAGACTCCCCAACAGAATCCTGCGAGACTGTAGAGTCCTGAGGTGGCCTAGGGCTGGACACACGGTCGTGCTCAAGCATAGTGTTTATCTACTGAAACAGTATTGTAAGCCCTCTAGAGGCTGCAAAAATCACACCTGCTACTCTGAAAGCTCTGAAAAACAAGGATAACTGGAGCTGTATTCACTATCTTGGCGAAGAAGGAAGTCTATCTCCTGGGTATTTGCACTGAACTCTAGGATCTCTGACTTCAATGAGTCCGTGGCCGAGGTATAAAAGCTGTGACTTACTTCTCGGTATACACGGATCTAGATTCCGCCTATGGGGTAGCTCTACGAGTTCTCGAATCTTAACTCTCAATAGTTGTCAGGTAGAGTAAGTCTCTGTGATGTCGAAGTATTCGGGCAGACCTGAAAAGCCCACGATCATGGGAGCATGGAATAAGGTCTGGAATAATGAGGATAAGGCTAGTTAGTTCATGCCATGAGTTCATATCATGAGTTCATACTGGTGAGGTCATGTCGGAATAGGCTGTGTCGTGAGACCGAAAAGGATCAACAATTGTGGTTAGTGACTTTGACTTAGGGACAACACTACGGCAGGTGCAACGGCTAGGTCCACAAATGGCTCGTCTGACCCGTGCCACGCGAGACAGGGCGATTCGCACCATGGCCAAACGACTCGTTGATCAGTTTGATCGGCTGCTAGAGGCTAATACGCTTGATCTAGAGCGGGCTCGGGACCAATCGGCTTCAGACTGGCTGATCGAGTGTATGAAGCTCACCCCCGAACGGCTGCAGTACTCCGCCGACCACCTACACGCCTTAGCCAACTGGCCTGACCCCATTGGAGCCCCCGATCAACATTGGCGCAGTGATGAAGGGGTCCTTCACAGTCGATTTCGGATCCCATTGGGTCTTATTGCCATTGTTTACGAAATCTATCCAGAATACGCGATTAGTGGCATTAGCATGGCAGTCAAGTCTGGCAACGGTATCGTGTTGTCCTGTAGTCAAGAGTTAAAACAAACTCACGAGGCTTTAATTTCCCTCCTCAGCGAGGCTGCCTACTCGGGAGGCCTTCCAGAAGGATCCATTCAATCCATCCCAGACATCGAGTCTTTAGGAGAAGCTGAGTCCACACGACCCCATCCTCTACTCCAACAGTCCCGTTATCTGGATCTGGTCATTCCCTGCGGTCGGCCTAATTGGGTTGAAACTGTTGCTCAATCGAGCTCTGCCCCTGTGTTGCTCACCCGACTAGGACACGGCCATGTATTTATTGATGCGTCTGCCTCCTGGTCACAGGTCCAATCCATCCTCTTGAAAAGTCTTGGTAATTATGACCCTGAGTCGATTCCTGTCATTCAATCTGAGATTCTCTGGATCTTGATTCATACTCAATGGGCTGAAACTCACCTCGGATCCTTAATCACTGAGCTGACTCATCGAGGCTTTGCGCTGCAGGTTGATGCTCAGATCCGAGAACAGTTTTCGCAATTCCCACCAATTAGTGATGTGCTTGATTCAACCGAACAGCCTCATCTCCGTCTCCAGCAGGTTGATAGCCTCTCAGCGGTAATTAACTGGATCAATAAGTATGGCCATCATCAATCAGAGGCTATTTTGAGTGATTCAGATACCTCAATCCGCCGCTTTACCCAAGATGTTGATGCCGCCACAATTCATGTGAACAGCTCTCCTCTCCCACCGGTGAAACGCCCTGGCGCCCCTGTGTTCAACACTCACATGGGGATTTCGATCGGTACTTCGGTTCAGCGATTACATGCTCGGGGTCCCTTGACTTTGGAATCATTGACAACTTTCAAATATGTTGCCACAGGCACTTGGCGACCTACCGGATCCGAAAAGCGGTAGTTGTCACAGGATCCGGGTTGAGTCGCAGATCCTGATTAAGTCGAAAGGATCCGGACACGGTAAAATTTTAGGGCGAACCTAAGACGAGATCGCAGTATGAGTGATACCATTTTCGGCAAAATCATCCGCAAAGAGATCCCTGCCGATATCGTCTACGAGGATGAGGATGTCTTAGCCTTCAAGGACATCAATCCCCAAGCCCCGGTGCACATCTTGGTTATCCCTAAGAAGCCTATTCCCCAACTCTCAATGGCAGCCCCCGAGGATCAAACCCTTCTGGGTAAGCTCCTACAGACTGCCCAGCACGTGGCCGCCACTGCAGGACTGGAACAAGGCTATCGGCTTGTGATCAACAACGGGGCGGATGCCGGTCAAACGGTCTTCCATTTACACCTCCATATTTTGGGAGGACGAGCGCTAGCATGGCCACCGGGTTAAGTTGAAGGCTTACCGAATCCAAATTATCTTGTCAGATCCAGTCAGATTTCCCACTGGAGTGAGGCCTTATGACCACGGGTCAATTTACCTTTGAGAAAGTGCGAGACCATCTCCTCTTTCAGAGCTTCGACGATGATGAGTGGCAGATGTTAGTGACATTTCTGGTGCCTCGTCGTCATTTGCCTGCACAAATCATCTTTGAAGAAGGCGATTTCTCAAATGATCTTTTTTTAATTCTCAGTGGGGTGGTGGAGCTGCGGAAGCAATTTACTCGCTACCCTGGGGACTATCTGTTAGCGACATTGCATTCTGGACGGATTTTTGGTGAAACCTCTCTGCTCACAAACCGCCGCCGGACCACTACAGCCATTGCGATTACAACGGTGGAAACGGCTGTCTTATCTGCACGTAACTTAGATGACATGCCCTCGGAACTCCAAGTGAAACTGCACCGTGCCTGGGGACAAATTATTAGTGAACAGTTGCATCTACTAGACGGTGTTGTAACTGATTTGTTGGAACAACGGGGGGCCGAAAGTGCTGCAACCACAATGGCGACCATGCATCAACGGTTACAATCACAAGACCTCAGCCAATCAAGCTCCCCTAGCTGAACTCTAACCCAACCCAAGACAAACCCAATGCAGAATCCGGCTAGAAGTGACAGGCAGGATCCGGTTAAACAAACAAGCAGGATCCGGTTAGAAATAACAAACAAGCAGGATCCGGTTCGATCCGATTGAACAGGTCCGATATGAGCCCGTGGAGATGTTTGCTGTTCTTAAGATTTGGAAGAAATCATTGAGAGTTCCCACTATTGCGATATCATGTGCTAAACATCGGCGACACATCTTAGACAAGCGAGGTCAGTGGCAGTGATTAAGGTAGCGATTAACGGATTCGGTCGGATTGGACGGAACTTCATGCGGTGCTGGCTGGGTCGGTCTCAGTCGAACTTGGATATCGTGGCTGTCAACGATACATCAGACCCCAAGACTGCTGCTCATTTGCTCGTCTACGATTCGATTCTGGGTCCTATGCACGGTGTAGATGTCAAGCCCGGCGACAGTAGCCTCATCGTCAATGGCAAGGAAATCACCGTTGTCTCGGATCGGAACCCGTCTAACCTACCTTGGAAAGATCTGGGCATCGATTTGGTGATTGAATCCACAGGTGTGTTCCGGGATTATGCAGGGGCGTCTAAGCACATGGAAGCGGGTGCTAAGAAGGCGATGATTACAGCACCTGCCAAGGGTGATATTCCAACGTTCGTCTACGGTGTTAACCAGAGTGCCTACGATCCTGTTCGTCACAATATTGTCAGCAATGCGAGCTGCACCACTAACTGCCTCACGCCTGTTTTGAAAGTTTTGCTTGAGCGGTTCGGGATTGTTAAAGGATCCATGACCACAACCCACAGCTATACCGGGGACCAACGGATCCTTGATGGTAGCCACCGGGATTTACGACGGGCGCGGGCGGCGGCGTTGAGCATGGTTCCCACCTCCACAGGGGCTGCAAAGGCTGTGGCCTTGGTGATTCCCGAGTTGAAGGGTAAGTTGAACGGTGTGGCCGTGCGTGTGCCTACCCCTAACGTATCCCTCGTGGACTTGGTGATTCAAACGGAGAAGAATGCTATTGCAGAAGAAGTTAACGCTGCATTGAAGGAAGCCTCTGAAAACTCCCTCAAAGGGATCCTCGGATTCTCGGAATTGCCGCTTGTCTCAGTGGACTACCGGGGTCATGATTGCTCCTCGATTGTGGATGCTGAGCTGACCGCTGTGTTGGGGGGCGACATGGTGAAAGTGATGGCTTGGTATGACAATGAGTGGGGTTACTCTCAGCGGGTGGTTGACTTGGCTGAACACATGGCCGCCACTTGGGTTAGCTAATTTCAGTTCGGATGCGTCACGGATCCAACTAGACCAATCATGCATTGTCCTCAGCTCCCTCAGGGGGCTTTTTTTGTGGAGCCTAGGATCCCTGTTACAACAGAGAGATAATGCGAGGGATGGATCCATGTTCACAGGACTGATTCAAACGATGGGGACGATGCACTGGGTAAGTGAGTCAAGTCTCTATGTGCAGTGTCCCGGTGTGAGAGGGGGCATGGCGTTGGGAGACAGTATTGCGGTGGATGGTTTGTGTCTGACGGTAGCGGCTCTGCGACCAGATGGGTTTGTGGCGGACGTGTCACCAGAAACTCTAGATCGCTCAACCTTGCGCCAGCGGCGGGCTCACTATCCTGTAAATGTGGAAGGATCCTTGCGAGCGGGGGATAAAATTGGGGGCCATTTTGTGAGAGGACACGAGGAAGCGGTGGGGGTGCGGACGGATAGCCAAGAGACGGCAGAGGCCTGGACACTGAGCTTTCGGGTGCCGCTGACGGCGGGTCGCTACATTGTCTCGAAGGGCAGTGTTGCGATCAATGGGGTGAGCTTGACGATTGCCGATTTGCAGGATGGAGGCTGTTGGTTCCAAGTGGCGGTGATTCCGACGACGTATCGTGAGACAAATTTATCGCAACTGCAAATGGGGGATCCGGTCAATGTTGAAGCTGATATCTTGGGAAAATATGTTGAAAAGCTGCTTGGGCTATCGTCTGCACCAGCTTCTGCCTCGATCTCATTAGATTTTCTAGTTGAACACGGGTATGCCTGAAGGATCCCCACGCCCAAAGTGTCAGGGATCCTTCTAAGTGAGTCAGGTTGAAACGGATCCTACCCTTGCGAGTCAGACAGGAGTTACGCTCAATCATCCCTGAGAAATCCCTGATTTTCTGGCCAATTGGTGAAACTGGGTTGAGCCTATGCTTGTTTAGAGCATGGTTTCGTTTCAATAGAGTCTTATCCGTCCTTTGAAACCACAAATAATCAGCCCATCCTGCCTCTGTAAACGTCAGCCTCATTCCTCAATCAGATCCTTTTCAAAAACAGATCCTTTTCAAAAACCTTACCGGCCTGAGCATCTTGAACGGATCCTAAAAGACGTTGGGCCTGACTGGGATTCGATAACAAATAGACCGTCTCCTGCCATGCCCTAAACTCGTCCAGCGACATCAGTACCGCCCGCTGCTATTGCAAAGAATCAGAGGATCCACATCCTCAACCACTTGCCCAATCAGCCTCTCAAGATCAGCTTGTGCCTCTTGCACCGTCATCGCATCCATACCGTCATCCTCATTGCCTACCTGCAGGATCCTAGCCTCAACCCCAGGCCCCCCGACCGCTGCACCAGGATCCCCATCCAGTCCCTCAGGATCCTGTCCTTTTCCGAGACACAACCAATCTCCGCACGCCCTCAGCTATTCAGAAGCTCTAGCTAACCATTCATAATCGAGCCCATACCGTCACCATCCCAAGTGTGGTTGAGGATCCTGCACACTTAACCAGGGTTTTCTCAAGCTGTGATGGACTTTGTTCTTCCTGTGCCAATCTTTGTCGTTGTGTGAGAGGGATAGGATCCTGTGTGCAACAGCTAAGACTATGTGCGCGATGAACAGGATCATGTGCGCGATGAACAGGATCACGTGCGCGATGAACAGGATCACGTGCGCGATGAACAGGATCATGTGTGAAAACCTCAGGATCACGTGCGCGATGAACAGGATCACGTGTGCGATGACCAGGATCAGGGGCGAAAGCTTCAGGATCACATGCGCGAGGAGCAGAATAGTCTGTGCAAAGATTAGGATCCGCTGTACAGGGGCCATCTTTATGACAGTCTTGCGGGGATGACCGGATCCCATTCGGGTCAGAGGCCATGGCAGACAACCCTTGATCAATTCAACCTGACACTTCAGGCTAGCAGCGACACACATCCGTAGCGATTAGGGTGACGGCTTGGTGATATAAGGATCCTTGACTGGGCGTCACCGCAGGCAGAGGGGCAGAAGTCGGTAACACAAGTTTTGAACTCAACGTCAGTCATAACTGATAACCTGACTCATTCATTTTGGAGTATCTACTCCGCGAGCTCTAGCAAGCGTGATGGATCTAGCAAAGTAACAGTGGATCCTTCAACAGTGAGAATACCCTCACGACTCAGCTTGTAGAAGACACGAGAGAGAGTCTCTGGAATCGTACCCAGTAGTGAAGCTAACTGCCCTTTACTCACATCCAGTTCAAACTGCTGGGCCTGACCTTGCTGCGCCCTCAACTGGACGAGATAGGTCGCTAACCGTCCAGGGACTTCGTGTAGGGATAATGTATCCACCAGTTGTGACAATCGACGTAAATGACGGGCGTAACTGCTCAACATATTGATGGCGAGTAAAGGAGTCTGTTCTAACAGTTGTAAAAAGAACTGACGTGGGAAAAACAACACGCTACTTTGCTCCAACGCAGCCGCTGAAGCTGGAAAACTATGACCATCAAAGGCCGGCACTTCCGCAAAATGATCGCCCCGACCAAAAATATGCAAGATTTGCTCCCGTCCCTGGCTTGAGAGTTGAAACACCTTCACCCGCCCCGATTGCACAATAAAAAAGCCGGTTCCCTCATCACCCTGGTGGAACAGGAGCTCTCCTTTCGCATAGCTTTGGATACGAGCAATTTGCGCCACAGCCACTAGCTGTTCATGAGGGAGTCCCTGAAAAATTTGGGTATCCCCTAGAACTGTCAGCACAGTTGAAAAGGGATCAACAGGATCCGTCATCACTTGACCTCGGCAACCCTGCACATCCTACCAAACCCCTGTTGACTTAAGTCAAAGCATCGCTAGGACCAACTGTTTATCCTGGTTCCAGGCCAATAGGGAGACTGAAATAATGTTTTGTGAACAGTGCGAACAAACCGCTAGTGGCGACGGTTGCCATCAATTTGGAGCCTGCGGCAAAAGCCCACAAGTCAATGCGATACAAGATCTATTAGTTCACTGTCTGCGCGGATTAGCCCCGGTGGTTCTGCAAGCCAAAGCTCAAGGGATCAACACGCACGACATCGATGTGTTTACCTGCAAGACGTTCTTTGCCACCATGACGAACGTAAATTTCGATCCCAGCCGATTCCGCGCCTATATTGAACAAGCTATTGCCTACCGAGAATCCCTCAAATCTCAACTGCAATCAACCTCACCTTGGCCAGATATTGCCACCTTTACACCGAATTGGGATGAAAGTTTAGTCGAGCAAGGGGAATCAGTGGCCCTCAAGTTTCTTAGTCAAGTGGGTCCCAGTGAAATTGATATTTTCTCGCTCAAATTAACTGTGATCTATGGCCTCAAAGGTGCCGCATCCTATGCTTTTCATGCCTATGAGATGGGTCAGGAAGATGAGGCGATCTACCTCTTTGTGTATCGAACTCTAGAGGCTTTACGGGATCCATCTCTCAGTGTGCAAGATTGGGTCAAAGTAGCCTTAGACGTGGGTCAGGTGAACTTCCGAGCGATGGAGCTCCTAGATGCAGGACACACAGGGACCTATGGTCATCCTGTCCCCATAACGGTACCCCTCAATCCCAGAGTGGGTAAAGGGATCCTGGTTTCGGGTCACGATATCCGACAGTTGAAAGCCATTCTCGACCAAACGGTGAATACGGGCCTTACCGTCTACACTCACGGTGAACTTCTCCCGGCCCACGGCTATCCTCAGTTGAAGCAGGCCTATCCTCATTTCTATGGGCATTACGGCACTGCTTGGCAGAACCAAACCAAGGATTTCGCTAAGTTCCCTGGGTCAATTGTGGTCACCACCAATTGCTTGATGCCTCCACATGATCACTACAGCGACAAACTGTTCACCATCGGTCCCGTCGGCTATCCCCACCTCAATTACCTACCTGCCCAAGATCAAGACATCCCCGATTACAGTCCAGTGATTGCCAAGGCCCTGGCACTACCAGGATTTTTAGCAGAGAGCCCCTCTCGGTCTGTTACAGTTGGCTTTGCTCGCAATGCTGTCCTCAGTGTGGCAGACACGGTTGTTGCTGCGCTAAAGCAGGGTAGGATCCGGCACTTCTTTCTCGTTGGTGGCTGTGATGGTGCTAAGCCAGGCCGCACGTACTACACCGAGTTTGTGGAAAAGGTCCCTAATGACTGCATTGTCTTGACCTTAGCTTGTGGTAAGTTCCGCTTCTTTGACCAAGATTTAGGGGACATTAGTGGGATCCCGCGTCTGATAGATGTTGGTCAGTGTAATGATGCTTACTCCGCTATTCAAATTGCCTTAGCCCTAGCCAATGCGTTTGAAATGGATGTCAATGAGCTACCGCTCTCGATGATCCTGTCCTGGTATGAGCAAAAGGCTGTAGCAATTCTGTTAACGCTACTTCATTTAGGTATCAAGGATATTCGACTAGGTCCTACACTTCCTGCGTTTATCTCTCCGAATGTATTTAAGCTTTTGTCGGATACGTACCAATTGAAATCCATCACAACACCTGATCAGGATTTGGTTGCTTGTCTGGCTTAGGAGCCCACCTAACTCTGGCTTAGGAGCCCACCTAACTCTGGCTTAGGAGCCCACCTAACCATGTAAAGGATCCTATGGAGTGGCTTTAATTGACAAGGGTCAAGGCAATGGTCACATTCGCTGTGTTGAAGTGTCCTGCAGGATAACAGTCCAGCACAAATCAAGGTCATGTGTGTCGAGGGCGGCTGCTTTCAAACGACCCTCCTTCCCGCTGCAAAATAGCCTCAGCCTCCAGAACTGCGACCTTGTAATAATGAGGCGGCCCCTTGCAATACGCCAACTCCTTCGCCTTCCGAGCCAATCGAGCATAGATCAACTCACTAACGCTCAACTCCGCTTCCAGAGCCAGCTAGGTGACATGGCCCGCATCTTCCAAGCCCGCATCGAAGAACACGAGCGAGTGATTACCGAGATGAGAGCTGAGACCCAAGCGATCAAGCAACAGCAATTAGAATCCGATCAGCGCTTTGAGGTATTGCTCGCTGAAATTCGATATCTCATCCGCCAGTTTTCCCCACCAGACTCTGAATAAGCCAATTCAATCGGCAATCAACACTGGTCAGACAGTAGGATCCTTTGCTCACAGGGCTAGTGAAGAGGATCCGCTAAACAGAGCCCAACTGTAAGCCCAACCGACTAAACTACAAAAGATGGAATTCAGAGGATCCGTTTGCCGCTATACCACTCCCGAGACCTCCTCGCGTTTTACCGTCATGCGGGCCAGCAATTGCTCACCGTTGTAGATCTCGAAACCACTGGGCGAGTCGATCCACGTCATCGGGCGATAGAGATATCGGTGTTACAAGGATCCTTGCAAGACGGGATCCGTCAGCAGCAGACAACTCTCATCAACCCCTCAATCGGCATCCCTCCCAGCATCACCGCCTTCACAGGCATCTCTCAAACAATGGTAGATAGCGCTCCTCCCGCTGAACACGTTTGGTTGGATTACGCACCTTATCTCAACGAAGGGATCCTGACCGCCCACAATCTGTACTTTGACTACACCTTTATCCAATTAGAGTACAAACGGCTAGGTCGATCCTTTACCAGGCCTGAGACAGCTCAGCTCTGTACCGTGGCATTGGCTCGGCTAATGTTAAATGATTTACCGTCTCGAAGTTTACCGGCGTTGGTCCGTCACTATAACCTAGAGGTCGGGCCGGCACATCGAGCCGAGTCGGATACATTGGCGTGCTGGCTGGTGGCCCAAAGACTACTGACTGACATTCAGAATGAGTCTGATACCGTTCTCCTAAACCGCTTCGGCCAGCAATGGATCCCTTTGAAAATAGCAGCTGGGATCCTGGGGTGCTCCCAAAAACAGGCTCGGGCTCAGTTAAAAAAGGATGACACCCCTTACAAAGTCTCTCGCGGGGGGAACTACTTGTACCGTCGCCGTGCCGTCGAACAGTTATGCCAGAGTCAGCAACCTGCTCAACAGCTCACGCTACTTTAAGTGGGTTTAACACATCCGATGTAAAGCAAAGGATCCCTCTGTACGAGAAGGATCCTAGTGGAGTATTGAAGTAAGTAGCCTACTCAAACTACAGTAAGCCCACATCCATCCCAGGCTTACCAGTGGCCAATTCCACCTTCAGGATCGTGCCACCTGACTTTTGGATCCGTTGCTGCTCTTTGAACCAGCTAGCGTAGGGAACCAGTTTGGTGAAGTAGGTGTTTTGTAATTCGCGCTGTGTCCGGATCCGGGTTTGGCTGGGTACACAGGCCGTCACTTTGAACATGCGCATAGTTAAATTCCTAGTGAAGGATCACAACAATTCAAAGACCAACGACAAAACGGGCAACCCTCTCCAGAAAGCTCGCGCACGTATCGTACACCAGATCCCTGCAGCAAGCTGCCCGTTCTGGCTGGCGAGTCTAGCCGATAACTAGCTCAAGCCAGAGCAGATGTAGTCGAAGTAAACGCCCATTTCCTTACCAGCGTCCATGCCAACCAAAGAAGCAGTCACTTCTTTCATCGCTTGGATAGCCTGGATAGTTGCACCGATGGGTACACCCAAGGAGTTGTAGGTTTCTTTCAAACCGTTGAGTACACGCTCATCCAAAATGGAGGTATCGCCAGCCAACATTGCGTAAGTGGCATAGCGGAGGTAGTAGTCCATATCGCGGATGCAAGCAGCATAGCGACGAGTGGTATACATGTTGCCACCGGGACGAGTCAAGTCGGAGTACAACAATGCTTTAGCAGCAGCATCCTTAACGATAGTAGATGCGTTAGCGGCAATAGTACCAGCGGCCCGAACACGCAATTCGCCGGAAGCGAAGAACGCCTTCAACTTGTCCATAGCAGAAGCGTCCAAGTACTTGCCTTGAACGTCGTAGTTGTTGATAACAGAAGTAACTGCGTCTTGCATGATGACTGTCCTAAATGTCGTTTTGTGTAAGTCGGTTACTGAAGCACAGAAAAACTAAGAGTGAGCCACAGGCTGTACTTAGCTCATTGCACCGACGACGAAGTCGAAGTAGTAGCCAGCTTCAGCGGCATCATCACCAGCGAGCAAGCTAGTCGCAACTTGCTTCATCTGACGTACGCTTTCAGCTACAGCAGGAATGGGAGTGCCCAAGGAGTTGTACATTTCACGGACGCCAACCAGGCCGATTTCTTCGATAGGAGTGACGTCACCGGCAATGATGCCGTAAGTTACGAGGCGGAGGTAGTAGTCCATGTCACGCAAGCAAGTTGCAGTCATTTCTTCGCCGTACGCGTTACCGCCGGGGGATACTACGTCAGGACGCTTCTGGAACAACTGGTCAGCTGCCTGCTTAACGATGCGCTCACGGGACTCAGTCAACACCTGAGCAATACGTAAACGAGCTTCGCCTTTAGTTACGAAAGACTTGATGCGATCAAGTTCGCCAGGGCTTAAATAACGCGCTTCGGCGTCAGCATTCACAATGGATTTTGTGACAACGCTCATGGATATCCATCCTCAAGTCGAGTTTGTTAAAGAATGTGGATCCCCACACTCGCACAGTATTGTCGACCATAACGGCAGGCCTCCGCTGAAGATCTTCACACTTCTTAAATAAGCTCAAGCCCTGGGAGGACAGGCAATTAGCTCTGCTACGTTTCCTTCTAGGTGCCCAGGATCCTAGATGGCCCTCGCTAAACTGAGGATCCGTAGAGGTAATCGATGCTATTTCCTCAGAATCGATTGCTGAGCCTAGGGTTGGATCGGGATCCTTGACTGCAGATCTCCGTGAAGGCTTCTCTCGAAAGGTTACAATTACTAAACAATCTTCATGGGCTGACTTGGCGTGGGGGACGCTTGTCCAGCTAATTCAAGGTCCTGATGAGGATGGTTGGTAGATACACCCGAGGCTGTAATGGATAATCCCGGCACCAAGGCTACGGATCCACAGGATGAAAAGGATGAAGGCCTTCAATATACTTCAGAGTCTCACACCCAGAGTTTAGAGGGCAGAACCGAGCAGGCAACGGCGTCAATTAATGCACAGTCAGCCAGTACAGAGTCAGCCAGTACAGGGTCAGCTAGTACGGGGTCATCTGGTACAGGGTCAGCCAATCAGGATCAGTTGATTCGTGCCACGGCGGCTGATGGTCAAATTCGAGTAGTGGGGGTGGTGTCAACCCAAACGGCCCAGGAGGCGAGTCGACGACATAAGCTTTCCTACGTGGGTAGTGTTGCGTTAAGTCGGGCGATGAGTGCGGGGTTATTACTGGCCGCGAATTTGAAGGTGGACCACGCTCGTTTGAGTCTTAAATTTAAAGGTGATGGTCCGTTAGGTCAGATTTGGGTTGATGCGGGGTGTAATGGAACAGTTAGAGGCTATGTCACCAACCCGGCGGTGGAGCTGCCTTTGACGCCAGAGGGTAAGTTGAATGTGGCTCAGGCCGTGGGACAGTATGGGTATCTGCACACGATTCGAGATGAAGGGGTGGGGACGCCGTTTACTAGTACGGTGGAGCTGGTGTCGGGTGAGATTGGGGATGATGTTACTCGCTACTTAGCCTCATCGGAGCAGACTCCTTCTATTGTTCTGCTGGGGGCATGGGTGAATACGGCTGGGATCCAAGCAGCAGGAGGGATCCTGATTCAAATGTTGCCGGATGCGTCACCGACGTTGATCCCTGAATTGGAGCAGCGGCTGGCGGGGGTGGAGGAGATCAGCCCCATGTTGGCGGAAGGGAAGCATTTGCCAGAGATTTTGAATGAGCTGTTATCAGACTTGAATCTGAAGATTTTACCGGGGGTGCAGCCGGTTCAATTTCAGTGTAAGTGTAGTGCATCGCGGGTGAAGGGGGCTCTGCGGATGCTGGGTACGGATGAGCTCACAGACATGATCGAGAAGGATGGGGGCGCTGAAGTGACCTGTCATTTCTGCAGCAAGGTTTATAAGATCGGTCGGCCTGAGCTGGAACGGATGGTGAAGTACCTGAAGTTGAAAAAAGAGCAAGAGTCACAGCTGTCTTGACCCAACCTCATGAGGGGTGTGTCTCTACGGATTTCTGAAGCTGGCTAGTTCAAATATGGCTACCCTTTACAAGGGGCTCAGATAGATTCAATTAAACAAGTGAGGGCTGCCTCTGGGATCAACAGGATCAACAGTTACAGGAGTTACGACCATGACGAATGAGAATTGAACGCTAATTTTGCGGAGATGGACCTCACTGCTACGATGTTGAAGAACGCGTCTCACGGGGTAGGTCACGTATGTCATTGCGGATCCCTTTAGCTCTGAGTGTCATTGGAGGAGTAACCTGTGGGGCGTTAGGGTGTTCATCGCCGGAGGTTCCACCTGTGTCCCCAACAGAATCGCCTGTAGAATCACCTATAGCTTCACCTTCACCTTCACCTACAGGATCACTAACCGACTCGCCTCCCAATTTACTGACGGATCCCTTTTTACAGAATCCCGGCCCTGACTCCGTAAGCGTCGTTTGGTTCACAGAATTTGAAGGATCCTCGCACCTGTTGACTTATGGATCCGAGCTGGAGCAAACAGCGGTGGCCACCACTCGACCAATGACACGGTTAGTCACTCGAACCGAATCAGGACCCGTCCGCCGCGACGTATGGCGACATGAAGCGATTGCCACAGGGTTAACCCCCGGGAGCCGAGTGCCCTACTTTGTTTCAAGTCAACAGGGGACCGAGGATCCGGTAGTGAGTGGAACCTTTACCCTGCAACCTCTGCCACCGCCTGGGCAACCGCTACGGATCCTGATGACCTCAGATCACCAGTTAATGCCCAATACTCACATCAACTTGCAAAAAGTGGTGGAGACCGTCGGCCAGGTCGATGCCGTATTCCTCGCAGGGGATCTGGTGAATATACCGGATCAATTTGTGGAATGGTTTGAACGCACAGACCGGGGCATTGGATTTTTTCCAGCCTTGCAAGGGCGAGCTCAGATCATTGATCCAACCCTTGAGCATACCGGTGGCGAGATTATTCAACACGCTCATCTGTTCCCCGCCCTTGGTAATCACGAGGTGATGGGACGGATCCAACCGACTACTGGGTTTGCTAATTATCCGTCGAAACAACCGCGTTGGTATGCCGAGATACAGTACAACCAGGTCGCGGAGCGTGTCAATCCAGAGCAGGATCCTGATGTAAAAGACGCTTGGATTCAAGACCACTCCTGGAACACCGTGACCTATGAAGAGATTTTTTCAGTGCCGACAGCCCGTTCTGGGAAGGAAACCTACTACAGCGTGATGTACGGCGATGTGGCTTTATTCTCCCTCTTCGTAACTCGTCCGTGGCGCAAACCACAATTGGATCCGGTGGCAGCAGGGAAATATCAGGAGGCGGCGGGGAGTTTAACGGATCCTGACCAATGGTTATTCGGAGATTTTGTCTATGAACCCTATGGACCAGGGTCGGACCAATTTGAATGGCTGGCGGCAGAGTTACAACTGCCAGAAGTCCAAGACAAGCCCATCAAGTATGTAATGTTGCATCAGGTTTCACGAGGGCTAGGGGATAATGCCATTCCGTTAATGGTGGATCCGGTGTTGACAGTAGAGTACAGCGAGGCAGAAGAGACCACCACAGTTGAATTTCCTTTTCCCCTATCAGCACAGGATTGGAGGAACCAGTTAGAACCGTTACTGCCCCAAGCAACAGCCCTCCGGTATGACTATCCTCGGCAGCGCGATCATTGGGTACTGGCTTTAGAACCGCTGTTATCGGAGGCCGGTGTGCAATTAGTTCATCACGGTCACTCCCATCTGTGGTATCGCCTCGTCACAGACCGTGGATTGAACATCATGGAAACATCCAATGTTGGGAATAGTTATGGATCCTACCTAGAGGGATACAAGTCACGGGCCACCTCTCCCATTCAGGATCCTGAGCATTACGATGTTGAAAACTATGCCCTTGATGGGGATCCGTATGAGGGGGATCCGGTGTTTCCCTCTGAATTTTCACCCATGGAGCATCAGGGACAACCATTACCTTCAGTGGATAGCAATGACTTGACTGTGTTCAGCATTTTGGAAACAGAATCCGGCCTAATCAAGAGCTACGTGGTTGATATTCAGGATCTAGATCAACCCGTTAAACTCTTCGATCAATTCAGGATCCGTCAGGATATCCAGTAGGACGCTACTACCCACGAGGACATCCGTCATCTCTGCCTCCAGACGCACAGCAGATGGTGCACCCTGAGGATCCTGAGTCTCACTCTTGGTGAGTCTCGCTTTTGGGATGAAAGTTCTCCAGGATCCGGGTGCCCCTAGTCGTTGAGGGCCGAACACATTCTGCATGACGGTCAACTAAATCATTGAAAGTTTTCACTTCTAGGGCATACACGATCTTAGTCCCTTCTTGACGCCACCGTGTTGATGCTTTGAGTTGAAAATCGAGACACTTATCCGTTTGGATCCGACGGCCATCCCGACGACGTTTGACTTCGTGTAGGATCCCATCAATCCCATAATCCAACTCAGGCTTAGATAGGTTTAGTCCTGCGTACGCTGCCATGGCCCGCACGTGAACCCGGCTCAACTCTTCCTCAATATGCTGCTCGGTAATCACATCACTCTCTCATCCCCATTCGCGAATCCTAGTATAAAAGGATCCGTCTCATCCGGGGTTGAGGATCCTTTGCATATCAGTATGTGTGTAGCTGTCACAGAGGACTAGCAGACTTGAAGTCCTTGCACCTAGGGCCGAGCTGGACCAGGAATATGCTCATTATTGATACCTAGGATCCTGGCTGGCCAGAGTGGACAACTTCTAATGTAAACTCTGTTAAATGAGTGGTTACAGTTGTCGACAACCGACACCGAAGACCTGAAAAACTAAGCAGTATTCATGAGACCTTCACGACTGAGCCTCTAATCTTTTCAGTGTCTAGTACTTCATTTCAGTCAAGGAGACACCGATATGGAACTCTTAATCTTCATCGCCATCGGTGGTATTGCCGGTTGGTTAGCTGGGGAAATTCGCCGAGGACATGGCTTTGGGCTCATGGGGAACATTATTGTTGGGATCCTAGGGGCCTTCACTGGCAGCTTCTTGTTCAATCTGTTAGGCATCTCTACAACAGGACTGATTGGTAGTTTAATTACAGCAGTGGTCGGAGCGATTGTTTTACTGACACTCATCAGCTTCATCCGCCAAGCTTAAGACCACGAGGATCCTCAATTACAACATCGGATGGATCTTCTGATGGATTTAAGGATCCGTCTTCAGCTCACTTCTAGTCTGGCCATGTCAAACTGAACGATGGGTGGAGATGGATCCTGTGCATTGAACTTATTCAATCAAGAGCAAGAGTATGCAAGGGCAGGATATCTTCAATTTTGCTCAAAGAACGTCCAAATGATTTCACTGGCATCAAACTCTCGACTTGTAACTCCAACAACTGCTTCAGACGGATTTCCATCCCCTGGCCAAGTATGTCCTCCACCCACAACAGTCCATAACTCTACCGCCCCACCCTGACACCGAGGGTACACTGACCGATTCACAGACGTGCCATCCTCAGGATCCGTCTCCGGTAACCGTTGCGTCCGTGGCCACCGACCACACCCATTCTGATCAGCCCAGAAACTTGCTGTGGCAGGCTTTGAAATTAACCAATCGCCACTAAATCCAATCCCACCCCAGTAGGGAATAAAGGTATCCCGAGTGCCACCAATAATGATCATCGAACCCGGTTCCTGACTGGGAGTGCAAATGCGATTCACATTAGGGGGTAACGTCGCTGTGACGACACCGTAGCCAGCAAACAGCTCAGGGAAATCGCAGGCTAGCTGCTGCGTCATGAACCCTCCGCTTGAAATACCCGTCGCGTAGACACGCTCCAAATCAACCTCATAGGTCTGACTCAACTCCGTAATCAAGGCTGCAACAAAAGCCACATCATCAGTTGTTCGCTCCGCCGCGTTGGGATTAACCTCAGTGTTCCACCCGATATCAAGCGAATTGGGATAGACCGCGATGAAGTCTTCCTGCTCAGCCACTCTATCCAACCCGGTCAACGCTGCGATCTGCTCACCATTCCCACGCCCCCCATGAAAGACCATCACCAGAGGTAAGGGATCCGCCGCCGCTGTACTCGGCACATAAATCGAATAGGTTCGCTCCAGCCCATCCACTGTTAAGGATCCTGGAATCCGTTCCGCCCTTGGCCCCACCATCAAGTTCACTGCACTCTCAGAAGACACTGCCTCCAGGCTAGAGAGTGTTGTCGGAGTCGCCCCACAAGCAACCAATACCGCCGAAACTCCTGCGACAACCGCAGACCAACCATATTGACGCATACCAACCTCACCAAACCCTGACATTAATTAGCCCACATCGATTAGACAGACTGATCCAGCTCCAGGTTCATTGATCTTGTCTGGAGGATCCTTGCAGACTCTATATCCCATTACGATGTGGAAATGACCTGTGCCACCTTCTTGAAAAATTTACCCACAGCCGACACAAGTTTGGGGGCCGAGTCCGCTTGGACGGGAATGTTCACCATTAAGGTGTGGTAGTCATCCAACAACTGTCGTTCTTCTGGTGAAATCGTATCGTCAGCAATTAGCAGATTGCCAATGGCCCCTAACAGCCGCATACGCTCATCTTCACTAGCCTTCGCCAGAAACTCAATCATCCAGTGTTCCGTATCGTCCAAAGAGATAGGGTGATCGAGGAGGGTACGCAGCTCAGGATCTTCTGCTAGTCCATAGCGCTGCAATAACATGTGCAAATAGTTCAATTCAGCTGGCTCTAAGTGGCCATCGGCCCAAGCGGATCCGGCCACAATCTTGAGTAACAAGTGATTACGGGTGTCCAAGCTCATGGGATATCTCTATTCGTAAGTCTAGAGTCAGGATCCTACCGCTTACCAGCTAGATAGGATCCTTTCTATCATTCCCTTGTGTAATTTGTTCTCAACAACCGATCGATCTCAACAACCAAATCTGGGATCTCAGCACATAGATCTCGATGACCACTAACCCGACTTGATCTAGCGAATATATTCCTTCAATACACTATTCCGGTTGGGGTGACGGAGTTTCCGTAGGGCCTTAGCTTCGATTTGACGGATCCGTTCCCGTGTGACATTGAATATTTGACCAATCTCTTCAAGAGTTTTCATCCGACCATCATCTAAGCCGTAGCGCAGCTTCAGGACATCACGCTCACGAGGGGTCAGAGTATCCAAAACACTTTCTAGATCTTCGCGGAGGAGCACTTTAGACACACGGTCCTCAGGGGTTTCCCCGTCCGATTCGATAAAGTCACCGAGACGAGAATCTTCTTCTTTACCAATGGGGGTTTCTAGTGAGATGGGCAGCTGGGCTGACTTGGCAATGAATCGCAGCTTCTCAATCGTAATTTCCATACGGGTGGCAATTTCTTCTTCCGTTGGTTTGCGCCCGAGTTCTTGAGAGAGCAGCTTAGTGACCTTCTTGATGCGAGAGATTGTTTCATACA
This sequence comes from uncultured bacterium, assembly GCA_964443615.1. GTDB lineage: Bacteria > Cyanobacteriota > Cyanobacteriia > Thermostichales > Thermostichaceae > CAYSWV01. Next base: position 13,930 of record CAYUEE010000021.1, on the reverse strand, counting down.
GGTGGACCGGCAAACGGATCGTCCGAGATTGATCAGCAATGGCCCGGGTAATGGCCTGACGAATCCACCAAGTGGCATAGGTTGAGAACTTATAGCCTTTCTCATGGTCAAATTTTTCGGCAGCACGGATAAGGCCCAAGGATCCTTCTTGGATGAGATCTTGGAAGGACAAACCCCGATTCATGTACTTTTTGGCAATCGAGACCACCAGCCGGAGATTGGATTGCACCATTTTCTCTTTAGCGCGGCGACCCCGGTGCAATCGTCGAGCAAATTCAGGGAGGGCCATCTCAACGGCTTCAGCCCAATCAACTAACGGAACTTCCTCCGGATCATCCCACAACCCCTTGTCATGGAATACGTCATCTCGGATCCGTTCAAGTTCGAGCAGATCAGCAATTTTCCGGGCTAGCTCAATTTCTTCGTCAGCTCTGAGCAGACGGATCCGGCCAATTTCTTGAAGGTAGACCCGGATGGAATCGTCTGTGTAATGCTTTTTCTTAACTGCGGTCTTCCGGCGTGATTTCGCTTTGCCCGCTGTCCCAGACTCATCGCCCTCATCATCTGCCTCATCATCAACATCATCCTCTTCACTGAGGACCTGAACTGTACCTGGAGTCCCCCCTTTAGCCCCCGCCGATGGGGTAGCAGACTGGGCGGCTTGCGGATTAGCACCATTCGAGGAGAGTGGCTCGACAACAGCGACTTCGGGTAATGATGGGTCGAGAGGAGCGGTTAAAGCAGAGGGATCAGGAGAGGCCGGTATCTCAACTGCAGGGTCAGGCGCAACAGCCACGGCAGTGGAGGCGGTCAAGTCTGGATTGGAAAAGCTCAGAGAAGCATCGCTCGGTTTAACCAATTCCTTAGCTTGAGTCATGCTGGGTTCCTCTATGATCCTGATCACATTAAGCGGGCGGGCAAAGGGCGATGATGGACTGTAAGCCACCATACTAACAGAAGGGTATGAGATAACTAGGCATGCCCCGACTGGTCAACTGGTCGGCTAACAGCTGGGACTGTATCCACCAAAGCAACTAAATGATGCCAGATGCCTAAATTCTAAGCGCTGAGAGCCAAGGGGACATAGCTAAGACACTATAATCTGGGCTCTGCACAATTCTGCATCAAGACCGTAGCTCGGCAAATAGAGTTCCCCTATACAACTGCGTATGGCTACAGCTTAGGTGCTACCGTCCTGGAACGCCTCAGTAGGAAGTCACGATCATTGCAGTACCAGGATACGTAAGACGGGTCCCGTAGCTGTCCAACACAAATGACACACTGACCTTGAGGAACCCAACCTTGCAGAATCTAGCCCCGTAGAACTTAGCCCCGTAGAACTTAGCCCCGTAGAACCTAGACCTGTAGATTCGCCCAGAGCCAAAGCTTGCTAGCTAATTCGCTCAGTTCAGCTAAGTTGGCGACTGTAGCGGTTCACACCAAAGCATCCACCATACGTTAGCCCGCAGTTTTCCAAACAGCAACACTTCTGGAGAGGAAAAGATGACATTAAGGCAAGAGAATTGAGACTATAATTTAGCTTAAGTATTTGTGCGGATTGTAACCAATTAATGCGGAATTGGATCATAGGTCTGAGGGGCTATTAGGGAGAATTGAGAGTTCTGAGCATAAATCGCTAGAATTGATCTATTGTTTACATTCCTTCTTATCGCTGTAATCTACTTAGGCTTGACTCATGATCCATCCTTTTTTAGACCGACTACGCGACCATGTCCTGGTTTTTGATGGGGGGATGGGCACCTCGCTCCAAATGCAAGACCTCACAGCTGATGATTTTGGTGGGCCTGATTTGGAAGGCTGCAATGAGTATCTTGTGGTGTCTAAACCCGAAGCGGTCGAAAAAGTCCATGCTGATTTCCTGGCGGCTGGAGCCGATGTCATTGAGACAGATACGTTTGGCGGGACTCCGATTGTCTTGGCAGAGTACGACTTGGCAGACCGGGCCTATGAACTCAACAAGACGGCTGCTCAGCTAGCGAAACGAGTGGCTGAACGTTATTCCGCTCCTGATAAGCCTCGATTTGTAGGAGGATCCATGGGTCCAGGGACTAAACTCCCTACCTTGGGCCACATCAAATTTGATGAGATGGTGGCAGGCTATGTGGAACAGGTACGAGGCCTTGTCGATGGCGGCGCCGATTTCTTGATTGTGGAGACTTGTCAGGATGTTCTCCAAATCAAGGCAGCTCTTAATGGGATTGAGGTTGTGTTTGCCGAAACGGGACAGCGACTACCCATTATGGTCTCAATCACGATGGAACAGATGGGGACGATGTTGGTCGGATCCGAGATTGGGGCAGCGTTGACGATCCTGGAGCCTTACTCGATTGATGTGCTGGGTCTTAACTGTGCGACGGGACCTGATTTGATGACGGAGCATATTCGTTACCTCTCGAAGCATTCACCATTCCCGATTTCCTGTATTCCTAACGCGGGATTACCTGAGAATGTGGGAGGGGTTGCTCACTACAAGTTGACACCCGAGCAATTGCAATTTCAGCTCCGTCACTTTGTGGAAGACTTGGGTGTGGCGATTGTGGGGGGATGCTGTGGAACGCATTCTGGTCACATTGAAGCGCTGGCAACGGCGGTGAAGCCTCTCAAACCCAAGCAGCGCGAGATTGAACGGATCCCTGCTGCCGCATCTATCTACAGTCCCCAACCCTATGACCAAGACAATTCCTTTTTGATTATTGGAGAGCGGGTAAATGCCAGTGGATCCAAGAAAATGCGGGATCTGCTGAATGAGGAGGACTGGGAAGGACTCGTATCGTTGGCTAAGGCTCAGGTCCGGGAGGGGGCTCACGTGCTGGATGTCAACGTGGATTATGTGGGTCGAGATGGTCAGCACGATATGTATGAGCTGGTGTCTCGGTTAGTCTCCCAGATTCAAATTCCGTTGATGCTGGATTCAACTGAGTGGCAGAAGATGGAAGTGGGGTTGAAGGTGGCAGGTGGCAAGAGTCTACTCAATTCAACCAACTATGAGGATGGAGAAGAACGGTTCTTCAAAGTACTGGAGCTGGCTAAAACCTATGGGGCTGGTGTCGTCATCGGGACGATTGATGAAGATGGAATGGCTCGGACAGCAGATAAGAAGTTTGAGATTGCAAAACGTGGGTATGACCAAGCCGTAGAATTTGGAATCCCTCCCTATGAAGTCTTTTTCGATCCTTTAGCCTTGCCGATTTCAACGGGGATTGAAGAAGATCGGATGAATGGGCAGGCCACGATTGACTCAATTCGCCGGATCCGAGCCGAGCTCCCAGGATGTCATGTCGTTTTGGGAGTTTCTAACGTTTCCTTCGGCTTAAATCCAGCGGCTCGTGTTGTGTTGAACTCTATGTTCTTGCACGAAGCGCGGGAAGCAGGGATGGATGCCGCAATTGTGAGCGCCCGTAAGATCCTACCCTTGATCAAGATTGAACCGGAGCACCAAGAGGTCTGTCGGGATCTGATCTATGATCGTCGCCGCTTTGAAAATGACATCTGTGTGTACGATCCCTTGACGACATTGACTCAACTATTTGAAGGGGTGAGTGCAAAGCAAAGCCGGGCTGAAGTGGAGAATCTGCCGTTAGAAGAGCGGTTAAAGCAGCACATTATTGATGGTGAACGGATCGGGCTGAATGAGGTGCTTGACAAAGCTCTGGGGGTCTATCCTCCACTGGATATCATCAATACTTACTTGCTAGATGGCATGAAGACTGTCGGTGAACTATTCGGGGCTGGCCAGATGCAGCTGCCGTTTGTGTTGCAGTCGGCGGAGACAATGAAGGCCGCGGTAGCCCACCTAGAACCCTATATGGAGAAGAAGGAAGGCGATGATGGCAAAGGAATTATGGTGATTGCCACGGTGAAGGGGGATGTTCATGACATTGGCAAAAACTTGGTTGATATCATCTTGTCGAACAATGGTTACAAGGTAATCAATCTAGGGATCAAACAACCCATTGATAACATCATCAATGCTTACCATGAGCACAAGGCGGACTGCATTGCCATGAGTGGCCTGCTCGTGAAGTCAACAGCGTTCATGAAGGAAAACCTGGAAGTTTTCAATGAGCGAGGGATTACGGTTCCAGTCATTCTGGGCGGGGCGGCTTTAACACCTAAGTTTGTCAATGATGATTGTCAGAATACTTACAAGGGTCGGGTGATTTACGGGAAGGATGCTTTCGCTGATTTGCATTTTATGGATGAGTTAATGCAAGCGAAGCAAGAAGGATCCTGGGATGATTTGGCCGGATTTAAGGCTCAGGGCGCTAGCATCGGATCCAGTCCTGTTACTGCTAATGGGGCTGCAACTAACGGGGCTGCTACCAATGATGGATCCATGAACGGAGCGGTAAATGGGTCTGACATCAGTGCTGACCGCTCTTCCAACGGATCCAAACCCATTAAAGCCGTCGAGCTCGATACCCGCCGTTCCGATGAAGTGGATCCGGATATTGAGCGTCCCATCCCGCCATTCTGGGGAACACGGATCCTAACGGAAACAGACATTCCCTGGTCTGAGGTGTTCTGGTATATCGACAAGCAAGCGCTGGTGGCCGGTCAGTGGCAGGTGCGGAAAGCTAAGGATCAGACTCCAGAGGCATTCCAAGAGTTCTTGAAGGCCAAAATTGATCCGGTGATCGCGCACTGGCAACAGCAGATTGTTGAGGAGCAGCTGATGCATCCTCAAGTGGTGTACGGCTACTTCCCGACCCAGTCTGAGGGGAATGATTTGATTATTTACGATGTAAACAGCTTCCCTGGGGCTACTGATGGTGAACGATTGACGCTGCCAGAGGATGGGGGCAAGGAGCAAGCCCGGTTCCGATTCCCACGTCAGACGTCTATGCGACGGTTGTGTATCTCGGATTTCTTTGCCAGCAAGGAGTCTGGGATTATCGATGCGTTTCCGATGCAGGCGGTGACGATGGGGCCGGAGGCGACTACTTATGCTCAATCGCTATTTGATGCGGATCGGTATTCGGACTACCTCTACTTCCATGGGATGGCGGTGACGCTGGCGGAAGCGTTGGCTGAGTGGGCTCATGCCCGGATCCGTCGTGAACTGGGGTTCGGCACGGAAGATAGTTCCGATATTCGCAAGATCCTCCATCAAGATTATCGAGGATCCCGCTACAGCTTTGGCTATCCGGCCTGTCCTCATATTCCAGATCAACGGATCCTGTTAGCTCTATTGCAGGCTGAGCGGATTGGGTTGTCGATGGATGAGAGTGACCAGTTGGATCCAGAACAGTCAACAACGGCACTAGTGGCCTATCATCCTGTGGCTCGATACTTCAGTGTGAAAGCTGAGGATGCGGAAGCTCAACAAGCAGCACTCGTCTAAAGCGGAGTTCACTGTCTGTTGAATTGAAGAGTAGGATCCTAGGGAACTGGGATCCTGCCTTTCACCTCTAGGCTGGCTAGACTCCAAAGTGACAGGCTGTTGCTGTTAAGGGAATTGCCGTGATGAAAATCTTGTAGAGCGTTTTAATTATGTTAGCCAGCATTACGCTCCTCATGGGTATTGCCCTTCTTGCCATTAATTACTGGGCGGGGTCGACAGTTGGACAAGAGGGCGCAGCAGGCCAACAGTGGCGAGAAAAGCAAGAGCAAGTGGCCAAGCGTAATCAGGTCTGGCTAGCTCAATTTAAGCTCAAACCTTTGATGAATCTGCTTTGAATCCGGAACAGATTGCCATGTTTGGCATGGTTGAGAGCTTAAATATAGGCACAACTTCAGGAATTGTTTTGTACGAAATCACGAAGCAACGCCGTGAGTATTAGAGAAATTACCGGTGGAGAAATAAGCGCGGCAAGATAACTGAGGCCTAACAGATTGTAGTTGTTCAACATTGCTAATGCATTTGATTTGTAACTGTAGTCGCAGGACCTCTATCAATTCGTCTTAAGTATTAACTGAGTGCGGTACGTTAAAAGAGGTCTTACGAGTTTGCTGCTAAAAACTATGATTGGTCACCCTGACTCCCTACCTACTTTATCGATGATGCCCGGATTGCACGCTAAGGTCCTGATTGTTGACGATAGCTACATGGTGGCAGAGATATTGGCGGGTTTTCTGGGAAAACAAGGGTGTGAAATAGCCTATGCGCTCGATGGCGAGGCAGCTCTGGCTCAAATTCGCAAGGATCCTCCTGATGTGGTGATTACAGATTGGGTGATGCCTAAGGTGGATGGATTGGAGCTATGTCGGCGATTGCGGCAGTCGCCTGAGTATAGCTGGATGTACACCATCATTATGACGGCGCAGGATAAGCAGGAGGTAATGGAACGGGCACTGGAGGCCGGGGCGGATGAGTTCTTGTCAAAACCCTTTCAATCGCCGGAATTGTTGACTCGGGTGCGAGCGGGTCTCCGGATTGTGGAGGTGCGTCGCCAACAGCAGACTCGCGTTAAACGCAAAGGATCCTTTAAATCCAAGATGGGTACACGTGAGACCTTAAGCGCCCAATTGGCAGAGATGATAGCGACCGGTAAGGCTCAGTCGGATCCATTAAGTTTATTTGTACTGCGGTTAGCGAATTTGCCAACTCTATCACAGGCATTGGATCCGGGAGCGCGTCGAGTCATCTTGGAGGAATTTTCGCATCGGTTGGTGGATAATTTGCGGGATAGTGAGGCAGTGTTTCAATACGATGAGGGGCAGTTTTTTGTTCTGCTCACAGGGATTACACTACCAGCAGCTGAAATGGCAGCAGAGCGGTGTTGTTCACGCATGATTCAATCGCCGTTTATGGTGGATGGCCAGTCGGTAGAGCTACAGGTTCAGTACGGATCCGCAACACTAGAAGAAGCTGATGATGCTCAAGGGTTGTCATTACTAAAGCGAGCTGCTGTCATCATGCGGGAACGTGAAAGCCAGTATTCAACAACATTGATTTCTCCTACGCTTGACCATCAGGATCTGGTAGCCGAGATCTCTGTGGAAGTATTACAGGCTCGGATCCGTGATCTTGAAGGAGAAAATCTGCGCCTCAAGCAACACCTTGACCGTTTGCAGGCTTAATCTTGATCCATGAAGGGAGTTGGGATCCTAAGATGATCCTAGGCTTGACTGATATGACTCTGGAGCAAACCCATGGCACCTGAATGGCTCAGCCCTCTGATCTGGTGGGATTTTAGATTGGCTGTTGTGACCACAGTCTTAATGCCTCTAGGACTCTTGGCTGGGGCCTACCTCAGTCGGTGTCAGCCTCTTATTCAACTGATGACCTACTATTGGCGGGTTTCCAGTTTGTTAGCCATTACGGTATACCTGATGATTGCTGGCTTTCCCCTCAGCTTTCTCACTGGAGCTCTGGCCCGTGCACTCATTCCTGCCGCCTTATGGTTTTGGGATAAGTTAGTAGACCGGATCCTGGTACTACCGGGGTGGATCCCTCCTATATTTCAAGTGTGGCGATGGATGGTGACCATTTATATGGGGATTGGCTTTTTCTTTTCGTTAGCCTTTTTACCATGTGCTTTTCAATCTTCAGTCTCTGCCTCTTGTCGAGTTTGGTTTGAACCCCCGTTGGCCTTCCGGGAGCTCTTTCACTCTTACCTGTCCATTGAAGTTCTGGGACTCGTTGGTCTCCTTGGCTTAGCCGCGTATATCTGGGGGGCTGTTATCTTTGGGCAATTGCTCAGGCAGGGGGCTTTTGCGGATACGAAAACTTACTAACACCTATTGGCACTGATAGAGGAACCCACATGGACACACTACCCTGGCCCTTGGCGCTAGAACGCTACACTCAACTAGTCCCACAGGAGGTTATACGTGTGGCCATTGAGGTGGATGGGGATCCTGATGTTGTAGTGATTTTCAAAGGATTTAGTAGTTCTTTGATGAAAGCAACGTCAGCGAATCCGGATGAGCCTGTGATTGCGCCGACAGCTCGGTTTGTTAGTCTCGATCGGTTGCAGGGGCCTTTGGATCCGGTAAATCCGGTAGTCCTGCAGGCAGATCTGAATTGGGAGCAGGTGGTGGGGCTTTTAAAATCAGCTGGGATCCTGGTAGCTTAGAGATCAAAACGGCAATAACCGACGTTAACTAGCCCTCAATCACACTTGCTGAACTTCAATCCATACCTACTGGACTCCAATGATGCTTAGGATGGACACCGACTTGTTCAATGGGGACACCAACTTGCCGGTACAGAACAGCTGTGCGACCCTGAGGCTGTAATACTTCTCCCCCCAACAGCGTGGCAAACAGGATCCAATGATCTCCACCTTCAATGCGACTCTTTACCTGACATTTCAAGTAGGCTAACGCATCTTTCAAGATCACCCACTCTGGATCTTGATCTAGCAGATCAACTCCCTTGAACTGATCCTCGCCGGGAGACAGTCTCTTTTGAAAATGCTTGCGGACTTGCTTCCCTTCCTGTAGTACATTGACCGCAAAAAAATCGCCTAAGTTCAGTAGTTCAGTAATGGGATGATTAATAGGAATAGAGAGGGAGATTCCCGGTGGCGAAAAGCTCGCCTGGGCAATCCAGGAGGAGAGCAGAGCATCCGCTGTAGCACCTCGCCTCGCTGTAATAACACAAACACTTCCCAGTAAACGTCCCATGGCCTGATCGCGACGGTCTCCTAACGTGACGCGAGGACGAGCAGAGAGATCCGTTAGTGAGGCCAGCATAAGTTTTTGGGATTGCCTTAATGCCTGGGCAAATTGATGCCCCGTCTCTTCACAGGTTTTGAGAATATCAGTGGTGGGTTTGAACTTGATACGCAGCGGGGCAAATCCGAGACGGAAGCCTGCATCTTGTAATTTCGCGGCCAGCTCATCCACCGCTTCACCACTCCAGCCATAGGATCCGAAGACCCCAAGCAATTGATCTCGTCGGCCATGAGCGAGGATAATCCCGCATGCTGTCTGCATCTGGGTCGGAACGTGACCTCCTAAAGTGGGGGAACCTAATAGGATCCCATCGGCACATTCTACCGCCTGTTGCATTTCAAGAGGTGTTGCTATTTCACAATTAATGAGATCCACCCCAATATCAGCAGTCGCGAGTCCCTGGGCTAGGCTCTGAGCCATCGCGGCTGTATTCCCATACGCTGAAGCATAGAGCAGGGCCACTGACAGGGTTTGGATCCGTTGAGAGTGACTCCAGAGGCGATAGTACTGAAGCATTTGCCGGATGCCATAGCGCAGGATAGGGCCATGATTAGGAGCCAGCATTGCCAGGGACAGGGAGGAAAAGCGATCAAGGATGGTCTCGATTTGGGTGGCTGCCCGAGCGAAAACAGATTGAAAATAGTGTTGCTGATCTTCGAGTAACGCCGTTCGATTCTCATCCAACAGGTGTTCAGCGCACAAATGGCAACCAAAGAGTTTGTCACTAAACAGGATCCGGGTCACAGAATCATAGGTACACATCAGATCCGGCCAGCGCGGCGTTGGTGTGACCCAGAATTGCAGTTGATGCCCTTGACCGAGATCCAACGTTTCTGACCCTCGCACCACAATGATCAATAGCTCACGGTCGGGGAATAATGATTGGAGGGTTAACGCTGCTGGATTGGAACAGATCAAAGTCACTTGGGGACAGAGGTCTAGCAATACTCGCAGAGTGACCGCCCGATTGACATTCACATGGCCCAGGATCAAGTAGTCGAGGGTCTGTATGTTTACTGAATGTTCAAGATTCTGGAGATAGAGGGTCGTAAAAGTCTCACCAGGGGGATCAACGAGCGCGGTCCGATCTGCTTGAATGAGAAACGAGTTCGCCGTCGTTCCTTTTTGTAAACTGTACTCTGCCTCAAATCGAAGTCGCTGCCAGCTGCGAGAGCGTAGAACCGTCGTATTGCGGGCTAGGGATGTAATTTGAACATCGCGTGGTCGAGTAGTATGGGCAACATTCATGAGTCTACTCCAGTCATTTAGATTCAGTTCAGAACAATGGAGGGCTTGCAAACAATCTGAGATGACGCCTGAGTTTGCTGCTGAAACATGAGATTCTGGTGGACCTATTCAATATTCAATAGGGCAACAGTGGTAGCAGTGGTTAGTAGTGGCTCCCAGCCTTACGGAAGTGGGCTGCTGTCAGAGCATCCGGGTTAGAGACGCGTCCAGCACTAACCTGAGTGTAGATTAGCCAGTGATCCCCTGCTACCATCCGACTTTTCACCTCACATTCCAGATAGGCGAGGGAATCGGTGAGGATAATGCCACCATTATTTGCCGGTTGAGTAGCAATGCCACTGAATCGATCCGCACCGGGGGCAAACCACTTTAAAAAATGTCTCATGACGTTCAAATGCCGCCCTTCCTCTAGCACGTTGAGGACAAATGAATCCCCCACATGTAGCAAGGATTCAATCGCTCGGTCTTTAGCAACGGCAATCGTTAACCCAGGTGGATCCTGACTCGCTTGAGTGACCCAGGAGGCGAGCATCGCACTACAGCAGGCTCCCTGTTGGGCCGTCACGACGTACAGGCCACTGGCGAGTCGTCCCAGTGCTTCATCTAGGTTCATATCCCAGGTTCCAGTCGGATCCGGATGACTGCGTTTCAACACCATTTGAGCCAGATCAGTCCCAGCCTCTTCACAGAGTTGTTCCGTTAAGGCAGTCGGTGTTCCCTGAATCCTGATCGGTTCAAACCCTGGTTTCAACCCTAGATCCCGGAAGCAGTTCATCAACGGATCAATCGGTTCATCATTGGATCCACAGGAGGTGACTAACCCGATCCCTTGTTTAGGAGTCACAGTCGCGAGGATTGTCTTCACCGCTGTTTGGGCCGTGATGTCAGGGAGTGGAGGGGTACACAGCACCAGTCCAGCCACCTCACTCACCAGATCGCGGATATCTTGCAGATCCATTGTGATCAAATCAACCCACTCAGTCAGAACGCCCGTTTTTTGCACCCCCTTACTCACTGCTTGCAGTAACGTATCGCTGTAGCCATAGCCTGGAACTGAGAAAAGAGCCACTGTTGTGCGCTGGCCCGCTTGCTCTTGACTCCACTGTTGATAGCGATGGATCAACTCCGACCAATGATGTTTCAACAGGGGACCGTGACCCGTGGCAATCAGCGAGGGCGGGGGTAATTTAGCCATTCGCTTCATCCCCGAAAGCACAGAACGAGCATTGGGACCCATCAGGCAGTCATAATAAAACTGAAAATGCGATTCAATCTGACTGAGATCCTCGTCATACAAGGCATCATCACAGTAGTGCATCCCAAACACATCACACGTGAAGAGCACTCCTGTTTTGTGATCGTAGGTCAGCATCGTATCAGGCCAATGCAGGTTGGGAGCCATCACAAACTCCAGCACATGCCCTTGACCCAGGTCAATTTGATCACCATTTTTCACCACCTGTTTGGCAAAGGGGATATGCACCCAGTCCTCAAGAAATTGTAGGGCCACCTTGGTTCCAACCACGATGATGTTGGGGGCTGACATGAGGATGTCTTGAATGAGTCCACTATGATCCGGTTCCGTGTGACTGACAATGAGATACCTCAAACCAGTGAGATCAACCTGATGGCGAAGCAGCTCCATCCACTGGGTCCGGAATTTGGCGTGGACGGTGTCAACTAAGGCTACGTGGGCGGCTTGGATCAAGAAGGCATTGTAGGTTGTGCCTCGATCTAAGCTAAATTCAATATCAAACCGAGCTCGATCCCAGTCTAAAGCCCGGATCGCGAGTGTTTCTGGGGCAATTGCTGCTGTTTGACAGGTGAGGCGTGGGGGTACAGGAATCGTAGGGGTGGGGGTTGCTGTTGTTGCCATAGTTAGTTCTCTTGAAATACTGTCAGATATGAAGTGCTAGATGGATCCTGGTTGAGGGTCATCTGAGGATCCTTGTTGAAGATGGGGAAAGGAACAAGACAAGGATTTGAAACAGTCTGGATCCTGAGGGGTGATGGAGAGCCGGGACAACAGAGGAGTCAAAAGGAAGAGCCCAAAGAGGATCAGCCCGCTAATTTTGAAAAGCTCCTGCCACCAGGATCCTTCGGAATAGTAGGGTGCGAGGCGCTGATGGAGTTCTAGATATAACCTGTCCGAAGAAAGATAAGAGTCCCGAGAGGTCAAGTGCAAGGTACGACGAAGGCGGTTGGGAAAGGCTTGTAAACGCAATACTGTCTGGAGTCTGGGGGATTGGGGATGCAGATGGCGTAGACACTTGAGTGATACATGAACAGGACGGATCCGTTTCGTCCGCTGTCGTTTGAGGTATGCCCGCTTCGCATGTTTAATCATCTGTCCCCCTGACACATATCCCTAACGTTAAAGCGTTTCAAGATACCCTGACCAGACTGGTAAAAGTTTAGACTGCCACATGATGAAAGCAGGTATCATCATGGCTGACCTAATTCAAAGTTGAAATGATTGAGTATCTGATCTGCTGTCACTTTCAGCCAATGCTTGAGCAAAGCGCATCCGGTGGCGGCGTGACACCTCCTGCTCTGGGTTAACACCATCAAAAGTTGGTGGGATCCAAGCCCGGACAACCAGTAGACCTCCCAGTACAACAAGAAAAGAGCAGGCCGCCATAACTTGCACCCAAGGAGTTTCCAAAATGCCTCGGACAATGATTTCTCGCAGTACCGATACAATCGAGACTTCCACTGCAACTCCAATTGAAACACGATGCTCCTGCAAGTAAATAATCAGCAATCGAAACAATTCCACTAGAATGAGCAGGAATAAAATGTCGGAAGTAACCCGAGGAAAGTCCAAAGGGGGTAACAGCGACAGAAACATCTCCCGCAATTGCATCACCATGAAGCTAAACAGGCCAATACACAACGAAATCACAATTAAGTCCTGTACTAGTTCCAGAAACCGAACAACGTAGGTTCCATTAAACCAGTTACCCCAACGAGAAGACGGGTTGGCAGATAAGGGTTTCATAGCACTCAAAAGTATGTAAAGGGTATGAGGGGAAGCGATCTAGATTCTGGACTATAGTCGGGCTAGGGCACCAAGGGACCGCGACCTGTGCTGGATCAATTGCCCATCAACGCCTGGGCGAGCACGATGTAGAGTGGTATTCCTAAGGCAATTGCAACTGGTGTGCCAACGGCTGTGGATGAACCTATGTAAGCGGAGGGATTGGCTGAGGGGATCCCAGCTCGTAAGGTGGGTGGTCCTGAGATATCTGAACTGGAGCAGGCGATGACAGCCAGGATCACGACACCGCCTGGGCTGAATCCTGTGGTGACATGGGCAATCATACCGAGACCAAAAGCAATGAACCCATGCAGCAAAGGTGCAACAAAGGCATATACGGCGTACCACTGGGCGACCTTGCGCAACTCACCGAGTCTTGCCCAAGCCTCCATCCCCATGACTAGCATCAGTACCGAAAGCAGACCTCGGAAGAGGGGATTGAAGAAGCTCTCGTAGACACTGTCTGGTTGAGTTAGCAGACCTAGAGCCATGCCAAGCAGTAATGCCGACAGAGCAGGACCTTGGAGGCTTTCCTGCACGATGGGCCATATTCTGACCCGTTTAACTGGGGCACCACGCTGTTTAGTGAGATAGGCAACTGCAGTACTGCCCTGCTCGCTGAGAGACTCCTTCATCCTGAGAGGTTCCTGCTTGAGGTGCTCGTCTGCAGTATCGCGCGGCCCGTTGAGATGAAGGGTAGCCAAGACGATCGCAGTCACAAGTGCAGGGATGTCCATAAAGGGGTAGAGGGCAGCAGCCCAAGCCTCATATTCAATGCCTTGCGCTTCTAGTAGAGTTAGGGCGGCGGCGAGGGTCGAACCACTCACTGCGCCAAACAAGCCCGCAGTCGCAATAGCATCCTCGGTTTTGACGTTCGGTAGAATAGCCAATGTGTAGCGCCCGATAAACACAATAAGGATCCCTGTAACCATGGCAAACGCAGCAGGCAACAGCATCTCCGCTAGATTGGCCTCACGGATTGCAAGGCCGCCGCTC
>CAYUEE010000020.1:0-46856 GCA_964443615.1 uncultured bacterium | reverse complement strand
ATCCGATAGCGCTAAACTGACATCCGATCTGTCCAAACAGACATCCTAGAGTTCCAAACTTACATCCGAGTTGTCAAAACTGACATCTGAGTGGTCCAAACCGACATCCGAGTGGTCCAAACTGACACCTGAGCAGCCCAAGCCGACACCCGAGTGGTCCAAACCGACATCCAAGTGATCAAAAGTGAGAACATAGCCGTTATTGATGTCACCTGAACACCTGAAAACGAGAGTTGAGTGGTCCAACACAGAGAGTATTGTCGGAAAAAGTGAGACCCTTGCAGTAGAAGGTCGCAATGATCCCGTCAACAAGGATAACTGAGTCGTTGGAATCGAAATGGGTGTAATTCAAGAGGGGACTGTAGCCAATCGAAAACTGGGTAGATGAGTGACGGGGCGACTGAGATAGCTTCTTGTCTTTGGAGCGACTCAATCGACAGCAGGTCTGAATGCTAGGGATAGAATGAAGAAACCCGCAACGGATCCTGATATTGGCTATGCTTGTTAACTATCTTCGCGTCAGTCTTATCGATCGGTGTAACTTTCGATGTCAGTACTGTATGCCTACCGACAGCGAGATTCAGTGGCTAGCCTCACAGGATCGTCTCAGCGACAGCGAAATTGTGACACTACTACGGGATGTGTTTATGCCTCTGGGCATGACACGAGTCAGACTCACTGGTGGAGAGCCCTTGCTACGGCCCGACGTTGTCAACCTAGTTCATGCCATCAGTCAGCTGCCGGGTCTTGAAGATCTCGCCATGACCACTAATGCCTTTAATCTGGCGCCCAAAGCCCAAGCCCTCTACGATGCTGGACTTCGCCGGATTAATATCAGTCTAGACTCATTGAATGCGGATACGTTCAAAGTCATCACTGGCCAAAACCTGTGGCAACGGGTCTGGCAAGGTATTCAAGCGGCGTATGAGGTAGGGTTTAATCCACTGAAGTTGAATGTCGTCGTTATGCCGGGGATCAACGATCATGAAGTTGAAGACCTCGCCGCTCTTTCCATTGATCGACAATGGCATATCCGCTTCATTGAATTTATGCCCATTGGTAATGAACCTCTCTTTTCGGATAGAGGATGGATCCCCTCCGAAACCCTCCGTCAGCGTCTCCGGTCCCGATTTGGGTTAGGTGAAGGATCCATTTTAGGTAATGGCCCAGCGGATGTGTTTCAAATTCCTGGCGCTCAAGGCACTGTCGGATTTATTAGTCAGATGTCCGAGTGCTTCTGTGATCGTTGTAATCGGATGCGCCTGTCCGCCGATGGCTGGTTACGTCCATGCCTATTAAATGAGTCTGAACAGGTAGACTTGCGGTCTCGATTACGTCAAGGATCCTCTGCCGCCGCTATGCAGCATCAGGTTCGCACACTACTTGAGCTGAAACCCGACATTAATTTCAAACTACGAGAGAAGGGGATTCAAGGATCCTACAGTCGCACAATGTCGCAGATTGGTGGATAACAATGGCTAACATCTCCTCGCTTACGATCACAGAGTTTTAACTCTGGCTATAGTCGACAATTAATGTGAACTGATTGAAGGGCAAGCTATCCGAAAAGTGTCACTTCAGCGATACCATGCGTCACTACAAGCCACTTTGTAGATCCTCTATTTCCCGGATGAGCCTTGGGCGTCAGTGGCATTTTTCAACAGGCTAGGATCCCATAACTCATTAGTTCAAACCCATGTCCTACGAGACCCTGAAGCTAGCATGATGATCATTGCGGGATGAACAACTCGTCCACCCCGAGGGCAAGGATCCTTATCGAACAGCTGAGACAGCTCCTGCGGGAGTCTCTTGAGGATTGGCAACAAACTCAATGTGATTCAACAGAGTGGTGACAAACGAAAACAGCAGGAAAGGGAGAGAGATCACCAAGATGAGGCCTACTGTCAGAAAGGCATAGATTGGGCTGCTCATTAGGGCCAAGGCTGAGGCCAAACTGGCAAAGATGACTGCCAACCAGATAATGACTTGACCGTAGATATCTCCGTAGGACAAGGTACAGCTCACCTTATATCGCTCGAAAAAAGTCGTCATGCAGCTACCCTCACGGTGTAATGTTCAACATGGATGGGCTTTAACTATAACCCTGACACAGTTAGAACTCCAGCGAGACTATTCACCCAGGATCCTAACGATTTCTCAAGATCGATGTTAAGAAAGTTTTCAATGTCAGGTCTTGAAACTCGCTTCAATGGTCTGGGCCATACTAGGGGTATAGCCCCCGATCCAGTAACGCTTGAGCCACCCGTCCCACTCCTAGGGTGTAGGCCGCTAGGCGCAACGAAATACCTTGAGCTTGTGCGGCGGCTTCAACCCTCTGATAGGCTTGCACCATCAAGTGTTCGAGTTCTTGGTTCACCCGCTCCTCATTCCAGAAGAGATAGGACAAACCTTGCACCCACTCTAGGTAACTCACCACGACGCCACCGGCATTCGTCAGAATATCCGGCAAGATCGTCACCCCTCGCTCCGTCAGGATCCGATCGGCCGCCAGTGAAACAGGTCCATTAGCGGCTTCCGCAATCCATTGCGCCCTGATCTGTGCGGCATTGTCTTCTGTCACTTGGTTTTCCAGGGCAGCTGGGATCAGAACATCGCAAGGTAGCACCAACAGGTCAGCATTCGAGATGGGGGAGGATCCTGGGAATCCAGCTAAACGGCGCTGGTTACGAGCTGCATACGCCTGCACAGCGGGGATATCGAGACCGTTGGGATCATAGATTCCTCCGGATCCTCCCGATACCGCGATCACGTTAGCTCCAGCCTGGTGGAGAAGATAAGCTGCCGCAGCTCCAACATTCCCAAATCCCTGAATAGCGATCGTCGCTCCCGTCAGAGATCGTCCCTGAGAGGCTAGTGCTTCTCGCACAATCAGCATGACACCTCGACCTGTTGCTTGATTGCGCCCCTCGGATCCGCCAACCGATAGGGGTTTCCCGGTGACTGAACCCAACACCGCCTGCCCCATATTCATAGAATAGGTGTCCATCATCCAAGCCATCTCGCGGGAGGAGGTGCCCATATCAGGAGCAGGAATATCGACAGAGGGTCCAATATCTTTAATCAACTCAGAGGTATACCGGCGAGTTAGGCGCTCAAGTTCACCCACACTGTACTGGCGCGGATCAATCGGAATCCCTCCCTTAGCACCACCGTAAGGGATCCCTAGCAAAGCACACTTCCAGGTCATCAGCATGGCCAGGGCGGAGACTTCTTTAAGATCGACAGCGGGATGGTAGCGGGTTCCCCCTTTGTAAGGACCCAAAACGTTGCAGTGTTGAACTCGATGCCCTGCTAGTACCTGCACCTGGCCGTTATCAAGTTTGACGGGAACAGCAACGGTGACGACTTTGCGAGGCGTACTTAGGATAGCTAATATATTCGGGTCCATCTTCAAGGCCCGAGCTGCCGCATTGAGATAATTACAAGCTTGATCAAATGGGCAAATATGAGCGGGAGATCCTGAGGGAATGAAAGGTAACGCTGTTGAGGTCATAGCCGGATCCTGCCGATTGCAAAGGCTTTTTCCACGCTACTGTATCAACCACAACAACATGGCCCAATTAGGTAATTCGTTACACCTCAATCCCCGTTATGCCTAGTTGTTATGCCTAGTTGTTATGCCTAGATTAGAGTGGGTTGGCAGGGATTCGAACCCTGGACCAATCGGTTAAAAGCCGAATGCTCTACCGCTGAGCTACCAACCCATTACTGCCATTGACTTAATAGCCAACTGTCATTAACTCAATAGCCAAGCGATTTTAGCAAGCTTTTCCGAGCCCTGTCGAGTATCGTGCCAAAATTAGGTCAAAGTTTAATTAAAGCCCATTTGGCAACAGCATATGTTTATCTCAGGCATAGCAGCAGACAGTCAGGGTGTCATCGGGATCCTGGACCTAATGCTAGGGCCATCATGGGAGTGCTAATTGGTGAAGTGTTGCGTCAAGCTGGCTTAATCAGTTCCGCGCAAGCTAAAGTGGCTCGATATGACCAAGATGCAACGGGGATGCGGTTTGGAGAAGTGTTAGCGTCTCGTGACTGGGTTACACAAGAAACCGTTGATTTTTCCTAGAAACACTAGCCCCTGAACGCAAACACGAAGCCCTCTGCATGTTAAAAAGTCGACCTACACAAGTAAATTTCAAAGCAGCATCAGCTCCAGTCTCCAATCCAAAGGGATGGGATGAGACAACACTATCCGAACGCGAGTTATGGGAAGAAGAGATCAAGCTAGACGATCTGATTTCATTTTACAGTTAGGGTTCAAAACCCTCGTCAACAGCCCAACCCCTGATCTCATTAGGATCCGGTAAGAGGCTTGGACAAACCAACCTAGAACCAAACTAGACGTATTGCGGAACATACTGATGATTAGGGGCGACCAGGTTACTCTATACCCGGATGAGCCACCTAGGTGTAGGCCAGCAAACATGCAATTTTGACAGCTTCGTTTATGCTCAGTGGTGACTGTTCATTAGGCCCGGATCCATTGCTGCCTCGGGCTAAAAACACTGGATCCATTCGATACGAGCACAGTTATTTCTGAACGGGACCATCACGAGCCATCAACTTTGAGCGTCAAAATAGGAGGCCTCTATGCAGTGGGATAGCGTTTCTCGGCTTGGATTTGTTGCAGGTTTGCTAGCACTCGTTGGCTGTTCATCCTCTGCTCCCACAGCTAGTGTGCCCAACCCGGTGAACCCAGACCTAGGGCTAGAGGCCAATGAAGAACCGACAGCACTTGTGTTTCCAGATCCTGGTGAAACGGCAGCAACAGCATTCGACTTTGATCTCTTATCTGCCAATGTTGAGTTCCTACAAGATAACGTTAGTCGATTTGATACCCAAGACTACTATCGCTTCATTGCGCCCAACACCTCTGAGTTGAACCTTATTGCCTCGATCAGTCGGGCTCCGTTCGCGGGTCTTGAGCTCTTGGACGCCAATGAAACTCCGATTGTCACTGTTGCTAATGATGGATCCATCACAGATGGCCCTGATCTCGCCACAACTGTTAATGATGGTTTCCGCCGTACAATTCAAATTCAAGGATCCATTGCACCTGGGACCTACTTCATTCGGGTTTTCTCCAACAATTCCATCCGCCATTTCTACTCTTTGACGGCTAGTTTGGAGGTTGAGCCAGGCTTTACTGTCAATGACTTCAATGATGGAGTCGACACGGATCCGGGAGATGGGTTGTGTTTTACCGTGGCTGGGACTTGTTCACTGCGAGCCGCAGTAATGGAGGCGAATGCATTCCCTGACGCGACCATGATCACGGTACCGGCGGGATCCTATCCATTGACTCAGACCGGGGCTGATGAAGATGGATCCGTTACAGGGGATTTAGATATTCGGACCCCGATTACGATTATGGGATCCGGGACTCCTACCATTGATGGCAACGGGAGCGACCGAGTCTTTGATGTCTTGTCGAACGGATCTCTCACCCTTCAAAATGTCAGCGTCGTGAATGGATCTGCCACTACCGATGGAGGTGGACTGCGTAATGCTGGATCCTTGACATTGACATCTGTGAGCGTCCAAACCAACAGTGCTAATGGGGATGGAGGTGGATTATTTAATAGCGGCACGGCTACGCTGGAGAACGGAACGGCCATCACCCAAAATACTAGTGCATCAGAAGGGGGAGGCGTCTACAACGCAGCTAGCGGGCTCCTAAATATCAACGGGACAGCGGTAGTCGGACCGAGCAACGTTGCCACAGAGAATGGCGGCGGGCTTTTCAATGAAGGTGTTGTGGCTGTCGATGGAACCCCTATTGGCATGACGTCTAGCCAGGTCACAGGCAATACACCGAATGACATTGTAACGACAGAACTCTCTCTAACAGTAAACTCCACAGCTGACGGCGCTGATGCTAATCCAGGCGATGGAGTGTGTGCCACGTCAACATCGCTTTGTACACTGCGAGCGGCGGTGATGGAAGCGAATGCATTGGGTGGATCCTTTACCTTCGACCTGGGACCAGGGACCTATTCACTGACGATTCCAGGAGCTGACACAGACGCAGCACAGGGAGATCTCGATATTCGAGCTGATATTACAATTACAGGCAGCACAAATATCTTTTCACCCACTGTTATCGATGCTACTGGTGCTAACGACCGAGCCTTTGAAATCTTCCAAGATGGATTCCTCTCTCTCTCCGATATAAGCATCACGGGGGGGAATTCAGGGGATTTAGGTGGTGCTATTTTCAATGCCAATACTCTTAGAGCAACCAACCTGATTTTGCGCAACAATAGCGGGACTCAAGGCGGCGGTTTATTCAATGACCGCAATGCTTTGGCAGAGATCGACGGTTACGTCATTATTGATAACAATACGGGCAACGGATCCGGAGGCGGTGTCTTTAACGGAGAAAATGCCACGCTGACGCTGCAAGTCACTGATACACTTTTCAACTCTTCCATTGATGAGAATGTGGCATCTCTGGGGGGTGGAGTTTTCAATGCGGGGACCCTGACCATCAGTGGATTAACCATCAATTCCAATACAGCGGACACCGGCGGTGGTCTTTACAATACGTTTGAAACACTTGGAGGGCCAGCGGGGACAAGCACGCTATCTAATGTCAACATCAATGGCAATGTGAGTGATGCTGAAGGCGGCGGGGTCTACTTGAATGCTGGAGCAGTGGCCTTATCGGGTGGCAGTACAGCTAGCTCCAATGACTCTGGCGATGGTGGTGGTCTCTTCGTTCTCAACGGATCCCTGACGTTCAACGATGGAGAGGTAGATAATAACGATGCCACTCGACGGGGAGCAGGTATTTTCGCGCGTAATGGATCCGTGACCTTGACCAACACCAATGTCACCAATGGGGAGATTCGTAACTTCCAGAATGACATCACAGGTGAAGGGGGCGGTGTTTACGTCGCTGACGGGACTCTCACTATTTCCGGCGACAGCGAAATCCGGTCTAACCGTTCTGAGACAGGAGCTGGCATCACGGCCATTCGCTCACCTGTGACGATAAACGATACAACAGAAGTCCGGAACAACACCAGTCAAGATCATGGCGGCGGGGTTTTCCTTGATAATGGATCCATAACCCTCAACGGCAGCAGTCGGATTGCGAGTAATCAAGCGTTAGGCAATGGGGGCGGGCTCTTCAGTATCGATAGCATCATTACCTTGAATAACAGTTCTGAAATTGACGCCAATCAAGCCCTGGAAGGAGGCGGGCTCTTCAGTCAGCTGGAATCACTCACGAATGGCACGACTGTGGTGACGCTACGAGATACCAGTCAAATTCAAAGTAACCGGGCCACAGTGGGTAATGGCGGAGGGATCCTTACCGTGAATGGATCTGTGGCCTTGGCGAGTGGCAGCCGCATCATCAGTAACAGAGCTCAACTCGATGGTGGGGGTCTAGCGATTGAAGCAGGGACGATCACGGTGACCAGCGGCGTTATCGATGACAACACAGCTAGCCGCAACGGTGGTGGTATTGCTAATTTGGGCGCAACCCTGACCGTGACCGGATCCCAAATTTCAGCTAACACAGCTAATGGCCAAGGTGGTGGCTTATTCTCCGACTTAGGTCAAGTCACAGTCACGGGAGCAACGGTATCCAGTAATCGTGCTGATGCGAATGGGGGAGGGTTAGCGAATGTTGGACCCTTTACAAGTCTGACGCTGAACAACACCAATGTACAATCTAATACTGCCCAGGATGAAGGAGGTGGCCTCTACAACGTTCAAGGCCTGATAGCAGTTAACACTAGTACTGTGACGGGGAATCAAGCGATCAGTCGAGGAGGCGGGATCCGAAATACCCAGGCTAATCTTGTGATTGAAGGATCCACTCTATCGAGTAACACGGTGGCTTCTCCATTTTTCTTGGGCTCTAGCTACGGCGGGGGATTAAGTCACAATGGTCCGACGCTAACGGTAACATCTAGTGATCTAGCCAGTAACATCTCATCTGGATCCTCGGGTGGCGGCGGTGGGCTGCATTTGGAGTCCGGATCCGCTGGATTTAACGACGTTGACATTACCAGCAATACGGCTGAATCGGGGAGTGGGTTCTTCCTACAATCCTCAACGGCCCTTAGTCTGACCAATGGCAGTGTAGTTACCGGTAACATTGCACTTAATTCAGGGGGGGGTGGTTTCCTCGCTCCAGGTAGCACGTTGAATATCTGCACAGCCATCATCGATGATAACTTCAGACAAGGTCTGCCACCGGTTGAAGATAATTTAGCAGGGTCTGGATCCGTGATTTGCCCCGAAAACGTGGGTCCTACTGATTAGTGGGCACTGACTGCTTAACATCACACTTTTAGGACGAAGGTTGATAAGTCAACACCATTTATCCTATGACAAGAGAGCCTAGATTAGTCAGGATCCTGGCTGACGATTCAGCGTGTAAAAGGTCTCTCGTTCATGTTCAAACCCGTTCAGGAGACCACCCTCAACTAGCCTAACTAGGATCCGTCGCGCGCGTCGTTCCGAAATGTTCATTAGCTGACTGTACTGCTTCAAGGTGATCCGGGTCTGGTCACTCAGATACTCAAGGAGAGCCTGCTCGAGGGGAGTGAGCTCAATCTCAGATGACTCTTCAATGACACGAGATTTTAATTGCTTGATGAGGCTAGGCCCTGCTGGTTGAGTTGAGGATCCAGCCCGCACATAGACCAGAGCGTCACCGGCAGGCGAGGGCACATAATGTGGCTTAGCAGGGGAATCTGGGATTTGAATAACGATGACAGTGGATCCGTACACAGGTATTTGCAGTATGTTCAGCTCTAGAGGTGGATCGATGTAGTGGCAGGCCTCCGCAATCAGCTGGAGAGTCGCTTCTGGATCCGAAAGACCACTAATCTGACCATCATCTTCAACCCCAACCAGTAAGGATCCGCCCGCTGAATTAGCTAGAGCAGTAACTGAGCGAGCCGCCTTTAACGGTGTCGGTAAGTGTCGCTTGAATTCCACAGCATGATGCTCACCCTGGGCAATCAATCGCCGTAGGTTCTGCACATCCATACTTAGCTTGCACGGAATAGCTGGAAT
Source organism: uncultured bacterium (assembly GCA_964443615.1). Lineage (GTDB taxonomy): Bacteria > Cyanobacteriota > Cyanobacteriia > Thermostichales > Thermostichaceae > CAYSWV01. The sequence continues at coordinate 37,793 of CAYUEE010000020.1, read as the reverse complement.
GGATTGAAGTCTGTGTCTGTATCATACACATCTTCCTGCTCCTGCTGCTTCAGCCAACCTGTGACCCAATAGGTAATGGGGGTAAACAGGATCTCGACCGCACATTTGAAGATATAATTGGACACAATAACTGCTACTAGTACCGGCGTAGGCATCATACCTGTAAACGCGATCACAACAAATAAGGCTGTATCTACCAGTTGGCCCACTAACGTTGAACTAATCGTCCGGATCCACAGCCAACGCCCTTGAGTTAAAATTTTTAACTTGGCTAGAATAAACGAGTTCGAGAATTCGCCAGCAAAGTAGGCAATTAGGCTACCTACAACAATCCGAGGTGTTAGGCCGAGAATCTGTTCATAAGCCACTTGATGAGGCCAATCTCCTGCTGCCGGTAGTGCACCGACCACAATAAAGGTTAAAGCCATCACTAAGGTTGAGAAGAACCCGAGCCAAATCACCTTACGTGATCGTTGATAGCCATAGACCTCGGTGAGGATGTCCCCAAAGATATAGCTCAAGGGAAATAGCAACGTTCCGCCGTCAAATGTTAGAGGGCCAAAGGTGACCAGCTTAGTCGAAGCAACATTTGATATCAGTAAGACCGCGACAAAAAACGCGGTAATCGCATCTAAGTGGCGGTACGCCTTTGGCACCATTGCCATGCTAAACCTCGTTGCAGTGCAAGGATCCTAGTTTACCGGCTCTTTAGCTGCTTGAGCTCATTCGCAATGATGGCTAGACCACGATTCTGTCGTTCAATTTCCTGCAGGATCCGGTCTAATTTCTCACCAATGTCATTAATAGTGTCTTCCTGTCGATCGATTTGGTGAGCGAAACTGGTCATCCGACTCACCACTTCCCGCTGAATCAAGTTTTCGAGACCTTGAACCAGCAGCGTTTCTAGTGAGGCCACTTTATTGAGCACCAGTTGAATATTGGGCTCAGCCCCGTCCACCTCTACTGTCGGTCCCAGCTGGAGGGTCTTCTGGATCCGATCGAGCAACACCTCGGATTCAAACGGCTTCTCAATGAAGTCAAACCCGACGAACGGTTCTGGGATTCGGGCCGTTACTTGCTCTTTCAGCCCCGACATCATGATGATAGGTGTGTTGCGTAGATCATCTTCGCGTCGAATCGCTTGCATCGTGTCGTACCCATCCATCTTGGGCATCACGAAGTCCAGTAGGATCAGATCAGGATGGTGTCGGCGGGCTGCTTCCAGACCCATGATGCCATCTTTAGCTTCAAGTACCTCGAACTGATCCGCTAGAATACTAGCGACCATCTTACGGATCATGATACTATCGTCGATTACCAATACGGACTTGGATGCCACACTCTCACCCTCCATCAATCTGAATCGAGACACATCCGCTCAACTACAAGGTACTCCCTGAGCCACCTGTCAAGGGTATAGCTCAAGACCGCTACGCTAGCACCGGATCTATCCCAGCTATTAGTTAAGCACCGAACCGCGATCCCTAACATGGATCTCAGTAGACTCATAGGCACCATACCAGAAACCTCCCCCGAACTGATAGAGCTCTAGGGCGGTTCGTCCTGTTTTCAGCTGTTGGTATGACTCAGAATCCAACACAGCACCGCTTTCCTCCATGTCAGGCTCCTTGAGGCCGAGATGAGATAGTGGACAAAACAGGGTGAGTTGCCCTCGCGCGCCCAGCTGAGTTATCACATAACAAATGTTTACACTTGCACTAATTAGCACCTAATAAGCCAATGCAGTCTACCCCCTTGCTTAACCCCACCAGCTGGACTGAAACGCTCTATCGCTTCCAACAATGGGGCTTCAGTTCCGTCAGCCTTTCCACTCGCCTAGCATCCTTTCGCTTGTTTGAACTGATAAAGACAACGTTGTCTACTGTTGATCAGCTCACTGCTGGGTCCTGGCCAACACCGGATCCATCACCCCCCTCGATATCGAATCCTGACATGGTGAGGCTCCTAGCTGAACGCTATGACTTACTACTTAGAGAGGACTGGGCCGATGCAGCGGCAGGCGTCTACCCTACTTCTCTACTGTTTAATCATCCTTGGGCAGACTACTTGGCGACCTACCCCCAGTACTGGCTAGATCTCCCTCTATCTAGTTACCGGGCCCAGAAAAAAGAACTTCATCACTTTGGTGAGTCGATTGATACTAAGCCCTATCCCAAGTATTACCTCCAGAACTTCCACTATCAGACGGATGGTTACTTGTCTGATCAATCCGCTGTGCTTTACGACTTGCAAGTGGAACTGCTCTTCGCCGGTATGGCAGCTCCAATGCGTCGCCGGATCCTGCAGCCTTTACAGGAGCACTTTTCAACCCGTAACCTTAAGTATCCCCGGATCCTAGATGTCGCAACAGGCATTGGTAATGTACTGGAACTACTGCGCGCCTCGTTCCCTCAGGCCCATCTCTATGGTGTTGATCTATCCCCAGCCTACTTGCGGCGGGCGAATGAGCTGTTGAGCCGGATCCCTGGTGAACTGCCTCAGTTAGTGCAGGCCAATGCGGAAACGTTGCCCTATGCAGATCAGTTATTTGATGCCGTGAGCTGTGTGTTTCTGTTCCACGAGTTACCCAAGCGCGCCCGGCAAGCGACTATTAATGAGGTTAGCCGTGTATTAAAACCAGGCGGCCTATTCGTCATTGCCGATTCGATCCAGATTGCTGATTCCCCTGAATTCTTGCCTGCGATGGAAGGGTTTCCCCGTCTGTTCCACGAACCGTACTACCGAGATTATGTTCGTGATGATTTGAGCCAACGGATCCAGACTGCTGGGTTGGAGATGGTCACAGAAAGGACCTATTACATGAGCCACTATTGGATTGCTCGCAAGCCAAATTCGTAACAAGGGCTTAAAGTATGCAGTAAGACGGGGCTAGTCATCTGTCAGGCTTAGCCTAATGGCGGTTTAGCTTTGACGAGATGGTCTAGCTCTGTGGTCTCTGCTTTTTTACTGAGATAACGGTAGTGGCACTAGAGTTTTATGTGCAACAGGACGTTGAGGGACCGATTTCTGAGGCGCTATGGCGGGCTTGGTTTGAGGTCTGGCTCAAGACCCTTGGATTGGACGGATCTGTGGAGGTGGAAGTCTCACTCTGCCTAACCTCGGATGCGCACATTCAGTCCCTCAATGCCCGATACCGTGACGTTGATGCGCCAACCGATGTTCTAGCCTTCGCGGTTCAGGAGACGCCTTTACCCCCCAGGATCCTAATGGAGAGTGATGTTACTATCCTCGGAGACATTGTGATCTCAGTGCCAACGGCGATCCGCCAAGCCCATGACCGAGACCATTCCCTGACCCGAGAGCTAGCCTGGCTGGCTGTCCATGGTCTATTACATCTGTTAGGTTGGGATCACCCAGACGATGAGGCCCTGGAGCGCATGTTGGCTGAGCAGTACCGCCTCCTTGAGGCTATCCATCTATCCGGAGGTCATGTATGACAGCCCGAGCCCAGCAGGATCCTCGCCCACTTGATCGGTATGCTTCTGTTGCTAGATCTGAGACCAGAGGTGACACCACTGAATCGGTCCCCCATGATCTGCATGCTGGCTCAGAGTCTCAGGCATCAGAGATTCCCCAAGAGACAAAGGTTCGCCCCTCCTCTTGGCGAGTCGCAACGAACTTAATCAAGAGCTTTCAATATGCTGGAATGGGTTTGGGCTACGCGTTTCGGACTCAGCGAAATTTCAGGATCCATACAGCCCTAGCCGTGTTTGCAATTGGGTTAGGGGTAATGCTGCGGTTGTCGGGTGTAGAGCTCGCCTTGATTTGCTTGACGTGTGGACTCGTCATGGCGATGGAACTGGTTAACACCGCATTGGAAGCTGCTGTAGATTTAGCGGTTGGTAGTCACTATCATCTGCTAGCTAAGATTGCAAAAGATTGTGGAGCAGCTGCAGTCTTGGTAACAGCACTAGTTGCGGTGGGTGTGGCTGGTTTGGTCCTAGCCCCTCCCCTGTGGCAGTTGCTCAATCAGTAGATGTTACGTTGTACATCTCAGCAACAGCTTTGTCTTAGCTCTGTCGTTGATAGCTATGTCGCTTTCATAGTAACGCCCTTCCTCTGTGGATCCAGTTCAGCAGATCGGATCCTTCAAATTGGGTCACAACCATTTCTTTCAAACTCGCTATACTTAAAGCACAGTTCCACTGTTTGGCACCATGACGTCAATACTAGATACACGTGCACATCAGAGTATTCGCGATGATTGGGAAAGTATTGAACCTCCCATGGAAAATGATACGCACCGAGATCAACTGTATCTTTTAATTGCCTGCCTCCGCTGGTGGTGGCGGGACCGCACTGATGCCTACATTACCGGCAACTCAACTATCTTTTTTAGCCCCAATGAGAAGATCACTGAAAAGATGAGGGGACCTGACCTCTTTGTTGTGTTAGGCGTCAATCCCCGCCCCCGTGGCAGTTGGATGCTTTGGAAAGAAGACTACAAGTATCCCAACTTGATTATCGAACTGCTCTCGGATAGCACGGCTAAAGAGGATCACACCACCAAGAAAGAGTTATACCAGAACACCTTCAAGACCCCTGAGTATTTTTGGTTTCACCCCGAGACTCTAGAGTTTCAAGGCTTTCGATTACGAGGGAGTCAGTATCAACCCATTAACTCAACCGAGCAAGGCTGGAGATGGAGCGAACAACTGGGGCTTTACTTGGGTGTAGTCGACAAGCAGTTGAGGTACATCACCTCTGAAGGAGAATTAGTCCCGACCCCAATGGAACGTGCTGAACTAGCTAGCAGGGAGGCTGAACTAGCTAACAGAGAGGCTGAACAGGCTGACAAACGGGCTGAACAGGCTGAGCAGGAAATTGAAAGATTACGGCAACAGCTTCGAGACTCTGGACTTGATCCCTAACATGGAAAGTGATCTCAGGATCCTGGATTTCCCCACCCGTTGGAAAACGGCTCGGTTCAAGGCCCCATAAGCCCTCCAAGGATCCGATACCTCAGGGGGAAGTGATAAAATTGATTGACACATTTACCTAGTCTGACTGTCCTTGAGCCGACCTGAGCTCCGGGATCGTTGGCGCTTACTACAGGCATTTCCCATGAGCGATCAAGACTCCGCAATTCGCATTATTCCCACTGACCTCCAGCAGGAGATGTCCCAGTCCTACCTCGAATACGCCATGAGCGTAATTGTAGGGCGGGCCTTGCCGGATGCGCGTGATGGCCTTAAACCGGTGCATCGCCGGATCCTTTATGCCATGCATGAATTGGGTCTGGCCTTTGACCGTCCGTTTCGGAAGTGTGCTCGTGTGGTCGGGGATGTGATCGGTAAATATCACCCTCACGGCGATGTGGCGGTCTACGATGCTCTGGTCCGGATGGCACAGCCCTTCTCGATGCGGGAGCGATTGATCGATGGTCATGGGAACTTCGGATCCGTAGATAACGATCCGCCTGCTGCCATGCGATACACCGAGAGTCGATTAACAGCATTTGCTCAGGTGGCCCTGCTCCAGGATATTGATGCCAATACCGTTGATTTCGGGGATAACTACGACGGATCCCAACAGGAACCGTTAGTTCTTCCCACCCGCGCACCCCAGTTGCTGTTGAACGGATCCTCTGGGATTGCCGTGGGGATGGCCACCAATATTCCACCCCATAATCTCGGTGAATTGTGTAACGGGTTAATCGCCTTAATTCAAAATCCCGAGCTCACCAGTCTGGAGTTAATGCAGCATATCCCAGCGCCAGACTTTCCCACAGGGGCTTTGATTATGGGGCAGTCAGGGATCCGAGATGCCTATACGACGGGACGCGGATCCGTGACGATGCGAGGGGTGGCGCAGATTGAAACCATTGAACAGCGGGGCCGTCCGGATCGAGATGCCATTATTGTGACGGAGTTGCCCTATCAGACGAATAAAGCCGCTTTAATTGAAAAAATTGCCGAAATGGTGAATGAGAAGCGGTTAGATGGTATTGCGGATATCCGTGATGAAAGTGACCGCGATGGGATGCGGATCGTTATTGAATTGAAGCGGGATGCTTACGCTCAAGTCGTCCTGAATAACCTGTATAAACAGACACCAATCCAGTGTAATTTTGGGGTGAATATGTTGGCAATTGTGGGGAATGAGCCGCGATTGTTGACGTTGAAGGAAGCCTTGCAAGTGTTCCTGGACTTCCGGGAAGAGGTGGTTGAACGGCGGACCCGCTACGAACTGCAGAAAGCGGAAGAACGGGACCATCTGTTACAAGGCTTTTTGATTGCGTTGGGGAATATTGACCGGGTGATTGCGTTGATTCGGGGAGCGGCGGATGCAGCTACGGCTCGGGAGCAATTACAGGAGGAGTTTGGGTTATCTCAGGCGCAGTCAGATGGGATCCTACAGATGCAGTTGCGGCGGTTGACAGCCTTGGAGGCCGATAAAATCCAGGCTGAACACGATGATCTGGTTGCCAAGATTGCAGATTTGCAGGATATTCTAGCGCGGCGAGAGCGAGTTCTGGAGATCATCAACACGGAATTGGAGGAGTTGCGGACCCGCTTTAGTAGTCCTCGGCGGTCACAATTGTGCCTGGATGATTCCGAACTGAACACGGCGGATTTGATCGAAAACCGTGAGATTATCGTCTTCCTCACGAAACAGGGCTATATCAAGCGGATGGGGATTGAGGAGTTCCAAGTGCAGGGGCGGGCGACTCGTGGAAAGGCAGGTACTCGGATGAAAGAAGATGACGTGGTGGAGCAGTTCTTTGCTTGCCGCAGTCTTGACACGATCCTGTTCTTTACTGATCGGGGAGTGGTTTACACCGTTAGAGGCTACGACATTGCCGAAGGTAGTCGGACCGCGCGCGGCATGGCAGTGGTGCAGTTGTTGCCCATCTCAAGAGAAGAGCGAGTTACCTCCATCGTTCATGTGAGTGAGTTTACGGATGATGAGTATCTCGTAATGCTCACAAACAAGGGGTATATCAAGAAGACCGCACTCTCAGCGTTTGCCAATGTCCGTTCGAATGGATTGATCGCAATTTCGTTGGAGGAGTCGGATCAGTTGCGTTGGGTACGGCGAGCGCGGGCGAGTGATGATGTGATTATGGCAACACGGCAGGGGTTGGCGATTCGGTTCAGAGCAGATCACGAGCAATTACGACCTTTAGGACGGGCAACACGCGGGGTGCGGGCCATGAACCTCAATGGAGAGGATGCGTTAGTGAGTATGGATATTATCTGCGCTGAAACGGTTGTGGCGGCGGAAGCCAAAGGATCCGATCTAGCCAATCCATGGGTGTTGCTATTGACTAAGCGAGGGTACGGCAAGCGACTAGCAATTGAGCAATTTCGGGCACAGAATCGCGGTGGTAAAGGGGTAATTGCAGCCAAGTTTCGAGCCGACGGGGATGAGCTGGCCGCGCTGCGGATTGTGAATGTGGACGATCAGTTGATGTTGGCAACGAGTCGGGGAATTGTAATGCGGCAGTTGGCGAGTGCGATTACCTGTCAATCACGCATGGGCACAGGGGTACGAGTGCAGCGGTTAGATTCCGATGATGCGATTGTGGATGTCACTGTGGTGCCAGCGTCTATGGCTCCGGATGAACCACCGGTTGAGATGGTCACTGATCTAGATCCTGCCCCCAATGAGGAAGGTGTTGAGGATCTGGAGGGCCTTGCAGAGGAGATTGACATGGATCCTGCAGAAGCTCCGGAAGAGGACAGTTAGGATCCCTCTCTGAATCAGACCCAGGATCCCCTCATTGACTAGGATGGTGATGGTTCGGATCCTGGCGGGCCGATTCGGTCGCTGTGGGAATCATTTTGCGGGTGTGGGGATCCTCTCTGTGCCTACGGGGAATCTACTGGACGAGTCTCCAAACCCGACGGGGATCCTGGCCAAAGTGGATCCGGTTACTGCCAAATGCCACGATTCCAAGGCCAGCTCAATCGCCTCTGGGAATGACGCACTGATTCCTTAAAGAGATGTCACGCCGCCTAGGGGGTTGGCTCCGCCCGGTCTGCCTGATGAACTTGTCTTAAGCGGTTACCGTGGAATCATTAAAGACTTTGTACAAGACCCGTGACTTTCTCCACACATGATTAGAATTCAGAAGTCAACTTACCTGACTCGGATTGCTTGGAGATAGCGCATGAAATTAGCCTACTGGATGTATGCCGGTCCCGCCCACATTGGTACGTTACGAGTCGCCAGCTCATTTAAGAACGTTCACAGCATTATGCATGCACCATTGGGAGATGATTACTTCAATGTCATGCGTTCGATGCTAGAGCGGGATCGCAATTTCACCCCAGTGACCGCTAGTGTCGTCGACCGGCATGTGCTAGCTCGCGGCTCCGACGAGAAAGTGGTCAACAACATCACCCGCAAGGATCAAGAAGAGCATCCCGATTTGATTGTGTTGACACCGACGTGTACCTCCAGCATTTTGCAAGAGGATTTGAACCACTTTGTCGATCAGGCCCAGTTGATCAGTCAGGCGGATGTGATGCTGGCGGATGTGAACCATTACCGTGTCAACGAATTACAAGCGGCCGATCGCACTCTCCAGCAAATCGTTCAATTCTACACAGAGAAGGCTCGCAAAGCAGGCACCCTCGTAACCGCCAAAACAGCAGTACCGTCCTGCAATATCCTGGGGGTATCTTCACTTGGGTTCCACAATCAGCATGATCTGCGTGAGCTCAAAACATTGATGGGTGACTTAGGGATCCAGGTCAACCTCGTTCTGCCGGAAGGCGCCTCCGTGCATGATTTGAACAAACTGGGTCAAGCCTGGTTTAACATTGCTCCCTATCGTGAGCTGGGCCCCCTGGCGGGTCAGTATTTACAGGAGCAGTTTGACATGCCCTGTGTCGAGATTACCCCGATGGGCGTGATTGAAACCGCTCGCTGCATCCGTCAAATTCAAGCCATCCTCAACACCCAAGGCTCCCCCGTCGACTACGAACCCTACATTGAAAATCAAACCCTTTATGTCTCCCAGGCCGCTTGGTTTTCCCGCTCCATTGACTGTCAAAATCTCACCGGCAAAAAAGCCGTGGTCTTTGGCGATTCCACCCATGCTGCTGCGATCACTAAAATCCTGGCACGGGAAATGGGGATCCATGTTGTGTGGGCGGGGAGCTACTGCACCTATGACGCTGCGTGGTTCCAGCAAGAAGTGGGTGAGTACTGTGATGAGATCCTCATGACCGATGACCATACTCGTGTGGGGGATGCCATTGCCAAAGCCGAACCTGCAGCCATTTTTGGCACTCAGATGGAGCGGCATGTGGGTAAGCGGTTGAATACCCCCTGTGGTGTGATTTCAGCTCCCGTTCACATTCAAGACTTCCCACTGGGATATAAGCCATTCGTGGGCTACGAGGGCACCAATCAAATTGCAGATTTGGTCTACAACTCCTTTACATTGGGTATGGAAGATCACCTGTTAGAAATTTTCGGGGGCCATGATACCTCTGAAGTGGTGACTAAATCCTTGACGGCTGACTCAGATTTGGTGTGGGCCGCTGATGCGAACGCTGAGTTGAGAAAAGTGCCGGGGTTTGTCCGTCATAAGGTGAAGCGGAATACAGAAAAGTTTGCTCGCGAGCGTGGGTTTGAAGAGGTCACCCTCGAAGTCATGTATGCCGCCAAGGAAGCTGCTGGGGCTTAACCCTTAGGCCCTCTGGGGCTTGAGTCTCTTGTGAGGAATATCGGATCCTGCTGACTAATCTGGGCCTGAGGTTGGATAGGATCCCTGAATCTACGGGAGGGGATAGGATCCTGCCAACGGATCCTAAGCACCGAGCAAGCTGTCGTGAACTTTACTCCTCTGGATAATATCTATGGTCATACACCCCCTAGGGCCTCCCCATGAGATCATTCACTTGACGGGCATCAGCTGGTCAACCTATGAAACGTTGCTCCAGGAATTGAGCGATCGGCGATTGAGACTGACGTTCAACCGTGGCACCCTGGAAATTATGGCCCCTTCTCCTGAAGAGGTAAGCAGCGATTGGATTTAAACCAGGATCCGGCTCCAGATTTAGTGAGAGCCTTTCGTCGTTGGGTGCAGACACAGATAGGTTACTAGCGCTCTGATTATGTCAGGATGAAGCTATGCCATCAGAGACCGTAGCTGAGGATGGTGTACCTTGGACATGATGTGCCGGAGTAAGAGAGCTGAGCTATGGCAAACATAAGCCCCGAGATTGTGGATGCCGTCCATCTGTTCTCCTATCTCGACACCGGCTATCGCAGCTGGAAGGCTCTGTGGATTGCTCGCACAAAGTACGGTGGGCTTGAGGATCCTCAGCAGCAGCAAACTGAAATTCAACAACTCATCGACCGCATTGACCACTGGATCCGGTGTGTCTTCCATCAACAGATTCGCGTCCGGGATCCGAATACCCAGCAACTGAGCGCTCCCACTCAAGAAGTTCTGAATCTGGGCAAGGTGTTGGGGGATCTGATTATGAAGACCGCTGACCACACCCGTGAGGTCCTCAACGAGAGTAAAACAGAGTTTGGTCGAGACTTGGCCTGGACCCTCGTTGAAGCCGTCTTTCTCCAAAGTGAGCTCGTCCGAGGTCAGGTCTACACCAGTAAGCGGGCCGCTGATAACCTCCGTCAACCCATGGAGCCGGCCACATTTCAACGGGCTGAAGCTCATGCCAAACAGATTGCCGCCCGCGCCGATGCCTACCTTATGCAGTTCATCAGTGGTGATTCGTTTGAAGGAGAACTCGGGAGTAGTCTACGGCGGCACGCTCGGGCCATCCCAGGATCCCTCCAGGGGTTTGTGGTCGATTTGGGCACCCGTCTGGGCCAAGTGCGCGGTCTCACCACTCTACATGATTTGCGGATCCCGGAAGCCCTGCGTCCTCTATGGGAAGAAACAGGAATGCCCCCATTAGACGCGGCCACTTGGAATGCATTCGGGTTTGATCCGGTCACCGCTCAGGCGTGGATGCAGGCTGGACTGACGGATCCGGCTGCTGCCCATGCTTACGCCTGCCACCAGTTCACCCCTACCCAAGCCACTGACCTTCATCGGGGGGATGTCTCTGCTGAAGACGCTGCCGTCCATGCTGATGCGTTGCGTTTGTCAAAGGTCGATATCGATTTAGATGAGCTTTACGCTGAATTTGTCACAACTCCCCCCGACGCCAGTTCCGACGGATCCCCCCACTTGGATCCATTCGCCAGTTGGCAACAAGCCGGTTTTGCAACTCGGGCCGATATCATGGGGTGGTCACAGCTAGGCTTCTACCCCGAAGTGGCCGCCCAATGGTTGCAAGCTGGTTTTTCAGATCCGATGACCGCTGCCCTGTGGTCGGGTGAAAATCTGTCCCCCCAACAAGCTCAGGCCTGGGCTGAGGCAGGATTTACCCCCCGCAGCTCAAAGCAGTGGCGGGAATGGCACCAGGATCCTGACCAAGCTCAAACCTGGATTAACACAGTCTCATCTGAAGTAATTGAAACCTGGACCCATGTTGGATTAACCCCCCGTTTAATTCAGGACTGGGCGGCATTGGGTCTCACCCACCTGGAAACGGTTACCCAGCTCACTCAAGCGGGTCACACCCCCACAACGTGGCAAACGGGCCTGCAAATCAAAACTCAAGTTCAGAGGTCCACCCCAGCCACGGATTCGTCTCCCGGTAGTGCCATCGGTCTGTTGTTCTGGGGGATTGACTACCCAGAGTGTCCCGATCGCGCCCCTTGGCCAGAGGGTCCTGAAGCTTTTGCCGAGTGGCCGCAACGGTTTACCGCTCGATCCCAAGGGATCCTATTTGAGATGATCGACTGCAAGCTTGATCGTTATGGCCCGCTCAACCAGTTCTACATCCCGTATGCCGCTGTTCTATCCTCTGAAATTCGAGTGCTCAGCCAAGGATCCTTTACGCCTCCCCCGGTACACCCCGAATGGTCCGGTCAACTCCAGCAATTCTGTACCATTCTGGGGATCCCTTGGCGTGAACCCCACTGGCATGTTGCGGCCATTCACATGAGCTAGGAGGTTAAAACATGGGCGTTGATGTGCACAATCATGTGTTCTACGGGTTCATCACTGAGGGGCTGCCTTGGCGTCAGGATTCTGACTACGACCCGACAGAAAGCATTGATGACCGTTATACCCGCCTAGCACGAGTTCATGGGGTCACGGATCCAGCAGCCTGTGACATTCACTGGAATCAGGATCAGGGCACTCTCTCCTGGATTCAAATCTCCGCTAGTGCAACGATGGGATCCGCGACGACCGCAACACCCCTACCGTCAGATTGGCAGAAGGATCCGGCTTGGGATGGTCAACTGGAGACCTACTGTGGGGTGATGGAGATCCCGTGGCAACAGCCTAGCTGGTGTATGGTACTGCTATTTTGATAGGCGCTTCCAGAGGATCCGTAATGACAGCCACTCCATCGCGCCGGCGCAGCTTTTCCAGTTTCACCTTCAAAGAAGCTTTTAAGCACTTGGGCATTCAAAATTTGCAGCGGTGGACTATTGCCGCCGAGCCGGTCCCTCTGAGTGATTACTTTCAACAACGACTCCAACGGCTGCAACGGTTTGATCTTGAGAGTTTTGAGGTGTCTTAACCCCTGCTGATTGATGCACTCTGTGAGGAAGGCTTAGAGGGATTTGATCGGCTCAAGGTTTGGAAAGGGGCTTAACTAGAAGGCGAAACGGTGTGTGGCACTGTCGACTATTTGATAGCTGAGCGACGGGCCTATCTTGAAGCCCCCTTTGTGTGCGTGATCGAGGCTAAGAAAGATGATTTTGAACAGGGGACGGCCCAGTGTTTGGTAGAGATGCAGGCATGTCAGTGGGTCAATCGGCAACTAGGCCATGAGTTTGACATCTACGGCATTGTCACGAATGGAGAGGGTTGGAAGTTCTACACCCTAACCGTGGTGGGTGAGGTCTATGAGTCCCTGCTGCATGGAATTGGGGAGATGTCGATTGTGCTAGGGATCCTGAAGACCTTTTTCGGCCTGTGTGCCCAGAACCTAGCCTGAACCCAGGGGACCCCGGACCTGAGAAATCACTCCGATTGAGCAGCCGCCTCTGCCAATGAATTCAACGCCCTAGTCACCATGTCTAAGGTCTCTTCACACCCAGCCAAATCATGACGCGTATCTAAATAGGTCGGGTCATTATACCCAATCCAAACGGATCCTTCAGCATCTTCCCAAACTAAAGCCTTCTGAGGGAGATCAATCGCAACGCTCTGGCGACACTGCATCAACGGGGTGCCCACTCTAGGGTTACCAAACAGAATCAATTGCGTCGGACGTAACTCCAAATCCACACTCTCCGCCCCCATCGCGTGGTCAACGGTAGTGAAGAGCGTTAATCCCCGTTCTTCTAAAACTGATTCAAATCGACTAACCGTTTCAGCCACACTGTAGGTGCTCTCCACTCGGACTAGCCCCGCTGCTAAATCTTGACCCTGAGCAGACATCGGACTAAGTCCCACCATGAGCGCTAGTAACCCAAGTACCGCTTTCATCATGCACCTCTAAACAGATCCTGACATACCCTACCATTTCAACAGGCGAGATCTATTCCCATAGCCGACGGATCGGATTCTGATTCAAGAGTTTGTGCGTCTCATCCAAGAGTGCCGGGATTGCTAATGATTCCGGACAGCGAGGCAAGCAATCTCCACACTCGGTACACGCATTCCCCTTCACACCTGGGAACCAGTGACCCGCTTGCCCCAACATGTTGTAGCGATACTGGCCGTACTCAGTCATGTCGTAAGCGATAGCCAGATTGCGTAACCGTAAGATATCCGGGATGGGAATAGACTCAGGACAGGGCAGACAGTCAAAACACTGGGCGCATCGACTAGATCCTAAGCTCTGGCGAGCCGCCTGGTCTAAACGCGTGGGTAAACGGGATCCTAGCGTCTCCCATTCTTCAAAAGCCGTCAGCGCCGCCAAGGCCTCCTGCAATTCAGTAGGGGTTTCAGGGCCAACACTCAGAGTGTGGATCCGAGGATCCTGGAATAGAAATTGATAGCCAAACGTGAGGGGACTCAGTGGCTGACAGAGCTCCTGCAGCTTGTGTGAGGGCCGATAGAGCATCCCCCCCTTATCCGCCGGTGAAATGATGAAAATGCCCATATCTTCTTCGATAGCGGCCGCTATCGCAGGGGCATTCCGCTGATTAAAAAAGTAGTAGTGCAAAAAGATGAAATCAAACTGACCTGTAGCAATGGTCTCCAGAATCAAGTCCAAGGATCCGTGGGTTGAAAAGCCGAGATGACGGATCCGCCCCTTCTGTTGTAGTCGCTGCAAAGTAGGCAGGCCATAGTTCAACACATTCTGAAGATGGTCTGGTCGATTAATGCCATGAAACGCCAGACAGTCAATCGTATCCATCTGTAATCGCTGCCGTGATCGTTCAAAGGAGGATTGCCATTCCTCAGGATCCGTAGAAGCTGCTAGTTTCGTGGTCACCGTCAGTTGTTGCCGGGTCCCTGGATCCATCTCTTGCAACAGACGACCTACCATAACCTCACTATCTCCGTAGGCCTGAGCCGTCTCAATATGATTGATCCCCTGCTCCCAAGCCGTTTGCAGGATCCGTTGCGACATCTTTGGGGATCCGCGCACTAATCGCATCGTCCCCAACGAAAACACTGACAGTTGCCGCTCTGTGCGACCGAATCGGCGGTACAGCATGATCCCAAACGACTAAGGTAGCGAAGACTATAGCGGCAAAGACTAGGGTTGCAAAATGGTTGACCATCGAGCGAGATCTGGATCCCAAAACGGTGATAAAGACTCACCCACCACCGTGGGCCCCCAGTATCGACGGGAGCCATCCATTGAAAACGCCATCGTGATATCCCCAGGCTGCAGCTGAATTGGCCCTGAGTCAAAACTTAGTGGTAATCCCTCATTGCCTCCTTCTCCAGGGGAAAAGTCCCAATGGACTGCCGCAGGATAGGACTCTGGTCGCTCGCCCCGGAAGGCCACAATCATGCGCACAAGATGAGGGGTCCGATTTCCTACCCGCAACGGGCCCGTCCGACTCTGAGGGTGAGGCCATTCTAATTGAACTGGCTCGTCTGATATCGGCTCATCTGATATCGACTCATCTGATATCGGCTCATCTGGTCTGGCCACTATGTTTGAGTCCAGAGGCAACACCGCGACCTGGCGACCTCCATCCAAGCTCGCTGTGTTTGATTCGAGAAGCTCAGCCGGAAACGGTAGGATCCATCCCTGCTGTCTAGGGTTCCATCCTGGATACTGAGATTCACCCACCACCCAAGGTCCCCAATATTGGCCCGTGCCATCGATAGCAAAGCCGACTACCACATCACCCGGTCTGAGCTCCAGTGGATCCTCTCCCACACTCAAAACTAACCCGCCTTGGCCCCCTTCGCCTGGCGCAAAGTCCCAGTAGGCCCGCTCTGGCTGGACTAGGTAGTCTCCCGACCGCAGCAAAACAACTAGTCTGATGGGAAAAGGCGTCCGATTCCCTACCCGGAAAAAACCAGGTCCTCCTACACGCGAAGATGATGCAATCTCAGTCAATACACGCGTCGGCTCAATGTCAGTGTCGATGGGGCGTGTCTGAGCCTCCACTGACGGTGCTTTACCCAGCCCCAATAGGATTCCAAGACTTAGAAAGATCAATCTAGACAAGATCAATTCAGCTCCAACTCGCTTGCCATCGACCCCAGCGAAAATTGTAGTTCCAGTTACGGGAGCCCGTTGAAAGTGACGCATGCAGACGCTCGTCAAGTCATTTGAAGTTTATGGGACAGGTTTGGATCGATAAGGTTATAGCCACTCATTCAGTAACCGATACCCTCCGTGAGTGTATCACCCGTTGAGTGTATCATCCGTGAGTGTGGGCTCTGCTAGTGTCGTAACTTCAGTTAAGTCACCGTCCCGCCACGGTAGCACGTCTTTCTGAAATTCATCGGATCCCTGCCCACTAATTCAATCACGCGTTCAAATGCAGACGTATAGGTGTATAGGACAAATACAAAGGATTTATGGGGCTTTCGAGGGATCCTGTCCACATGATCTATCCTAGAAATCCAGTGACTTGAGTAAAGTGGTCACAAAATAGGCCCTAGACAAGTCCATCCAATCCACGTTCTGTTTATCGCATCAACGACTCTCATGACCCAGACCCGCTTTTTGATTCCCGCCCCTGCTCATCTCTACCGAGGTCATGATCTCCTCGGAACGGTCTCCTATGCCGAGTTAGGTCAGCGAGTTCTTGTGGTGGGAGGGTTTACGGCCCTGCAACGAGTGCGCCCTCGGCTCCAGGATGCCCTAGAGGAGCAAGGAGTCACCAGCCTAAAGTGGATCCGTTACGGCTCCGACTGCAGTGAACCTGCCTTGGCCGCATTGAGAGCACAGGCTCACCGCCACCAGACCTCCGGCATCATTGGCATCGGAGGAGGTAAAGCCCTAGACACAGCCAAATTACTAGCTCATCAGCTACAGGTCCCCGTCACCACCATTCCCACATCTGCCGCAACCTGTGCCGCCTGGACCGCCCTCTCTAACATTTATTCCGATGACGCCGGGTCATTCCTTTACGATGTTCCATTGGGTCAAGCCCCGGCCAACTTAATTCTCGACTATGACCTGTTATTGACAGCCCCTCCTCGTACGTTGAGAGCTGGTATCGGAGATGCCTTAGCAAAATGGTACGAAGCCTCTGTCAGTAGTGGTGCTTCCGAGGATGCCTTAGTGATCTCTGCTCTGCAACACGCTCGGGTCCTGCGTGACTTGCTCTTTCAACATGCTCGTGAAGCCTTAGACGCCCCAGGAAGTACCGCCTGGTATCAAGTTGTAGATGCTTGCATTTGCCTGGCTGGTGTCGTGGGTGGATTGGGGGGGGCTCAGTGTCGAACCGTGGCCGCTCATGCTGTTCATAATGGTCTGACACACCTCTTAAACCACCAAACCAGCCTACATGGAGAAAAGGTAGCCTTCGGGATCCTGGTGCAACAACGGCTTGAAGAGATTCTCCAGGGTAATCAACTGGCAGCCACTGCTCGTAAACAATTGCTCGACTTCTATCGTGAGATTGACTTGCCCATAACATTAGCTGACCTACGCCTATCTCGGATAGAATCAGCCGACCTCATGACGATTGCCCGCGTCGCCTGTGCCCCTCAATCGGATATTCATCACCTCCCCTTCTCTGTAATGCCTGAAGCCCTGGTCGTAGCCCTCCAAACAACTTGCATGGATAGCTCTGCCGCACCTACCCACACCCTTAATTCAATCCTGAATCGTTAGTGACCAGCAGTAAACCCTTTAGGCTGCTCTTGGTGTGAACTCTGCCGATCGAGTATCGGACGGGCTATCCATAAACTATCTGATGTGGCCTGACACCGTAGGATCCCCACTTTGCAACCCGTCCTTGGGATCGTAATATGGATTAATGTTCACAAAGAACAGATTGGGAGATAGATTCATGGGTACGACAATCTGGGTGTTGCAGCAATCGACAGCGGCAGACCATGTGGGGGACAGCATGGATCACTCATTGATCTACTCCTATGCTGACCAGCTTGACAGGCTAGCAGTGGAATCAGGGGTTGAACCGTTGTCTAACTTCTTTGACGATGCTGACCTCCGATTCACCCTGTCTGAAGATGATCTACCAGAATCATGGTTGGAGAGTCATCAGCGATGGTTTGATCCAGTTGCAGCCCTACCTTCCCTCAGGACCCTCGCCACCTACTTGAAAGCTCACTCCGTGCCAGCATTGTCTGAACGCATTCGATTGGGGCTTATTGAGGAACTCGATGACTGCATCAGCAAGGTTGAACTGGCGATACAGGAAAATGACAAGTTCCAATTCTGTCTGATTGAATAATCTGTGCGTGTTGGAGAAATAAGTCCCCGTGATAAGGGCCTTACTTAAATGTCCTAAGGATCCACCATTCCATCTCTCCTAGTTGTCTGTGTACTCCTCCTTGACAACAAAACCGCCTCGGTAGCTGCGCTCAGGATCCTTGAGCCAAATGTGAGAACTGATCGGACCTAATGAGCAGGGCTGTTCTGCTGCCCAACAGACATCGGATCCATAGTCAAGTGGGTGTCGGTAGCGAACATCATTGACCTGTTCCTCAGATAGTAGAGGGGTTTCAATTGCAGGAGGAAGCCAAACGTACCATTGGCGCTGTGTTCTTAGCAATCCCCACCCTGCAACGAGACAGGATCCAGCCAAAACAATAGTGAAGGTGATACGGGACCAACCCGTTAGGGAACCCTCTTGATGCCAGTACATCGCTATGGCAATTGCCGGAATCAGGACACCATATCCTAAGGCGAATCGTAGCAATGGTGTTTGAACCCAGACAAAGAGCATTCCCCCACCTCCCAGTCCCAGGATCCAATACAGGGAAGCTGGAGTCTTGGCACGATAGACCCACCCCAGAACTCCTACAAGACCAATCCCTAGGATCCCTAACCCCAGAAATAGACTGCTATTTTTATCGATAGTTAACCACTGTTGCAGGATCCACATCACCCTATTGACATCTGGTGGTGGGCTACTCAGCCAATGGTTCCACCAACCTCCAATACCAACTGAATGTTCAACGCGAGCAAACCCTCTCACTTGCCATGCTACGGGTAGACATCCCAACCTAGATGGGTAGAGTGGACAACCGGATGCAATAAGTCCAGCCCACAGTGTGGGAATCAATCCTAGACCTATAACTAGGATCCCTTGTAAAACAGTACGCCAAGTTGTTGAATAAGTCTTCAAATAAAATAGAGCTAAGACCACAACTACTGGGAGAGCACTCAATTTGATACTAAAAGCTCCAATTGCTAAGACCAAAGGGGCCTTAAACAAGATAGGAGAAACAGACGTATGGTCGAGAGCCACTAAAATACTCCACGCGGTGACCCCCAAGATTAAAATCACTATGGCATCTGGGGATGGGGACACCCATAAGTCTGTGATGAGGCCAAAACTGGTAAACAAAGGCAGCGTTAAACATCCCCAACTACAGTTGAACCAATCCGACAGACGAGCTTGCCCTTGCCACACGTGATAAAGTCCACTATACAGATGAAAACTGGCAAACCAGTACACTAAGCCATTAGCTACACTGCTCAAGCGATAGTTCACAACTGATCCATTGAACGGAGCAGCCAGAGCAAACCAAGATGAAATGAACCCAAACCGAGCGTGAATGAGGGCAACACCAGGAACCGTGCCATGCTCATTCAACCACCGCAAGGATCCTAAATGGTAGAGACCCGTATCAGTGAACGTCACCGGCTGAGAGACAAGCCAGGCAACGATGAGTGCTCCAATACCGTTCAGAAGGATCGTAGAAGCAGAGAGAGTGTGAAGGAAACGCTTGAAAGAGTGCCAAACTTCTGCAGAAGAAAACGCCATTACGTTGAGGCCCACAGAGGCCAAGATCCCTATGGGCAAAGAAAGGGGCACGATTAGGGAGAGAGTAAGTAAGGTGATTGCGTAGATCAAGATCCCGACCCACGGGGCTAATAGCCACTGCTCTCTAGAGCGAAGCGGAACCTGGCCATCAACCCGGACCAACCAACCTAGGCCAGTACCAAAGGCTGTGAACCCTAGAAAGAGCCAAGTTAACAGAAGAGCTGCCATGCAGTAATTGTAATCTACTTAAAGTCGATCTACCCTAGACCCAATATTCTTGGCTGAAATGTTTAGCCCACTGGGTTCAGCTGACTAGGTTCGACTGACTAGGTTCAACTCATTAGGTCTTACCAGGATTTCATTAAAATCTCACTAGGACCCGAGGTCAGCCGTCAAAGCATCCAGCACTTCCTGGTACGGCCTAGCTAATGTTCCTTCACCTGCTTCGGCTAGTGACCAGCCCATACTGTTTGTCTGTTGTACAACTGTACTCTGCCGTACACTGCTGAAAATAGGGATCCCTTGCATCACCTCAGTAAGGGCTTCTAATGCTGCTTTCGACATCTTAGTCCGGTGAGCTCCGACCCATTGATCGCGAGTGGGCAGGATCCCAAGAACTTCAGGCACTTGAAAATCAAGCTCCGATAATTCTTTAACTAAGATCAAGGTACTCAAGGCTCCCATGACCCCCTTCTGGGTGCATTCAGTTGGAATAACCAAGTAATTAGAACACAAAATTGTGTTGTAAGTCAGTAAGCCCTTGGAAGGCGGACTATCAATCACAATATAGTCATAGTTTGTCACAACCGACTTCATGGCTCGGCGAAGAAACAATTCTCGTCCCGGTTCCATCGTAATCGCATCAATCGCTCGTGACAGACTGTAATCACTGGGGGCCAAAAACAAGCGACCATCCCGATCTTCATTGCAAGGGGGACGAATAATATCCGCCATGTCAACCCGTTCCGGACCCGGTAGGATCGTCTCGGCCACGGTGGCACTATCCGATAGGTCCGTCCACCCCATCCACTGACTCAAGTTTCCCTGAGGGTCAAAGTCAATGGCTAGTGTTTTACCCATTTCGGACAACATCGTTGCCAAATTCAGCGTGGCTGTAGTCTTCCCCGAGCCGCCACTGAGGCAAACAACGGTGATCACAACGCCTGGTTCGGATGCTGTAGACATGTTTACACTCCCACGCGCCTACTTTACACACTATACCTAGCGTTTAGGGCGATGGATCCTCCAGTTACACAACTATGAACAGGATCCATTCGATTCTTGATGAGTGTGCGCCATATGGACTAACTTGCGATTAGGCTTCAATTGCGGCTAATGTCCTTATTCTTGCTCTGGTGGTTTGCACTAAAAAGGATCCTGTACAGGATCCTGTCTACACTAAGTTGTTTTAACTTGGTTCAAACATTTCACTCAATTTAAGCGCGCTGAGGACCCAGATTTGCTTGGCTCGCGTAAATAGCAGACTCACCAAGCTCATCTTCAATACGGAGCAGCTGGTTGTACTTTGCAATCCGTTCACTGCGGCACAAGGATCCGGTTTTGATCTGACCAGCGCGAGTGGCTACTGCCAAATCCGCAATTGTGGTGTCTTCCGTCTCCCCAGAGCGGTGACTGACGATGGAGCGGTAGCCGTGTTGAGTAGCCAATTGAATAGCTGAAACTGTCTCGGACAAGGATCCAATCTGATTCAACTTGATCAAGATAGCATTGGCCGCTGCTGAATCAATGCCCCGTTGCAAACGACTAATATTGGTCACAAACAGGTCATCACCCACAAGCTGGACTTTGGATCCGATGCGGGATTGTAGAGCTGTCCAGCCCTCCCAGTCCTCTTCATTGAGACCGTCTTCAATTGAGACGATGGGATATTGACCCGTTAGTGTTTCGTAGTAAGCGATCAGCTCTTCCGCTGACAGCATTTTGCCTTCAAACTGGTATTGACCCTCTTTGTAGAACTCAGTTGCAGCAACATCCAGGGCTAGAGCAATGTCTTCACCTGGCTTATAGCCTGCTTTTTCAATCGCCATGATCAGCAAATCGAGCGCTGCAGCATTGGACTCCAGGTTAGGCGCAAAGCCCCCTTCATCACCCACACTGGTGGCTAAGCCCTTGTCATGTAACACTTTTTTAAGCACAGCAAACACTTCAGCGCCGTAGCGCAGAGACTCACGAAAGGTCTCGGCTCCCACAGGCACAATCATGAACTCTTGAATATCCACATTGTTGTCAGCGTGAGCACCGCCATTCAAGACATTCATCAAAGGGACAGGCAGAATAGTGGAAAATGGGCCCCCCAAATAGCGATAGAGGGGGACCTCAGAAGCAGCGGCGGCCGCTTTGGCGGTGGCTAGGGAAACCGCCAGGATTGCATTAGCCCCTAGCTTCGATTTATTCGGCGTTCCATCTAACTCAATCAACCGTTGGTCAATCTCGGCTTGGTTCAGGGCATCTTGGCCCACCAAGGCAGGTTCAATGGCTTCCTCAATATTTTTGACAGCTGTCAATACCCCTTTCCCGGCATACCGAGCTGCGTCACCATCGCGTAACTCATGAGCTTCAAATGTACCTGTTGAGGCTCCGCTGGGAACCTGAGCCAATCCGGTTGCCCCATTCTCTAACCCAACGAGGGCTTCTAGGGTCGGACGTCCGCGAGAATCTAGGATCTCGTGAGCTGTAATCCAATCAATTAAAGTATCCACAGGTGTTCCTCCGCACTGCCCCAAGCGTAGTGGATTCTGACGAGAAATCGCTGGTGCTCTAGGAATCCTTAATCTGTTGGTGCCTTAATCTGTTGGTGTAGGAGTATGGTCCATTGATCCTGACAGCAGCGCATTCATTCTCCAGTACAGCGCATTGGATCCCCATAACTGCCTAGGGAACTGGAGCAGAACTCCTTCTCTCATTTGAAGTTACATAGCTTAATCTACTGGTGCTTGAACCTCATCTGTGGGTAGTGTAGGATCCTACCGAATTCTGGTGAATCGAATTCTGGTGACCTGAATCATTTGCCCTGGAGCCCATGCTTCTTCCCGATGGACCACGCAGCCCTTGGTTTCTGCAGACACTTCAAATAATTGCCCAGCCCACCCGCTTTCTAGATGCATGCTCTCAGCAGTATGGTGATACGTTTACGTTACGTGTATTTGGTCCTCAATTGCCGGTGATCTTTGTAAGTCGCCCAGAGTCTGTACAAGCTGTCTTCACAACTTTGGCTCCAGCGCTAGAACTAGGTCAGTTAGCCTATATTTTTGAACCCCTTACAGGCACTCAATCGCTGATTGTGAAGCAGGGCCGGTCTCATCAGCGCCTGCGATCTGTGCTATCACCCTCACTTCAAGGTCAAGCCTTATCTCGCTATGGATCCAACATGCAACAAACCACGCGGATGGCCATTCAAGCTTGGTCAGTGGGAGACACCCTCAATAGCCGTGAGTGGATGGGCGAGATTGCCCTGCAGGTGATCCTACGAGTTGTGTTTGGGCTTGAATCTGGTCCCCATTACAACCAACTAAAAGCCTACTTACACAAGCTCCTAGATTCCGTTACCTCACCCTGGTATTCTGTTCAATTCTTTCTGCCTTTTCTTCAGCAGGATTGGGGATCCTGGAGTCCCTGGCATGGATTTCTGACCTTGCGGGAGGCGATTGACACACTGGTTTATGCTGAAATTCAAGATCGACGACAGTCTGGCGCGTTTGCACAAGATGTCCTGAGTCTGTTGTTACAGGCTAGAGATGAAGCTGGGGAGCCGCTATCTGATCAGGAACTTCGGGATCAATTGATGACCTTACTCCTTTTGGGTCATGAGACCACTGCCTCGGGATTGACATGGTTACTCTATTGGTTGCATCGTTACCCTGCCGTCTTGGAGCAAATTCGCATTGAAATTGAAGATAGTCAGGATCCAGTAGCCGTCACCAATCTTCCCTATCTCCATGCTGTCTGTCAAGAAGTCCTAAGACTCTACCCGATTGCTTTGATTGCCCAACCTCGCATTGTGAAAGATGCCATCGAGTTGGAAGGGTATACCTTAAATCCGGGCACAGCCCTAATCCCTTGTATTTACACTGCTCATCACAGAACTGAAGCTTACCCGGATCCATTTCAGTTTCGACCGGAGCGATTTCAACAGGATCCGCCTTCCCTCTACGAGTACTTCCCCTTCGGTGGCGGCAGTCGGCGGTGTATTGGCATGGCTCTAGCCATGTTTGAAATGAAAGTGGTCCTTGCTGAGATCCTCCGTCACTATCAGTTCAAGGCTCCTATGTTATCAAGTCAGGATCCTGGCGTTCCTATCCGGCGTGGCATTACATTTGTTCCCCCGTGGGATTGGAGGCTGGAGGTTACCGAGGTCCTGCTTTAGGATCCATCTCTAGGGTCCCTTACTGAGGGGCTTGCCCGAATCTCCCAGGATTGACCGTAACCAGAATTGCATGGGATCCACAGTCTCTCAGGAATCCTGCCGGTACGATGAGGAGCAAGTGTTGAACTGTCCTAGTGACGAGTTGAGGAGAGAGTTGTGCGCCAATTACTGTTAGTACTGCCTGTTAGCATGATGGTGTTAGAGCTCCCCAGTGCCCAAGCTCAGTCCACACCACTATTTCCCTATCCCCAAGGATCCGCTAGCCCTGAACTCACCCCCTCTACATCGTTGGAAACTAGAGAGAGTACTGGCCTAGAAGCATACGAAGTTCCGTCTCTATCTCCCAATCTGGATTTGCAGCGCTTAGAACCCCCTGTCAATGTCCCACCATCACCTAGCCTTTTATCCCCATCTCTAGACACTACAGGCGCTATCAATTCTGTAGACATGGAAGCTACCCCTGTCTTCCAGCTCGATCTCCAGCGTGTTCAGGATATGGAAGAGACGGGGACGGGGACCCAAACCTCGGGATCCCCTGCAGACACAACAGGCTTAAATAGAGGAACAACTCCAAGCGTCGGATCATCGGGATCCGGCTCTCAAGGGCCCACTACAGGCTCTACAACAGGCCAAACTAGATCCGGGTCTGGCTCAGGGGTTGGCACCTCTGGTCATGGAAATGGCTTAGATGGACCTGGCAGTGGTGATTCCTTAAACGCAGCAGTTTCAGCACGAGAACCAGACATTACAGGACTTATTGTTGATGCACGGGGCCTTGACTTTCAGCCCAGTATGTCCATGCGGATTTTTGATCCAGAAGGTAACCAGGTATACACTACGCCGACAACTGTTGCTGAGGATCTCAATACCTACCGAGTTGCAACAGAAGGAACTGCAGCCTACGCCACCTCAGAGGAGCAAGCCCGCCAACTGATTCAACGTATCGGACCCCGCCCACACCACATCCAGGCGATTCGGACACTCGGCTACGATCTGGTCATTACAGGAGAAGACGCTTGGACCCTCCGGCAGTCTAATCAGACGGATCGATTTCTGGACTCATATTCAGTCGTCGTGATTTGGGATCCCAATAACACTCAATTCCCTTAGTAGAGATGGATCCTTGTATGTTGAGCCTGGCCTAGATTTTTTGGGCTGAGATCTGTCTAGCCAAGATTTTCTGACTAGGATCCTTTGGAACGGTGCATCCCTAATCGAGCTGGATTAATGTGGGGACTTAGAAACGTATCTTTGTCATAGATAGCCCCTCGCATAACTGCACTGGTTAAGTTGGCATTATCCAAATTGGTTCCCTTCAAAGTCGCTCCCTCTAAATTGGCCTCTGACAAGTCTGCCGCTGTTAGATTTGATTCGCTTAAGTCAACACTTTTTAGATTTGCATTTCTCAGAGAGGCTCGACTGAGATAGACCCTGCTGAGTCGAGCCCCACTAAGATTAGCCGCTTCCAAATTCGCTCGGCTGAGATTTGACTCCCGTAGATCCGCCTCACTAAGATAAGCCTGACTGAGGTTCGCATCACGCAGGTACGCCTCTCTTAGATCAACTCGGCTCATCTCAACGCTTATCAATATTGCATTTGCCAAATCAGCGCCGCGTAGATTGGAGCCACTGAGGTAGGTGCCGCGCAAGTCCGCCAGACTCAAATCAGCTTCACTCAGGTCAACCCCGCCCAAGTAAGCTCCCCTAAGATCAGCTTGCCTTAGACTAATACCTCGGAGACTAGCCTGCTTAAGGTTAAGGCCTCGCAGACTGACTCCGTTAAAATTTCGTTCGTAGGCTGCGTACCGTTCAATTAGCTCGCTAGCACTCCTCAGCTCAGACATCAGTAGTATGTATTGATACGTTGTGGCTAAACAAGTCTTTATCTTTGTCAAGCGGGTTCAACATCCCTCCAACTCTGGTCTAGCTTGACGGGCAACTCCACGTACGGATCCTTATCAGGATATCAGCGGACCGCAGGGAGAGTGCTGACAGATACACTTGCCAAGATAGACTTGATTACCCTGATCGTTCCACTCCACATAGTCAAAGATCTGCGTCAGGATGTATGTGCCGCGTCCGCACTCGTCCGTTTCATAGAAATCGCCACGCTGAGCCCGTCCCACCTGTGTTTGGCTACAGAAGCCATCCCCCTGATCCCGGATCAACCACTGATAAATTGGAGCATAGTTAGCGTACTCTACGATGACAAACTTAGATGGGTCGAGTCGGTTACCGTGACGAACTGCATTAATGATCGCCTCTTGTAGGCCCAGTCTGACTTCCGGTTGCCATTGCACAGGTACATCAGCTACTAACTTTTCTAGAATGAATCGCGTATCCAAGCTTGATGCAAATCTCAGCGTATTCCAAGAACAGGTAGCAGGTTTCAATGTTAATGCAATCACAGGCTGAGCTTACTAGGGGGCAGAGGAGATCTTTCCTTATTCTAGCCAATCGTTCAGAGAGGATCATTGAGTGCCTACAATGACTCCAAAGTCAAGTTTGGATGACAGTCGTGGCGACTCCTTCCTCCTGCCGAGTACCATAGCAGAAGTGTCGTTGATGAATTACTCAAGGTTGGGGCTTCAGTAGGCATTGGAGCAAGTTCTATTCTAAAGCTAATCTTAAGATTAGATGATCACCCTGAAGACGGACCCATCCTGTTTTATACGTATTCTTTACGTAGCCACCCAACCTAGACCTGGTTTCCCAATCTGGACCTAGTTACCCAATCTGTACATAGTCACCCAAGAGGTAAAGTTGAGCTCAAGTCGTACATCTGAACGTCCCAGTCGCAAGCCCCGTGGCGACATGCCCAATATTAATGAGCGGATCCGCTTTCCCAAGATTCGCTTGATTGATACGGATGGCAAGCAGCTTGGCATTGTTAGCCGCAATGAAGCTCTCAAGATGGCCGAGGAGAAGGATCTTGATTTGGTCCTAGTCAGCGACAAAGCTGATCCACCAGTGTGCCGGATCATGGACTACGGCAAGTTCAAGTTTGAGCAGGAAAAGAAGGCGCGGGAAGCTCGCAAGAAGCAGCACACTGCTGAAGTGAAGGAAGTCAAGATGCGCTACAACATCGGCGAGCATGACTACAACGTGAGGCTCAAAAGTGCTCAGCAATTTGTCTCGGAAGGGGACAAGGTAAAGGCTACTGTGATGTTCCGAGGCCGGGAGATTCAGCACACTAACCTAGCTGAAGAGCTGTTGATGCGGCTGGCGAAGGATCTTGAAACTGTCGCTGAACTCCAGCAGGCTCCCAAAAAAGAGGGGCGGAATATGACAATGATTCTGACACCTAAAAAGGTGGGTGCACAGTGAGTTGGGAGTCGATGACTCTGTTGATTCTAGGTTGATAGTGATTGCGGTCTCTTGAGGTCTGAGCTGTTTTGTGAGATGGCTTGAGCTCCCCTTCTGCGACCCTGTTGATGTCTGCATGTACAAATTATGGCTCTTGCTCCTGGCGATCCAGCCCCCGATTTTACGTTACTAGACCAATCCGGATCCTCTGTGAGCTTGAATCAGCTGCGGGGACAACGGGTCGTGCTGTACTTTTATCCTCGCGATAACACCCCAGGCTGTACGAAGGAAGCTTGTGGTTTCCGAGATGTCTATGCGGAGTATCAGGCTCAAGGGATCCTAGTACTAGGGGTGAGTACGGATCCGGTGAAATCTCATCAGAAGTTTGCCACCAAGCTCACCTTACCGTTCCCGCTACTGGCTGACGATGATGCCAGTGTTTCAAAAGCTTACGGTGTCTACGGACCTAAAAAGTTTATGGGACGGGAATACGAGGGGATCACCCGCACAACGTTTGTGATTAGTCCTGAGGGGGTCATCGAGCAGGTTTATCAGAAAATCAAGGTGGACTACCATGCCCAGAGGGTTTTACAGGAACTGACCTCGCTGGATCCAGATAGTGAGGCGTCTTGAGATGGACTTACTCAGACGCTATGTTCAGCTATTAACTTGCTTTTGGGGATCCTCTCTGGCCGTAGAAATGGAGTATCGGGTTAACTTTTGGTTCGCAACACTAGGTAGTTTAGGTAATTTAGCTGGCGGAATCTTCAGTTTGTTCTTGTTCTACCGAGGAGGCTACTCGTTTGCCGGGTGGCCCTGGGAAGAAGCCCTGCTGGTTCTAGGGGTCTTCACATTACTCCAAGGTGTATCTGCAACAGTGTTCAATCCTAACTTGAACCGAATTGTTCAACATGTCCAGAAGGGAACCCTAGATTTTATTCTACTGAAGCCGGTGAGTAGTCAGTTTTGGTTGTCGAGTCGTGTTGTGTCACCGTGGGGAATCCCAGATATTGTTTTTGCAGGTTTGATTATTCTTTATGCTGGTCGGACGTTGGGGTTAGGGTTAGGATCCTATCTGCTTGCTGGGATCCCGATAGTCCTGGGTGTGATTAGCCTCTACAGCCTCTGGTTCATTCTGGGTGCAACGAGCATTTGGTTTGTCAAGATTTATAACGTAACTGAGGTGTTGCGGGGGTTGGTGGAAGCAGGACGATTTCCAATGGTGGCCTATCCTTCAGCCTACCGATTTTTCTTCACGTTTATCGTGCCTGTGGCGTTTCTGACTACTGTTCCAGCTGAGGTGTTATTGGGGCGTAGTAGTTGGGCTTGGATGATAGGATCCACTGCCCTAGCCATTGCGGCATTGGTGGGCTCACATTATTTCTGGCGATTTGCGCTACGCTTCTACACGAGTGCATCGAGTTAGCAAGGTATGGCAAAACTATCGTACGAGCTGGAGGCGTTCTTCTTCTCTGAGGAGCGGGCTGAGACTGTGGCGCTGGCTGATGTGCTGGCCTTATCAGGTGAGCGGGCGTTTGGTTTTTTCTTTGTTCTACTGTCGTTGCCATCCGCGTTACCGATTCCTGCACCTGGGTATTCTGTTCCCTTTGGGATTGTGATTTTGCTACTGTCGGCCCAATTGCTCTGCGGTAAAATCATTCCCTGGTTACCCGACTCTATTTTGAACCGACCTTTTCAACTTGACAAGATTCAAGGGATCCTGAAGACCGGGTTGCCATGGTTGCGGCGGATTGAAGCCATTAGTCGACCCCGATTGACCTATGTTTGCATCAGTTTAACAGGACGGCTCTTAATTGGTGGACTGGTCTCTTTAATGGCGATTTCAATGATGATTCCGATTCCTGGCACGAATACGTTACCGGCTATTGGGGTATTTGTCAGTGGGTTCGGACTCCTGGAAGATGATGGCTTGATTAGCTTAGTCGGCTTAGGGGTTTGTATTTTAGGGGGATCTTTGTCTCTCTCAATCTTGATTGCTGTGATCTACGGGGGGGTTAGCTTGGCGGATTGGCTAAAGGAACAGTTGATATTATTGCTCAACTAATTTTCAGATAATTGATTTTCAGGGATTAATTTCAGATGACATTCTCAGTGTCTAACTCAGGATCCGGATTCACGACTACTTCATAATTTTCAGCTCTAGTTGTGATGCATGATCGTTGGCATTCGTCTGGATTGATGACGTGAGTAGCGATCAGTGTGACACCCAATTAGACAATTTGTAGGTAGTGATGGAAACCACTCATTTGATCTTCAATCCTGTGGCAGGCAGTCAGGATCCTGACCATGAACTGGGTATTATTCGATCCATTTTGAGTGCACAATTAGATAACTTAATTGTATGGCAAACAACGCCTAGCCAATCTGCTGATGACCTAGCTCGTAAGGCTTTGAGTGCAGGAACATCACGCATCATTGTAGCGGGAGGGGATGGAACGTTGTCCGCTGTAGCTGGGACGATGATAGGTAGTACTGTTCCGCTAGGCTTAATTCCTCAAGGGACTGTAAATGCCTTTGCCTCTGCTTTGGGAATCCCTCATGATATTGAGTCGGCTTGTGAGGTGATTTTGCAGGGGGGCATCCGTCACGTTGACACGGCTTGGTGTAACGGACAGTGCATGATTTTACTGCTAGGGATTGGAATAGAGGCAAACACGATTGCTCAAACGTCGTCACAGGCTAAAAGGCGGTGGGGAGCCTCAGCTTATTTACCAGCAATGCTCCAGCAGTTACGGACAATGGATCCTTTTGATGTCATCGTTGAAGTAAACGGGCACAGCTTTGAAATGTCGGCACTGGCGTTTACTGTTGCGAATGCCGTCGCAGGGGTCTCTATTTTGGCGCAAGGATCCGATGAAGTTAGTCCACATGATGGCTTACTGGATGTGACAGTAGTGTCTTCCCAGACGATCCCTGAGGCTCTATCGGCGACTTATACGTTAGTCAAGTCCATGCTCTCAAACTGTTACGCTGATCATCCGGCCATCACGACTTTTCGTGCCTCTCACCTTAAAGTCCGTACGGATCCTCCGCAACCAGTGGTCATTGACGGAGAGTTGACTGATAGGGCCGAAATTGAGATCAGATGTATACCGAAAAGTTTGAACTTGATGGTTCCTGAGGGGGAGGTTGGGCCGTCAACGGAAGACCCGCAGAGCTTATCCCAGCTTCAGGTGCAGTTGATGTAGACCTGAGCGTCTTGAGAGTTTATCGGATGATGACGAAAGCCGTGCTGCCTGACTACAGTCTTAGACGGATCCTTAAACCGAATGGATCAACTGTGGGCTTATCAGGTTAGGGGTCTACACTGGGGCGAGGACTACTGAGTACGGGAGCATGGACTCACAGCCTCCTCCCTGTGCAATGTAAAATTGTATGAAGATACGCTCACAGGATCCTCATCATGACTCAACTCACATCTGTACTGAAAGCGCTGAGACAACTCCCCTGGGTGTTCATGCTTGGACTCATGGTCATCGTTGGCTGGGGATCTCCAGCATGGGCTCAATGGGGAACAACGGATCTGCCGATGATTGGCTCTCCAGCGCCAACGTTTGCGCTCCCTGATAATAGTGGTGAGCTGCGGGAGCTCCAGGATTTCCAAGGTCAGTGGGTGGTGCTTTACTTTTATCCCAAGGATTTCACGTCCGGTTGCACCATCGAAGCGCGTCGCTTCCAAACGGATCTGCCCAAGTATCAAGCCGTCAATGCACAGATTGTGGGCATTAGTGCTGATAGTGTAGACTCCCATCGCAAGTTCTGTGATAGCGAAGGTCTCAAGTTCCCCTTGTTGTCAGATGAGGCAGGGGACGTGAGTGAGCTCTACGGATCCTGGATGGGGGACAGTGCCTTGCGCAATAGCTTTATTGTTGATCCCAATGGAATTCTGGCGGCGATCTTTCCGATTGTGAATCCGTCTCGTCACAGTGCGGATGTGCTGACGACCATCAAATCGTTGCAAGGGGGGACATGAGATTTTTCATCCTGAGATTTTGGCTGGGGGTCGCGGTAGAGTAGGTCAGGCCTAACGGTCAGGATCAGAATTCAAGCGTGCAGGACTTGACCATGGACCTCTCTGGATCCCTAATCATCCACCAAGCCCGATTACTCGATCCCGTCCGTCATCTTGATGAGGTTGGTGATCTGTGGTTGGAGTCTGGGTTGATTCGAGCCATCGGATCCTTACCTTCAGAGGTCCCTTCTGCGATTTCGCGGGTTGATGGTCGGCAGTGGGTGATTGGACCGGGGCTGATTGATCTCTATGCGCACTCAGGTGAACCCGGCTTTGAACAACGTGAAACCTTAGCGTCTCTCGATCAAGCGGCTCAGGCTGGAGGCTTTACCCAAATAGGCATTCTGCCAACGACGGATCCTCCGCTAACAACCTTGGATGCCCTCAAAGCCTTTGACTCCACCCCCACCACCACTCGACTCTGCCCCCTTGCTGCTATCACGCTTGGATCCGAGGGTTTAACTGAGCTGAGTGAACTGGCATTAGCTGATATTGCGGGCTTCATGAGTCCCTGCAGCAGCCGTACGTTCTCACACCTTCATCGGGCCTTAGACTACCTCCAACCCTGCTCAACCCCGATTCTGCTCTGGCCCTGGGATGATGGGCAGGTGCAAGGCGGTTATTTGTTTGAAGGTCCTTGGACCCTCCGCCTTGGGCTCCAATCGATGCCTGTGACGACGGAGACAGCGATGGTTGCCATGCTGCTGGAACTGATCCGCCACCATTCCTATCGGATCCATTTGATGCGCATTACCCAGCCTCGCAGTCTGCAACTCATTGCCCAAGCACTCCAGGATGGCCTGCCCATTACCGCTAGCACCACCTGGATGCACCTACTCCTGTGCGATGCCGACATCCACCGTTATCAATACGACGGATCCTTGAATCTAGTCCCTCCTTTGCCGGACGCCTCTGCTCAAAAGGCCCTCATTCAAGCTATTCAAACAGGGATCCTGACTGCTATTGCCACCGATCATCATCCCTACACCTTTGAAGAAAAAGGGGTCCCCTTTGGTGACGCGCCCCCTGGAGCCATCGGTCTTGAACTAGCCTTGCCCTTGCTTTGGTCGTCACTGGTCTCCACACAACAGCTGTCGGCTCTACAACTCTGGTCTGCCCTCAGTTCAGGCCCTGCCCGCTGCCTGCATCAGGATCCTCCTAGCCTCACGGCTGGATCCCCGGCTAATCTCACGATTTTGGATCCGTTTCAGACGTGGATGATCACCCCTGAGACTCTGCGCTCTCGTTCACACGCGACCCCGTGGTTAGGGCAAACAATTCAAGGGAAGGTGGTGGGATCCTATTGCAGCAGATGAACAGAGCCGATTCGCTCTTGTGTGAGCTCTATCAAGATCCCTGGAGGATCACATCTGACCATTCAGCACATCAATGTTGACCTTCAGACAGATCACCTTTGACCTTTGAGAGATCACCTTTGACCTTTGAGCGGGTCACCTTTGACCTTTGAGGAGACCAATGTTGACCTTATCGAACCTCTCCTGAGACCTTGTGAGGATCATCTTTGACCTTCCCACAGATCAATTTTGACCATCAAGGAGACCAATGTTGACCTTATCAAAGCTCTCCTGAGACCTTGTGAGGATCATCTTTGACCTTTGAGGGGATCTCGTTTGACCTTATCGAAGCTCTCCTGAGACCTTGTGAGGATCACGTCTGAGCGTGTCATGGATCGCCCAAAACCTTTTGAAGATCACCGTTGAGTTTCTACGCATCAATTCTGGTCTTGCACAGGATCCACCTTGGCCAATGATTTAGGGCTAGACTTACGAGCAAAGCGGCGACTGATATCGTCGAGGAGGTCATCTGCACCGTCGAGATTAGCGTCTTTGGCATAGCGATACCCCACCAGAGCTGCTGCATAGGCTTCACTCCCCACTTCCATCAGCGTATCCTGCAGAAGTTCATGCAGTTGACTCACCGCCACCAAGACGGGATATAACACTTTAAGCAGTTCCACATCCTTGCGCATTTCTTCAATATCAAACGAGCGAGGGAGGAAATCTGGATTCTGCTGAATCAGTTCCATCATCTTGAATACAAACCCCCGGCTATCATCTCCCATCTTCAACATAGTGCGGCGTTCTTCTTTGGATAGATCAATTAAAAAGGGGAGTCTTTGTTTAACGGTTTCGATAGCTGCCATTACAGCCGCGATATCCTCAGGGGTAAGGCTAGCGCTGACACGATTCTGCGGCATAGTCGCCATAAGTCCAATCCTAGTTATTTAAGGTCATCGACAGTGTAGCGAATTAACGTCCACATGGATCCTTGAATAAGGAGCTTTCACCCTCTCAACCTGCCTGTCCGCCCATCAGCGGTGGGGGATTGAGCCACCACCTACCGACCCACAATTAGGATCCAAAGGCTGCCGGTCAAGAGCAGTGTACTGAGATGGTGGGGCCACAGTCGTCCGATAGAGTGTTTCGCGATCTGTTGAGTGAGAACGACAGATAAGATCAAACTAATAAGGAGTACGGATCCTTGTAAAAAAGCAATGACAGCAGGATGAGCCATGACAACCGGTAGGCCTCGCACTGAAAGCCCAAATGTTGCCATTGTCACAGGTAGGATCCGTCCTGCTTCTGATAACCCAAGGTCCACATAATGAGCTAACGTTCCGCCTAGCACTAAAGGGAGATATCCATAGGCCAATTCGACAAACGATCGAGGCTTCAAATCAGTTGAGATAAGCCGAATCAATCCATAGCCTAAAACAGGAATAAGTGTGGGTAAGACAAGAATGAGTGTGGACGCAAGCAGATGGGATCCTTTCAGTTCTAAGGTAAAGGGGAGCTGAACCATAGACTGAATATCGGGTAATCGATGGAGATAAATTCCACCTAAGAGTAGCAAGAGAAGCGTCACTTCTGACCAACGGGGACTATGCGTTGTCCATAATTCAATTCCAGGAGGCCGGAGATTGACCTCAACGGAACGATGGGGACACGCCTTGAGACAGGTCATGCATAGAACACAGTCTTTATTATCCTGTAACTGAGCTGGGTGAGAGTAGAGAGGGCAGCCATTGGTTGCTTGACCTTCCCCTTTTTGGGGTCCCCCTTTATAGCATTGATAAGTTGTACATTCGGCTGAACAGGTCCCCTGTTGGGCGCGCAATTCCGTCATCGACAGCTTGGCATAGAGCCCATTCATCCCCCCAATCGGGCACAGATATCGACACCAAAATCGCCGCTCAAAGATCAAAGAACAGACCACGGCCCCCCCTGTAATCAACAGTAATAACCAGGAGGACAAATACGCCGTATTCTGTAAATCCCAAACCTCTTCCCAGATAAAAATCAGACCAAATAGAGTAACTAGGATCCATCCTCCCCAGCGATCAGCCCATTGCCGAGGCCACTTGTGTAACGGCCGAGGGACTAACCACAACGATACCTTTTGGATGATTTCGCCGTAGATCATAAAGGGACAAAAGGCACACCAAATTCGACCCAAAAACGGAAAGATTATCAGAATAACCGGCCACCACCAGGCCCAAAATAGATTCAATCCAATATTATGAGCTCGATCCTGTGGCCCCCAGAATAAAATGAAAACAGTTAAAGCAAATAGGGGCGCTACTACTCCAGTATTCATCCAATCCGGCCACCAAGGGCTCCTCAGGATCCGTCTCAATAGGGGATAGGCATTCAAAAGATTCACCCGAAAGGACCGTCCCTTCACTTGAGTGGACGCCCATAAGACTTCATCTGTTAACTCATCAGTAGCCCCGGCTTGAAAAATAGCGCGTTCAATCAGGATCCTCAGTTCTTTGAGATTGCCTGGAAAGTCGTACGCTTGTAATCGGCGGAGAGCCTCGGGGGTTAATTGGGGCCGTGGGATCCCGCGGGAGCGAGCATAAAGACTAATATAGTAATCAGCTTGAGCTTTGATATCCGTTTTACGCACTCGCAGGGGAGGAACTTTGATTTCAGCTGCGATCCAGGGCTTCAACTCTGGGTTACTTTTCTCTGAGATCATTAGGATCCTGGCCTGACAAGGAATTGCAGTGACAGGGTGATCAGACTCCGTGGGGGCCGTCGGGGTAAAGGATCCGGTTTGAAGTAATTCCAACAGTTTTGTTTCCAACGCGGGTGGTAAATCTTGAATGTTATTGAGGATTAAAGTCCCCCGCCCCAACCACTCCAACAGCCCAGGTTTACCCCCAACACGACCAAATAAATCGGATCCGCTAGCCTGTAACTGATTACAATTGACTTTAATTAACGGCTCTCTCCGATCCGCTGAACTGAAATGAATGAGGGCGCAACAGTTATCTTTCTCCAAACCCGGTTCACCAAAGACCAACACTGGCTCTCGATCACCTGCGGCTTGAATAATCTGTTGGCGCAACCGTACGGCATACCGACTGGATCCGACAATCCCCCGTTCCACCTTAGGCACACGATAGGGCAGTAACGCCGTCTGTCGATCCTGTTCATGGTTGAACTGAGCCGCTAAATCGACAACTCCACGGGCCAACGATTGAGATAAGGCCTGACTCACTTCCGGGTATACCTTGATCCATGTCTGAAAAGCCTCAGGGGGCAGCATCCCGACGTCACACTCTGTGAGGGCCACTACATTACATCGTGCCGGTTGACCAAGCAACAACTCCTCCAGGTTCAATAAGGATCCGGGTAGTAGACTTGTGGCCCAGGGATAGCGTGTTGAAATGGTTGAGCGACTGGCTTTTGGTCAGGCCTGAAACTCGCTGGGATCAGTGGAATTGAGTTATCTGCTACGGAAAAACCCCTGACTTCTAAGTGCAGGGGATTTTTTATTCAGACCGTACCGAGTATGACTCTTTAAGCCGCTTTAGCTAGACGCTCATTGGCCACATCCCAGTTGACCAGGTGATCCAGGTAGGCGTCAATGAAGCCAGGACGGTTGTTCTGATAGTCCAAGTAGTAGGCGTGCTCCCAAACATCCAGGGTCAGCAAAGGAGTCTGCCCATCCACCAGGGGATTGACGGCATTCAGGGTTTTCGTAACCTTCAATGTGCCATTGTCCAGCACCAACCAGGCCCAGCCACTGCCAAATTGGGTCGTTGCCGCCTGTTTAAAGGCATCCCGGAAGGCTTGATAGCTGCCAAAGTCAGCCTTGATCTTGTCGGCAATCGCACCTGTAGGCTCACCGCCACCACCGGGCTTCATGGAATGCCAGAAGAAGGTGTGGTTCCAAACCTGAGCGGCATTGTTGAACACACCAGCTTTACCCGGATCTTTAGCCGTAGCCAGAACGATCTCTTCCAGAGATTTGGCGGCTAGATCCGTACCCTCAATGGCTGCATTGAGTTTGCTGACATAACCAGCATGGTGCTTACCGTGGTGGTAGGAGAAGGTATTGGCGGACATGTAAGGTTGCAGCGCGTCCGCAGCATAGGGAAGAGTGGGCAGTTCAAAAGCCATTGCGAAACCCTCTTATCAACTTTGAAACATTTGCGGCTACCCGACCCTACAGAGAAGATTAAGACGGGTTAACCAATCTTTGCATTCAGTCCGTAGTTTAGCACGATCCGCTTCATCCGGAATATCAGTCTCTCTCCGTCAACTCAGGCTAGGGGGATTAGAATCTGCACAACGGTGCCACTGCCGCTACGCCGCCCTCGCCAGGCCACCTGAGCCCCGATCATCTCAGCGCGATAGCGCATGTTCTGCAACCCATGACGCCCCACCTGTTGGGGATCGGTGGGCATACCGACACCATCGTCAATAATCTTGACCTCCAGATGGGTATAGCCTGGATCATCCGGCAGGATGGCCAAGGCATCGGGCAGGGTCTCCGTCGCCTGGGGTCGCTGCACGGAGCCGGAGGCATCGACGATGACGGGGGCCAGGGTAATATCTATCCGATGGGCCTGGGCATGTTTGACGACATTATTCAGCGCTTCCTGGACAATACGAAACAGGGTGCTTTGAACCACAGAATCCAACCGATCCAATAAACTTGCCGACCGATCCTCAAACCGAGTCACCAGAGGAGCCGCAGAACGTTGAGCCGCTCGTTCTAACAAGCTCCGCAGAGCAGATCCGAAGGTAAAGGCCCGCATGGCAGTAGGCTGCAGATCCTCAACAATCCCACGTAACTCGGCAATGGTCTCTCGCAACTGATCATTCATCTTCTCTACGGCCTGACGACTGACCTCAGCCAGGGCTCCCTCCGTGGCAAGATGCTGCAGTTGTCGGGATAGGGCTCCCAGATCTGCCAGGGTTTGGTCATGGAGATCGGCGGCCAGGCGACGACTCTCAGCTTCCCGTCCCTCAGCCAATCCCCGGATGGCTGCAGCGGTCGCTTCCTGATGCTTGGTCTGTTCATAAAACTGAGCCCGCTGTAGAGCCACTGCCGTGATATCCGCAAGGGCCTGCACCAGCTCTGAATCTGCACTGCTGAAGGCACGCTGTTCGTATCCAGAACCCGGTTCAGGGGCTTGCCGATCGGAGACCTCCTCGTCGTCTCCCGCCGGGGGGACAAAGGCACAGAGGACCCCGGCTACGGTGGTGTTATCCGTCATGACCGGCACACACAGCACGGCTTTGATCTGATAGTTCAATAAATTTTTGCGCGTTTGAGGAGGTAAGGGAAAGGTGGTGACATCGTATTTGGTCACAGCAAAAAGGTAGGCTTATTGAGAATAGCCATTTCTTAAGC
>CAYUEE010000019.1:0-49540 GCA_964443615.1 uncultured bacterium | reverse complement strand
CTTGATCTGATGGAAGCTCACGTTTGACCTTAGGTAAGCCCACTTTGGATCCTCAGAAGCCCAACCTTGATCTGATGGAAGCTCACGTTTGACCTTAGGTAAGCCCACTTTGGATCCTCAGAAGCCCAACCTTGATCTGATGGAAGCTCACGTTTGACCTTAGGTAAGCCCACTTTGGATCCTCAATTGAGCCAGCACTCTGACATTGACATTGCTGTTGCCGGTACAGATGCCGCTAGTTCCTTTGCCCTCTGGCGCGATCTCTTTTGATCTGCATAAAATCGCTCACATAATTGCGGAAAAACTGGGCAGCGCGTGATTTCCGAGAAGGAACGGCTAGAGAAGGAGCATAGTGAAAAGGGCGTGGCTGCTCTCCCCACCATTTTTGATGACTCCCAGTCGCTAACTTGGTCAAAAGGGCAGCTCTAGGGGAATCAGGATCCCACTCCATTTGGAGCTGCCATTCCGGTTCAAGGGCTAAAAACTCTTTCAAAATATGTCCCGTCCATAGATGGGTATCATCCACGATCACCTTACCCCCAACCTTCAACAGATCAGCCGTGTAGTACCAGTCGATAAACGGTGTGGGGAAAGCATGACGACCGTCAATGAGCACCAGGTCCAAGGACTGTTCCGGAACTGTTTGACGCAACTCGGGCAGGATCCGTTCTGACGGCTCAATCTGAAAACTCACCTGATCCAAGCTAATTTGCCGAGAGGTGCAATAGGCTTGAATGCGGCTCACCTGGTC
Organism: uncultured bacterium; assembly: GCA_964443615.1. Lineage (GTDB taxonomy): Bacteria > Cyanobacteriota > Cyanobacteriia > Thermostichales > Thermostichaceae > CAYSWV01. The sequence continues at coordinate 48,789 of CAYUEE010000019.1, read as the reverse complement.
TGCATCTGGCGTAATGCAAATGTGGCGGGTTTGTTTCAAAGCAAAGACAACTGTGCTCACACCCGCGCCTGTTTCTAAGGTTGAGGCTCCAGCGTGTAGAGAGTGCTCTAGGTACTTTAAAACTCCCTCACACACCTGCCAAGAAATGGGAGATCCATCGTGGGTATGAAATTGAGGCGCGTCACTCATCAGAGTTGAGAAGTCCATCGCTTAAAGTCCTGCATGACGGATCCTGTTGAGCCTGGAGTACAGCCTGTCGTAACTCCTGTTCAAACTGGCTAAAGATTGTATGCCAATCATAGCGTTGCTCAACCAATCGCCGCCCGGCCTGTCGCAGCTGCTGCCACAGAATAGGATCCTTGAGGACTTCCCTTACAGCCATAGCAAACTCCTGCGGATCATCACGAATCAACAGATGGATCCGGTCGGTCACCTCTAACCCTTCACAGCCCAGCGAGGTTGAAACCACTGGCAGCCCCATCGCCATTGAGTGCAGAATCTTGATCCGAGTGCCACTGCCAATGCGTAACGGCACAATCGTCAACCGGCTCGTGCGGGCAATCGCTTGCATATCATCCGGATTCGCTATCACTTCAATTCGTGGATCTTGAGCCAGAGCAAGGACTTTAGGGGGCGGATCGGCTCCGGCAATACACACGGTGATGTCAGGATCCTGGTCCCAGAGGTACGGCAAAATTGACTCCACAAAGTAACAGGATCCATCGATATTGGGATAGTAACTGAGGGTACCAATGAAGAGGATCCGGGAGCTATCTGGCGGGTTGAAGGGCAGAATTGCTTGAGTATCAATGCCGTTGCTGACGACTAGAGTGGATCCTGGAGAACGCTGTGCCATTTCTTGGGCATCCAGGGGGCTGACAACTGTGCGAAGACAAAATTGGGGCCAAAGTGTGTCTTCATAGGCTCGCATAAGGTTAGCTTCCGATTGGGCCTCCCAAAAGGCTTTGACCGCTCCGACATCTTGACCCAGTTGAGTGAGAGCCCTTTGAGTGGGACTGATATCAGCACAGCGCTGTAGGAGATTAGACTCGATGTTGTGTTCCTCAAGGACCGTAAAACAGTGGGGGAAGAGCTCCATGTACTGAGCCATGTAGATAAAGTGACAGGAGACCACATCAAACGGGAGCGGACTGAGGGTTTCTAGGATCCGGCGTAACCGTTGACTACTGTAGCTGTGAACCAATTGGGGCCAGCCGGGGGCAGGAGGCTGTTTGTCACCAATCATCACCAAAATCGGTAATTCACAGTAGGGTTGGAGAGCTTCAACTAACTTGACATCAGCGTAGGTAAAGATGAAAGCAGCTAAGACCACCTCATGTTTAGCTCCGAGACATTTGAGATCATAAAACATGCGCGCGTAAGCCCCCCGTTGGGGTGGATAAGGTGGGTAGGGCATTAGCATCAGGATCCGTAGACGCTTGTGAGGACTAGTGTTAGTGTCCGTGTTGGTCCTATGACCTATATTGATATCAGGGCTAGTGTCAGTACCAGTGAAAGGGTCAGCAGCAGTAAGTGTCTGGTGGCAGTAGGATTGGATCCTGTGCCATTGCGTCTGCAGGTGTTCAATATAATCCTGACACTCCTGAAAAATAGAGATACTGGGAAATAAGTGCTTCGCCTCTTGATAGACCTTCAACGCATCGTCTAACTGGTTAGCGCCTATCAATGCTTCACCCAGGCTGTAATATACCCAGGGAAACGCGGGATTCAAATTTAAACTCTGTTGGCACGCTTGGATTGCTTCAGTCCATCGTGAGTGTTGAAGCAGCAATTGGCCGAGAGTGTACTGCAACCAAGACACATCCGGCTCTAGCTCCACCGCCCTTTGTGCTGCCTCCAACGCCTCATCCCACCGCTCTAGGGCCTGTAATGCTTTTGCCAAATCATGCTGAAACCAGCACACATCAGGATCCTGAGCAATCGCCTGTTGACTGGCAGCCACAGAGTCCAGATAGGATCCTTGGCCCAGATACGCTTGGGCTAGCGTGTGATGGATCCAGGGTATATCTGGAGTGACGTGAAGAGCTCGTTGACAGATTTCAATCGCTTCGGTCCATTGCTCCTGTTTAACCAAGACATTAGCGAGGGCCTGCAAAATGGCGGCATTGTCTGGATCTAGAGTCAGGATCCGTTGATACAGTGCGAGAGCCAGCTGTAATTGACCTTGATCAACAGAATTCTTGGCCCTTTGGGCGAGCTGCAGGATAACTCGCTTCAAAAGCCACTGGTGCGGACCACCGATTGCTTGAAATAAACGGCTCAAAGCTTGGGGGATCGCAGCAAGCAGGCGGAAACGCAGCATAGACAGTACAGGTGAGTTGGCGTTAGCGTGCCTTCATTGTGCCGTGCTGCTGACCTGAATGATTGGGATGGTCTGAAGAGGGTCGAGAGTATTCAATCGAGCATTAAATGGGGAAGGATCCTGGGATCACTGAATGTTAGGGTAGGTAGGCATTTGGGCCATGAGTAACCTCTATTGAGGGGGATCCCTCTCAGACGCCCAGTCACCGCGCGGCAAAGTCATGTTGCTTATCTTGCTAGTATGGAAACCACATCTGAACTCCCTAATATTTTTGTCATTGGTCTCTTTCTCATGTTCGGTGGCAGTGCGTATACGCTAGCCCGAGCCTCACGATTACCACGCGTTACTCTGTTGGTTATTTCAGGGCTAATCGTTGGGCCGTCTGTTCTCGATTGGGTGCCCGAGGCCATTGTTGAACTATTTCCGACGATGTCCTACATTGCTTTGTCGATGATTGCCTTTCGGTTAGGTGATGCTTTTATCGGTTTGGATATGCTCAAAGATGGGCCAAAGGTATTGGCGATATCTCTGAGTAAAACGGTCATCGCGGCTCTGCTCGTCTTCGGCGTAGCGTATTGGATTAAAGGGGATTTGACCTTAGCTCTGTTGCTCGCTGGTTTAGCCCCCGCCTCAGCCCCCGCCGCCACCCTTGATGTCATTAGTGAGACAAGGGCCAAAGGTCCTCTCACCAGTTCTATCGTTGGTGTTTTAGCGCTTGACAATATTCTAGGTGTTACCCTTTTCACCACTCTCTTGGTTGTGGCAGAAGTCCTCGCCGGCAAAGGCCAACCCCGAGAGGAACTCCTGACTGGCGGCTGGGAAATTGGGGGGGCTATCGGCCTGGGGTTATTCATCGGGATCCTGATGGCTCGCTTGGCGGGGCGACTGCGTGTGGGTAAGGTCAGTCTGCTCCAGATCACAGGCTTTGTCTTTTTGTGCGCTGGCTTGGCGTCCCAACTGCACGTGTCATACCTGTTGGCGTGTATTTTCTTAGGGGCAACGGTTGCAAAGAATCGAGCTCAGCCGAAAAAGAATATTTTCCTCACCGTTGAAGATGTTAGCGAGCCATTTCTGGTCGTCTTCTTCCTATTAGCTGGCTGTGAACTGGATTTATCCGCCATCGCTACTCTTGGTGTGATCGGTGTTGCTTACGTTCTGGCTCGGTGTACAGGATTTGTGATTGGGGGGAGTTTGGGGGCTCGGTTCGTTGCTGCGGATCCTATTGTTCAAGCCCACATCGGTTGGTCGCTGTTTCCACAGGCGGGAGTTGCCCTAGGGTTAGCGGTTGTTACCTTAGGGCGCTTTCCCGAAGTGGGTGAACTCTTGGTATCCATTATTGTGAGTACGACGGTCATCTTTGAGTTGTTTGGCCCCACAGTGACCCGCTGGCGACTGTCTTTAGCCCAGGAAACCCAAGAGTCTAGACCGATTGCTCAAACAGATGATCTCCCCTTTGTGCAAGTGAGTAAGTAGACCCACACCCATCAGACACACCCACTAGACACACCCACCAAACAAATCATGGCTATCAAACTGACAACTGGACAACGGATCTCTCTCAAAAAAGAAGCGCCAGGCCTCAAAAATTTGTTATTTGGTCTGGGCTGGGAAGTGGCTGAGAAAAAAGGCCTCAAACAGCTGTTTCAATCGGATATTGATATTGACAGCTCCATACTGTGTCTGGGCAACGATAACAAGCTCCGCAAAAGTTCAGATGTGGTCTACTATGGCACTCCACAGCATCCATCAGGAGCCATTACCCACTTGGGGGATAACCTTACCGGATCCAGTGCAGACAGCTCAGACAAGGTAATTGTTCAAAATGAGAACGATCCTGAGGATCCGAAAAAAGGTGAAGATGACAATGAGCAAATCTTGATTAATCTGCCTCAAGTTCCCGCTGACATTACTAAGCTAGTCTTCTTCGTCAATATCTATGAGTGCCTCCCTCGTCGCCAAACCTTTGGCCAAGTGCGACAGGCCTATGTTCATCTCACCGATCTCGAAGAAGAGACTGAAATTGCCCGCTACGATCTATCCCAAGACTATTACCAAGATTACACCGGGATCGTTCTAGCTGAGGCGTATCGTGATGAGGATCAGTGGCAAGTATGGGTTGTGGGAGAAGGTGTTCATGTTTCAAGTTTGCAGCAATTTGTCGGTCGCTATAGCTGACAGTGGAGGGATAACCAACGACACACAACCGGATGTCTAGGATCCGGTCTTGGTGATGGTATGTCGATCAACACTGATGATGATGATTGATGTGAGCCAGGATCCGTCTTCCAGGATCCCATGCTCTTCCGATGACAGGACTAGGGTGTCACCGTTTCACTATCTTCTAGCGGATCTCGATCCTGCTTTTCTGTATCTTCAGTCTCTGCTAGGCCATTGATTTTAGGAACCAAGATCATTTCGTAGAGGTCTCGGCGGTAGGCAGGATTAAGATAATGGTGCCGAATCTGGTCCCATTCAGTTACCCAATGCTGCTCCTGCCGTTGTAATAGGATCCGTAATTGCGGCATACCATCGAGCGGGAGTTTGTCCGATAGGATTCGGTGCAGCACGTGCAGATCGTGAAGGGATCCAAGACACTGTTGTAATGCTTTCAATTCTTGGAGCCAACCTTGAAAAGCTTCACCATAGAATGCGGCAAAAAACTCGGATTGATATCGCACCTGCTTACACGTTTTACGTAAATTGTGCAGTAGATCATGCTGGTCGTTCGTCAACGGTTGGCTTGGATCCTCAAGCATCATTAACCAGCCGGGGTGCATGAGTAGGGTCGATAATAGGGGACTGAGAAGAACGGGGAGCCCTAATGAAAGGGAATAACTGGCCTGGGGGGTGTAGTCAGGAGCTGACAGCCAGTCTCCGTAGGTCGTCTTCAATTTCTTGAACGCGCCAGCATCGAGTAATGACCGGGTTTGTGTCTGAACCTTATGTCGTCGCCGACTTAACTTATCTATCAATGCCTGTAATTGAAGGGACTCCTCTCCCACCAGTTGGGGGTGATACTCATCCTGTAGCAACGCAATCAACACATCTAAATCGCGCTGTTGTCCCAGAGCTGAACCTAATGACTTCAATTTTTTCTGCCGGATCCGTTTGGGTAACTTCACCACGGGATCGAAAACCTGCAGGGCGGTATCTATCCGTCGCAGGGTGATCCGCATCTGGTGCAGATCCTCAGGATCCTGATGTTTGAGAATTTTGGGCCGGAGCTTGAGAAGGCGATGATACTGCTTACTCAATACCTGCTGAGCCTGTTCCCCAATTGTAGTGATCGGGATAGCGTCGGCGCGTGGAGTCATATCTAATGCTGCTGTCATGGATCCTGTGTCCTTATCGACATTGATGCTGGGGCTTATCTTAACCCAGGGTTAACCTGAAGTCACTGTTCACTGTAATCCTTTGCGTTGCTGAAAGCTCAGTTTTGCGAGTTTCATTTTCAATACAGTCATTGTCTTGCAAAGAGTCAACCCCGATTTCAAGATCTGCTCTGCATTAGTCTGAGGATCCTCAGGCTGTTGTGTGTCGATGTTGAGCTCATTGCACGGTTGCCGAGAACAGCTGTGCTGCTATTGGGATCGTCCTGCAGCGGTGGGGAATCATAGGGCGGCGATGAGAGGCGGAGACACAGGCACTGCGATTCAGACCAAGCTTTAACCGCTTAAGGATCCTCCCCCGCTGGCTCGGCAAAAGCACTGATACCCGAACGTTATCCTTTGTATTAGAGCAAATTTTTCTAATATAAAATCTTTCTAATATAAAGGATCCTGTCACCCTCTTCCCCCATCGTGTATGCTCTGAAGGCTCACTGTTTCGACTTGTAAGACCATGTTCAACCGTGCCCTGATTGCCTCCACAATCGCCACCCTCCTAATCAGTGGGGATCTAATGGTTGGGGATCCCACGCAAGCTCAAACATCGGATCCTCAGGTGGTGACCTGTGAGATTTTGATTGCCGGTGGAGGATTGGGTGGTGTCGCAGCAGCCTACGACAGTTTGCGGTTAGGCCAGCAAGTTTGCATGACCGAGATTACCGATTGGATCGGTGGGCAGGTGAGTGCTCAGGGTGTGTCCGCGTTAGATGAACGGCCCCTGCAGCGAGAAAATGACTTCTTCCCCTCTGGGTATAGCGAGTTTCGGCAGCGGGTGATTACCAAGTATGATGGGGACCCCAATCCAGGCAAGTGTTGGGTCAGTGTCTTGTGTTTCTCCCCGCAGGTGGGTCATCAAGTGGTAGTGGAGATGTTGGATCCGTATGTCGAGTCCGGACAATTGCAGTTGTTCACTGATACTGTCATAAAATCAGTTGATGTTGAACAGGGATTGGTTACTAGTGTCGAGGCGATTCAAAATCATCCCAAACGCTCAGAGTTAGACGGTGGACAGCGGGGACCTTTATCGACTTACTTTCTAGATTTGTATGATTCTCAGCCCTCTGAGGATTGGGACAAAACCATCATTCAATTCAATCCCCCTACTGAACGCCAAGGATCCGGGCTTCCGTGGATGGTGATTGATGCAACTGAAACCGGTGAACTGTTTCCTCTCGCGGGTATTCCCTATCGATTGGGAACGGATCCGGCTACACGGTGGGAGCCCAGCGCGAAAGAAGTGGTGGATCCGTATTGCACTCAAGGGTTTACCTATCCATTTGTAATGGAACATACCTCAGTCCCTCAGGTTCCCTTCAAACCGGAATTCTATGACGAAGCAGAACACGGTAACTACTATAGCTACGAACAAGCTCGCTTCAATTTTCCGTTGATTTTCACCTATCGCCGGATCCAAGGAGAGGTGGGTGGGACAACTGCCGATGCCATCCGGGTGGGCGATCAGTCTATGCAGAATTGGACGTGGGGGAATGATTGGCGGATTACGGGTCCGTCTGACAACTTCATCCTCACGCAAGCGCAGTTAGAGGCTGAGGGGCAACTGGATCCTGGTGGGTGGCAAGGGGGATTGCGAGTGGAATCGTTACAGCAGGGCGAAGACCATTCCCTTGGCTTTTTCTACTGGCTCGTGGCTGGGACAACGGATTTTCTGTTGCAGCAGGAGGATCCTAGCTTTGAAAAAGACTATTTTCTCCGATTCAAATTGCTAACTGGAGCAGAGGCTCCGATGGGGACAGCCTCGGGGTTATCCAAATATCCCTACATCCGGGAGAGTCGACGATTAGTGGGCCGTCCAGGTCCAGGGTATCCGGAAGGGTTCACCATTTATGAAACGGATATCACCACCAAGGAGTCGGATTTGCAACAGGGACGGCCTCGAATTTTTTATGACTCAGTTGGGATTGGCCAGTATCCTATTGATTTTCACGATTGCATTGACTCTGATTTTGAACTTCTACCAGCCAATAATAAAGACGCTCAAGGACCCAGTTATCCCTACCAGATTCCGTTACGAGCCTTAATTCCTCAGGCCGTGGATAACGTGTTGGCCGGATCCAAAAATATTGCCACCAGTCGGATTGCCAGCGGATCCTATCGAGTTCATCCCGTTGAGTGGGCCATTGGAGCCGCAGCAGGCCATACTGCAACCTTCGCCCTTCGAGAAAATCTGATCCCTGCTGAGATTCCCAGCCTTTTGAATGATGAGCCCTTGCAATTCCTACAGCAACAAATTCAAGACATGGGCAACCCTTTGCAATTTCCTGGCACCACCATCTTTGAGACGGAGTGGGCACAGTCAACTTGAGCATGACAAGGATCCGTCCTAACGCTGATCACCTTTCCTGTGGAGGTCAAGCTAAAAGGTGTTGGCGTTGGTCCGACTGTGATTGAACTCAATGACTTTGGGCATAGGGGATGACTTGTGAGGGGATAGCTGCCTGCTATTGGCTCCAGTCATCAGCAATATCAGCCCCTCAACTTAACGGTGGTGAACTAATAATCAAATCTGCGGTACATGCCGTTCCTGAGGTGATGCTCTCTGCTGCCACAGTGAAGGTCAACACGGCATCCGCAGGTAAGGGGGCGGTTAAAGTGATGGCAAGCTCGGAATTAAAGACAGAATAGGTGGCATCGATTTGAATAGGGTTGGGACTAAAGGTGACGGATGAGATAGAGAGATCGGGTGGACTCTCGATCAGTGAGAGTGAGACCTGGCCAGAGATATTTTGAGGCTCGATTTCAATTGTGGCAGAGATGGCATCCGAGGCATCAATGGTAGGGGAGACAACCGAACAGACTAACACCTCATTAACGAATGCATCAGAGATCTCAACAACCACCTGATTTGGGGATCCAACGGTTGTTGATCCTGTTGCTCCGGTTAGCTCAATCTGAACGGTCTCAACACCCTCGGCAATACCATCTGATAGCGGTGTAATACGAATCACGGTCTGATTACTGATGAAAAAGGATCCTCCCGATGGCGAGAGAGAGAACCCTTCCCCTTCGGGTAAGCCTGGAAACTCTAGGAGGAAGTCGGTATCCAGTGTTGCAGTGCCACCCAGCGTAAACTCGACTGTGGCACCAGTACTGCTAGATGGGGTCCGAGTCACAATAATATCAATGGAATCGCCTTCTTCAAGCCCAATACTTGTTGGAGGGACGAAACGCACAACCTCTCCCTCCGTCGGGGTTGGAGTTGGTGAAGGGGTTGGAATTGGTGAAGGGGTTGGGATTGGTGAAGGGGTTGGAATTGGTGAAGGCGTCGGGGTTGGTGAAGGATCTGGACTAGGGCTCGGACTTGGAGACGGATCCGGACTCGGGAGGGGAGTTACGGTGGGCACAGGATCCGGTGTTTCCGTTGGTGTCGGAGTGGGCCTTGGATCATCGGGAGGCTCAGGAGCAGGGGTAGGAATCGGGGTGGGTGTCGGTGTTGGGGTGGGTGTCAGTGTTGGCGTTGGGGTAGGAATGGGGACAAAGCAATCGACTCGAATATCCGTTTGACCCGGTGTAAGCATCAGAGGCAGGAGAGGGCCGGTGAGATCATCACGCAGTTGACCTTCAACCGAGGTAAAACACTGGAGAGTTGCAGGCCCCGCTTCAACATTCTCAAAGAGGACTCGTGGCAAAACATCAGTAGTATCGCTTACTGGGATGATTTCACTCACTCGGGAATTGCCAGTCGAAGTTTCAAGCACAACTTGAACAGTAGCATTGTCAACCAATGGAATGAGTCGAGATAAGTCCAGGGTGAGGGAGACATTCAGGCGGTCCAGACCCACAGCACTGGGCCTAGAGGAGGAGGATTCACACCCACTGCTCACCAGTGATATTGCCACTAACCCCCAGATGGGTACTAGAGACCACAATCGACGCTGCATACTTGATGTTCCCCAACCAAACCATCCACCCACAAAGATACCCTTTACCATCCGCTATGACCTGAACGGAGACAAGCTCCTGGTCGCATGAGTGGGCCTCTAGCCAGGAACAGAGCCAATTCACCCAGCCTAACCAGAATTTGAATACCCGTTTGCCCAGATTCACAGCACCCCAACAGATGCGGTAATCTGAGCCTAGCTCGTCCTAACGGCTGCTCGATCCTTCTACTTTCTGATACATGGACAACCGTACCCCCGCCCATCTGCCCGTTAATCTACTCCGAGAAGGCCTAGTTGAATCTGTCCACCACTGCCAGGCTGTTGTCGCCGATGACCGAGGCCGAGTGCTAGCCGCGACGGAGCAGAGTGCACTACCTGTTTTCGCTCGTTCTGCCCTCAAACCGTTTCAGACTCTAGCCGTCCTTTCTACAGGCATCCGCGAACGCTTTCAGCTCACGGAAAAGGATCTTGCCATCCTCTGCAGCTCTCATCAAGGATCCATGGCCCACGTGCGGCAGGTGTTCAGTTTACTGTGGCGGGCTGATCTTGAACCCGAGCAACTGATGTGCCCCACACCAGCGGGGAAGTCTAGCCCCTTGTGCTACAACTGTTCGGGCAAACATGCAGGGATGTTGATGGCATCACGAGTCGCGAACTGGACTTTACATGACTACCCCAATCGCAACCATCCCGTCCAAGTATTGGTGCGTTCCAAAGTCGCCGAATTGCTACGGATGCCCGCCGATGAATTTCTGACAGCCCGTGATGACTGTGGTGTTCCGACCTATCAGTTGCAACTGAGTCATTTAGCTAGTCTCTACGCCCAACTGACGGCAGGCCATCGCATTGATCTAGAATCTATTGCCCGCGCCATGACCCATCATCCCGATATGGTAGCTGGAGAGGGTCGGTTTGATACAGAACTCATGCGAGCGACCCAGGGAGATATCGTTAGTAAATCTGGTGCAGAAGGGATCCAATGTATTGGCAAACCGAATCAGGGTATGGGCTTGGCGATTAAAGTGATGGACGGATCCTCGCGGGCGAAGTACGCTGTTGCCATCCATGTATTGAAGCAGATGGGCTGGATGTCTCCAGTGGTGGCTGAGTTGATGTCAGAACAGTTTTGTCAGGTGAGTGAGTACACAAGGTTGGAAGTTGAAGGAGAGTGGGTTCTGTAGGATCCTTTGAACACCCTACACATAATTCTAAGCCCTCCCTATGAAAGCAGAACCCCCGCCAATGACGGGGATCCTAGTTCTGACCTAAGGAGCAGGCTGACTCAACCCAGTCAAGAGATTACTCTTCAGACGGCAGAATCACAGTATCAATTACATGGATGACACCATTAGATGCTTTCACATCAGCGGCGACAACAGTTGCGTCATTCACCATCACAGTGCCGTCTTCAACAGTAAGCTCAACTGTGGATCCTTGGACTGTTTCAACATCACCGGGCTCGATATCGGCAGAGGTTACCATTCCAGGCACAACGTGGTAGGTCAGGATCGCTGTTAACTGGTCAATGTTTTCAGGATCCAGGAGCTGCTCTAATGTTCCTTCGGGTAAGGCAGCAAAAGCCTCATCAGTAGGAGCAAATACCGTGAAGGGGCCGTCACCTTGCAGAGTTTCTACCAAGTTGGCAGCCTCTAGGGCAGTGGCAAGAGTTTCAAAATCACCGGCTTCTACAGCGACGGAGACAATGTCACTCGCTTCCATAGCCATGGATCCTTCTTTCTCCTCCATAGCTATGGATCCTTCTTTATCAGATCCGTGATTGTGAGCGAGGGCAGGCACCACGACTAGGCCAGCAGTGGTGAGGAGAGATAAGGAGAGTGCGAAAATATTGCGCATCGAAACGATCCTTGCGAGCAAGCGTTTACATTCCTTAATGACTTTCTGAGTGCCCATAAAGTTCCAGACGTTTCTCTATTTTCTAGGCAATTTTTTAGCCCTACCCAAGCTTCCACTCCAGCTGACTAGCTAGATGTACTTACTTCTAGTCAGGCACAAGGATCCAGAGCTAATAACATGACAGTCTTCCCTGTTTTTTTGCAGAAGAGCGTAATTATTTGTCCCTTCAAGTATCCTGGCAAGCTTACAACAAACCTTGTACCCTGTATATCCTAATTGAGCTTAAATGTATGTCCTAATCGAGCTTAAACGTATGTCCTAGTTGAGCTTGAACTCCAGCAATATCTGCTCAATCACAGATCAATCACAGACGACACTGATCTATCAATGCAGTGGTGCAACGGATCCCTGCAACTGCTGAGGGATGAAACCCGAGTGAGCCTTCCGTTTGCATTCAGGATCCGTTTAACGTGAGGCTGGATCTCAAGGTTCGTCTTCAGCTGCCTGAAAGTCTTAAAGGCTTATACTGGGAGTTCAGCTTCCCTACGAGGACGGGTCTGCTATGACTTCAACTTCCCATCCCCTCTCTGATCTAGCCCCTAACCACCCTATTCTCGGATCCGAGGAAGAATGGGAAAGCATTGAGCCGCCAATGGATAGCGATCTACACCGGATCCAAATTGAATTATTACTAGCCTGCCTCGCGTGGTGGTGGCGACCCGATTTCTTTGTGGTGAAAGGTGTGGATCCTCGGCCTCGCAAGAGCTGGATGGTGTGGCGTGAGGATGACCGGTACCCCGATCTCATTATTGAATTTTTATCGAGTGGGACGGCGGGCCGGGATCGCCGGGAGAAAAAACAGATCTATCAGGACCAGTTTCAAACACCGGAATACTTCTGGTTTCACCCGTTCACGCAAGAGTTCAAAGGGTTTCGATTAGAGCGGGGTGAGTATCAACCGATTGCTAAAACCACTAATGATTGGCTCTGGAGCGAGCAGTTGGAGCTGTACCTCGGGATCTACAACCAAAAGCTGAGATTCTTTGCGCAGGAGGGGGAGTTGGTACTGAGTCCCAGTGAGCGGGCCGAGCAGGAGTATCAACGGGCTGAGCAAGAGCGTCAACGAGCTGAGCAAGAGTATCAACGAGCCGAGCAAGAGCGCCAACAATTGAACCAAGAACGCCAAGGTCGTCAGCAAGCCGAACAGGAAATTGAGCGCCTCCGGAAACGGTTGCAAGAGTTGGGTATCAAGGATCCTTGAATCCAGAACTGATTGAGAGTCTATGCAGAATTATTCCGGACCCGTGCAAAACCTTTAGGGAACGGTGCACAGCCATTTCAAAGCAATGCAGAACTGTTTCCGACTAATGCGCAGCCATTTCCGAGTAACGCACAGCCGTTTCCGAGTAAAATAAGATCGTTCCAAACCTAATGTGGAATCTGTTGAGCCATGTGACCAACTGTAGGATCCCTACCCAAGCAACTATTCCAACTACCCTAAGCTTAGGGTCTGAAAGAAAGAGCAAAGATCCACCACGTTTATGAGGATGCTCCACAATTGAGGAAACCCTAAATTTGTGAGGCGATTCCCCTGAATTGGATCAGAACTGATTAGAGTTGCAACCCAACACTTTCAACGTCATCATCTACAGGCAAGAACCCTGTATAGTGTCTGAGTACCTGCAAAGTCGGGAACTGAAGATGCCTCCAGAACCGCAAACCTTCCATCGATTGTCAAAGCGTTTACCAGGCCAACGTGCATTTATCACTGGAGCAGCTAGCGGGCTAGGTCTGGAGCTAACCCGTTTGCTAGCCACAGCGGGTTGGACAGTAGGAATGTTTGACTACAACCAAGACCAACTTCAGACTAGCCAAACTGAATTACAGGCTCAAGTGAAGGGTCAACTAGATGCTTTTCATGGAGACGTCTCAAAGACTGAAAGCGTGCACAGTGCGATCGACCACTTTGTCCAAACTCATGGTGGTCTTGACCTACTCATCAACAATGCTGGGATTATCTGCTTTGGATCCTTTAGCAACATCACTCCAGAAAACTGGAACGCGCTACTTGGTGTCAACCTCATGGGTGTCATCCATGGCTGCAAAGCTGCCCTCCCTCACATGATGCAAGCTCAGCAAGGATTCATCCTCAATATTGCCAGTGTAGCCGCTTTCATACCAGGCATTTCACCACCCTATTCAGCCACTAAAGCCGCTGTGTTATCCCTAACAGAGTGGTTATTTGTGGAATTACTTGAGTCTCCGATTCAGGTTATGGTCGCCCTGCCCGGACTGTTCCGTTCCAACATTATGCGGGGGGAAACAGTGGATTCTGAGTCCAGAGAGAAGGCTGAGCAGTACAGCAAGTCTCCAATTCCTAATGCCGATGATGTTGCGGCTAGCATTTTGAAGGGAGTCTCCCTCGGCCAGACTTATATCTTCTGCAGCCGAACTGAACAAATTCTCTGGACTATGAAGCGACTCAATCCTCTTGGAATGCTCCAGATTATTAAAAAATTCTTAGCGAGATCAGCTCGGTTAACAGGCATCGATGTATTTCCTTCCCTGCCTTAAAACCAGGTTGCCATCCAATTCATCTAGTCTCTGAATAAAGTTAGATCCTCTGGGTCCATTCCGCCCCATCTGGTAAGTAACGGTCCTCTGGATGAATTAGACGGCAATGTCATGATGACAATTCTATGTGACAAGCCTTAAGGATCAAGATCCTGATTACGCCCTTCTAGCCCCTGAACCAGCTTCCAAGCACCTGGTAGCAATAGGGCAGTGAGCATCATCTTAATCACATCGCCAATCAGAAATGGGAATACTCCTTGGCTCAGAACACTCACAACACCGTCAAACGTGCCCACCATAGAAAACCAAAGTCCTAGCCAGCTTGCTCCGAACAGATAGATCACACCCATACAAGCAGCCATTGCTGCTCCCGTTTTAAAGCTATTGCGATCTGCCCCAAACCGCTCTACCCAAAATCCCATCAGACCAGCTGCAACCGGATACCCCACTAGATAGCCCAGCGTGGGTCCCCAGAAATAGGCTAAGCCTCCACCTGCAGCAAACACAGGTAGCCCTATCGCACCCTCCATTAGATAAGTCAACAGGGCTAGAACACCCAGACGGGATCCTAACGACGCCCCTACTAACAGAACCCCTAACGTCTGGCCTGTAATCGGCACCGGCGTAAACGGCAACACTAGACTCACTTTCGCCGTCAGCGCGACCACCAAGCTGCCGCCAATCACTAGCATTAGGTTCCGCAGCAAAGTCGGTTCTGGGAACAAATGCCGCATCAAAGGCAGATATCCGCGATGAGTTGCGGACAAGGGAGTAGTCATCATACCAATCACATCCTCAGGTTCACCCTCAAGTGTAGAAGCCGGTCGGATCCTAGACAATTATCTGGGGCGATTATCTATCTGGGGCGATCATCTATCTGGGGTGATCATCCTGGGCAATTATCCTAGCAATTGTCATAAGTTATTAGACAACGATAGCCGTTTCATTCGCCGGAGCCCCACCCGCTGATGAGTCACCTGTTGAGTCTGAGGGCTGTGTCAAGTTCGTAATAATAGAGCTGACTGACTCGACATGAGACTGACCACTAGTCGCTGACTGAGCATAGATTGTTAGGGTTGACTCAAGCTGGCTCACTGCCGCCTGCCATTGCTCCAGCTGCGCTTGGGTTTGAGTTAGATGGTCCCGCTTTTGCTGCAAGGATCCTAGTCGTTCGGACAATGACCGCAGGCGAGTCCGCAACTCAGTTTCCTCTGCTGTCAAAGGGTCCCAGTCGGATCCGTCGATACCAGCTAGGGTCGATTGTGCACTTTGAATTGAGTCCGTAAGCTCCTGGATCGCTGACTCCTGCTGTGTCTTCTGCTGATTTTGTAACGCTTTCTGTTCTTCCAGACGTGACAGGATCCCACCCAGATCAATCTTAGGCATTACCACATCGGATCCGTGGCCTTGACGCTGGGCAAGACGACTCTCCTGAAGAACGAGTTCCTTCTGTTGCCGCTCGAGATACTCCTGTTGGGGTCGCAACGTTTCTTCTAGAGCACTGCAGGCCGATTGGGCGTAGTCGATATCCATTTCAATATCAAATCGATCATCAGCAGACGCGGTAGTTAACTTCTCTTGGAGTTCATGCAGTTGCTGCTGCTGCTGCTCATACTCAGCCAACTGTTGATTCACTTGCACAGAACGCTGTTCATACTCTTGACGCAGTTGATTAACGAGCTCAACTAACTGTTCAGTCGTCATTTCAGGCTCTGCTTCAGGCATCTCAACACCTGTAGCTTCGATAAAATCATACTCAGACACTAGTCCAAATAATCTACGGCTAACGTCTTCTTGTAGCTGCAGTTGTCGCAAGGTGACCTGTAGATAATCCTGCCGCAGAGCATTGGAGGCTTCGTAAACCTTAAGGGTGGCCTCTGCGCTAGTGCGTTCTGACTGGGAGGCTAGCCAGCTCTGCCGTTTCTGATCAAACGCCTGCCAGGCTTGGTCCAGATCAGCCTGCTCGGTTTGGGCTTCTTGGAGCTCTTGAGTTAGGGCCGTCAAGGATTGAGTAACGATCTCACGCTGCTGTGCAACTTGCTCCTGGAGGGGCTTGAGTGGAGCTAACGGATCCTCTAACGCCTGGATATCCTGCTGGAGTTGAGCGATTAAGGTCTGGAGTTGCTCTGCCTCTTCATCACTCAGTCGACTCTGTTTCGCTTCTTCAAGTTGAGCGTCCAATTCCTGTCGTTGCCGGTTCAAGGACTCACGCTCTTGGCCAATGAGTCGCTTCTCTTCCGTCAGCTGGGTCTCAAGCGTATTGATCTCTTCTTTTTTACCCTCAAGGACTTTGCTATCTTCTTCGACGGTTTGATACTTCTCAAATAGTCTCTGGAGTTCCTCTTCCTGAGATTCCAGTTCCATTTCCCGCCGATTGAGTTCCTGGCTTTGAAATGTGAGGGATTGCTTCCAGGTATCAATCTCTTCCTCTTGGGAGCGAGCTTTGTCTTGGAGACGGCTGAAATTATGGAGGTAGGTCACCAGTTGACGAGAGGCATCATTCAGACGGCTGACCTGACGGTTGCTAGCAATTTCCGCGAGGACGAGGGATCCATCCTTGAATCGACTGATATCTGGGATCGAGCGACCCTCCAGAACAATAGTCTCCTCATTGACAGGTTGCCAGCTATCCTGCTGCTGCTGTTTCGCCAACAACTGCAACGACGGTTTACCCACAATTGGCTTGACAAATTCGGCTAGGTAAAGCACTCTTTGACTCCCTCGAACAGCGAGAACACGACCATTCTTAACAAAGCTATCTCAAGGTTGACTCACGACCCAAAAAACGAGCAACCCCACTGATTCCGGTTCCACTCTAGGCTACCAGTCCTACAAACGCCGTTTCGATGCCTTTGGTTACAGAACCTAGTAAAGTCCGCAGGGGAAAAACACGGTGGCTCCATAAACCCAAGTCCATAAGTCCTAGTTAGTCTGTTAGATCAAGCTTCCAGACACCACTAGGCTTACAGGCTATCACGGGTTGCTTCGCAAATCCTTGATCTAATCCTCAATTCCAGATGAACTCAATGCTGTGTTCATAGGTCAAAACCGTAAATTGGTTCAGGTCTGCTTCTACCTAACATTTGCTTCTGACATCTGCTGCAGACTGTACATCCTCTACCTAGGTGTATCAACAACTGCGGGATTCTTTCAGATGCCAGCATATGCAGGTGCTGATGTAGGGTAGTTAAGGGAACTTTATGACCAGGTTGAAAAGTACGCGGAACCCTGTAGTATTTCAGCAAGTGATACCAAGTGAATTTACTCTGTGATCAAGATCACAAATTATTGGTGATACGCATCACCTGAATGTAACTTTGTTCACTGCATACTGACGGCAGAGGGTTGAATTCGTTTACTACGGTAACGTTGATGCCTCGCATACTAACAGGGAACACTGTGTTGCTGGCAGCTGTCTGTCAGCACTTTTTTTATGCTTTCGGTTTGGCAGCTCTGACCGCTTGAAAGTTAGGAGCCGTTCTAAGCTAATGCTTAGAGATTCCCAACTTCTAACTACCATCGTCCACCCGTTAATATCTACGATCACAGGCTCAGTGTGCTAGAAGCCATCGTTGAGTAGGACTGTTGGCAGATTAACTCGCGCAGGCGACAATCCTGCTGATGTAAGTCTTCGATCGCTGTTTGGTACACATCGGCTAGAGACCGCTGAGCCACTTGTTTCAGCCACTGCTGAGCCTCATTGCCGTCTCTGAGGATCCGTTGTAGGGGGGCTAGGAAGCAGCTGAAACCGTAGGGATAGGCCTCCATCCAAGCTTCTGCCAATAGCGCGTCGATCCATTCGGACGCGGAGAGGGTATTGCCCGTTTGCCAGGAGATGAGTTGAGCCTCCAAGGAATGCTGAGCAGCCGCTTGCTCATTCTGGTAACAACTGTCGAGCAATTCCTGCGGCGTTAATGATCCTCGTAACGGATCCAAGCGCTCAGGATCTCGGAGCAGCTGATACAGTCGCGCCTCAATCAAGGCTGTCACGGCCAACAATACTAACGGATCCGCGACGAGATCACAGATTCGGAGTTCTACGCGATTGAGATCATAGGGACGGGAAGGACCATTCGGTCGCACAGAAGCCCAGAGATGACGAACATTTTGCATGGTCCCCAGGGCGAGTTGCTCTTGAGTCCAGTGGATGTAGTGGGCGTGATCCTCGAATAGAGGCACAAACGATGGTGTAGCCGGAAAGAGGTGCCAACGAGTGGAGTGAAATCCAGAGACTTGACCATCGAGAAAAGGGGATGATGCTGTCAGGGCTAGGTACAGAGGAGCCTCTAAACGCAGTAATCGACAGGCTCGAAAAATTAAATCAGGGGTGTCAAGACCGATATTAATGTGGATGCTGGCGGTGACCACAGTTGTCCCGTAGGTCTGTTCGATGTAGGTGTGGTAAGGGTTTCCAGGATCCGAGCGGTGAAATTGCTCGCTACCGCCCATGGCCAGAGTGCTCCCTGGCAACAGCGTGTAGTCGCCTAAGGTTTTGAGATAGTGGCGCAGTTGGATCCGAGGCTCGACGAGGGGACATAGCAGGTGCTCATAGCGTTGGATCGGTGGCGTAGTGTACTCAACGTTACGGTTATCGGGTTCGCGCACAAATCCGGGGAGAGTCGCGGCAATTTGGTCTGAGAAGCCGACTGCTTGCCCGCCTGGGGTGCCCGTAAACATTTCAACCTCAAAGCCCTTCGACAGGAGCATAGTGGCACCTCCGGATCTTTACGTATCAATCATTGCCCACCCGATCAACCTGAGCCAACCTGATCTACCCATCAACCGGGGGGACTGGAGCGTTAGCAGGCTCTGAGCCTATTTCATCATGAATCGAGTTTGCTAACTTGTCCAAGCTTAAGCGTGACATGGATTCAGGCGAGAGTGATCTAACCCTAGCTCGAGAGACGGGGGAATCCATCGTTTGACAGCCGCTGGTCTATTAAGGTAGTTAGTCGAGTGCATCTACTCCTCGTGAGATGCAGGGGGTGAATCCTGGACAGATTCCAGCGTTGCCAGCCGAGATTGAAGCTGCTGAGCTGATTCAGGCAGGGGTCGGGGCCACAGGAGGAACACTAGGGCAGCAGTTAAGGATCCGAGGCTGGCTGCTCCTGTCATGGCTAATCCGAGAGGGATCTCCACTGAGCGCAGCGCGAGAAACTGCAATTCGATGGGTGTTGGGTTCTGGGCCGCAAAGATAGCGACGACCAGCGCAACAGCGATTGTGAGGAGAAGGTTAATAATAGCCATTGTTTTTACTGAAACCTCTCTACGAGTGTGAGCAGAGTCGTGAGCACCCATCAGGCAATTTGCTTGCGGACCTGATCAGCCCATGACTGGCTTTCAGGATCCGCCGTTAGTAGCTCAATCTGCTGAGCTGTGGACGCTCCTAACTCCAACTGTACTGCTCGCTTAATCTGTTCCAGTTCCCATACTGAGCCGTTGGCAACTTCAGGAGTTGTTCCTAACAAACGCAGGATCCCGATAGCCACCACATCGACAGCGACTCGATCAGTCCCGGCTAGAATAACTTGTGCCGCCACCTTCTTTCCTGCTTCCGGTCCCCCATTGACCAGAGCCTCAACCCCATCTAGCAGCACCAAGGCAGGCGAATACACTTGGTTGATCTCCGCAATCATCAATCGCTGGTGAGGGGATGAATGCAAGTCGCCCATGTAGTTGAAGGAATCACCTGGAACATACTTGGCCACCATGCCTACAGAATTTTTCAGAGAAAGGGTGAAGTGCCCCCCGAATCGATGGGTTTTGAGACAGCAGGTATTAATCACCGCCCCTGCCTCCATCACAGGTCGAGCAAATGCAAAGCCCTGCTGCCAATGGGTCCCCTCGGCATCAAAGTATTGCCATTGCTCTGCAGTCAGTTCGTCAAAGACTAGGGTCTGTAAATTGTAGCGATCCGCGAGATCAAAAACGCCTTTGGTTTGCATTGCCTGTCGAGTTTGGGCCATGCCGGACCGATCACCAATCGTGATAGATCCCACATCTGACGCCTGTAAGTCTTGAACCAGAGCCTCTAGCAAAGAAGGATCCGTCGCAGCGGGGGCGGGATCCGCTGTGTTGAAGTTGGGTTTAATGAAAATGGCTCCTTTCATCCCATCTGGCTGTAATAGATCTAAAGCTTTATGCGTGCCAGCGACCCGATCCTTAGTCCGAACTAGTACAACCCGGCTAAGGTTCGATGTTGAAGGAGCTTGAACCAAGTGAGTCTGAGGTTGAGCCCAGCTTACCCTAGAGCTGTGAGACAGGAGAGACGCTCCCATAACATAACTGGCCAGTTTCAGCGCTTGACGTCTCTTATAGCCAGTCTTTTCATTACCACTTTCAGAGTTTTCGAACGGCATGAGGAGCTCCATCCAACTGCCTCTGTTATAACGCTAGGATCCGGAAACATCATGATTGAGTCTTACTTAGTCAGGTGGTGTCACGGGGAGCTGAATTGTAAACGTAGTCCCACAGCCTAAGCCGTCACTGTGGACATTCACGGATCCGTCATGACGTTGAACAATTTGTTGCACAATTGCGAGTCCCAGTCCTAATCCCTGCCGAACTGAACGCCCTGCCTGTCCTTGATAAAAAGGAGCAAACAGGTGGGGTAAGTTTTCCGGTGTCACACCTTGTCCAGTATCGCAAACAGCAATGTAGAGGAGAGACTCTGTTTGACATACCTCAACGTCAATGTGCCCACCTTCTGGAGTAAACTTAATCGCATTTGACAGCAAATTATCCATCACTTGTTGTAACCGCGTCGGATCCAGCAACATTTTGAAAGGGAGAGGTTCCAGCTCAATCCGCAACTGTAGAGACAAATTCTTACTTTGGGCCTGCAGCTGCATTGTCTGTACAATCGTTTGGATTTCCTTATCCAGATGGATCCATTCCTTTTCAATGGGCATCTGTCCTTGAATGCCACGTGAGTAGTCCAGTAGGTCTTCAAGCAAGCGAGATTGAACATTACTATTGCGTTCAATAATGTCTAAGATATGGTCCCGTCTTTCCTCCTGCAACTTGCTGTTACGCAGGAGTTGAACACTAGCCAAAATGGATGTCAAGGGTGAGCGCAGATCGTGTGACACGATGGAGATAAAGTCATCTTTTGCCCGACTCGTGGCTTTGGCCTCCTCTAGAGCTGCATGAGTTGTCAACAAGAGATGATCACGTTCAGCTTCAACTTGCTTTCTCCTCGTGATATTTCGCTGCAACGCAATGAAATTTGTGCACTGACCCTCTTCGTCAAATACAGGGGATAAACTCATCTCTAACCAGTATTCGGATCCGTCTTTACGATAGTTGATTAGCTCAGCAGATAACGCTTCTCGATTTTGCAATGCCGCCCGAATTCGCTGTTTCGTGTCTGGATCCGTTTTTGTTCCTTGTAACAGACGCGAAGAGTGACCCACAATCTCCTGTTTGCTATATCCTGTAAGTTGTGAAAAAGCCTCATTGACAAATAATACCCGCGGGCCTGGTTCATCAATTGGATCCGCTGCTGTGACGACGATAGCTTCACGAGTGTGGGCTAGAGCCAGTTCAATTAAGTCATGGTTGTGATCGTGCCGCCGCTTTTGGGTGATGTCCCGCCATACAGTGAGAACCCCATCGTCTAGCTTGACGCAGCTGAGTTCAAACGCTAAACACTTAGACGGATCCTGGGGATCAACACGCGCAATCAGATCACGAGTAAAAGAGCGTCCCGTTTCCACAACTTGGCAGTAGTCCCGGAATAGTGCATCATCCCAATGAGCCATCACTAACTCACAGGGATGTCTGACGGTTGTAGAAGCTGTTTCCAAATTTTTACATTGAAAGGCGATAATCTGACCATTCGCATCTCGGACGCTGGCATGTTTCTTGAAGCACTCTTGTAGAGGACGATCAGATAGATGCCACACATCGGGGGTCGACAACTCAAATTGCCTCTGTAACTCCACCAACTCGAGTGCCTGATGCAACGTTGAAATTAATGAGCTTGCCATAACAGTTCCTCTGTATAAATACGCTAGGATCCCTTGCTCGAGGGCTTGAACGGCAATCGCCTTATCCTGGTGATCCACAATCATGACAATGGGTAGGAAGAAGCTACCCATGATGTTTCGGAGCTCTTTGAATAACTCAAAACAATCAAAATCAGCGGACAAACCGTCGATCATAATGACAGCAGGTTGAACCTCTCCCCATACCTGAAGGACTGTCTCAACACTGTTGGCTGGCACCAGTGTGTAAACATGCAAACTGTCTTGCTTGAGGGCGCAACTATAAAACTCTAAACCTAAGCCAGCACTGCCTGCTACCAAAATCGAGCAGGATCCTTGCGATACCGCAGCCACTCTCTTCACTCCATCAGCTTACGAGATAATCATCGTTGGTTGTGATTTCAGACGGACTAGCCATTGTGCTTTTGAACAGTCAAACAACCATAGAAAAGGACAACACATCTAGTAGATCATTAGTTCACATACACCTCACGTAAGCTGCCTAGGGTTACGCGGAGACTCTGCAGTCCCGTAATTATAGATCTCGATCTAGATTGCTGCAAGTGTCTAGGTTGATCAGGAACTGTCAAAACTCTGCAGAGAATCTATTCAAAAGTGATCATATGCGTTACTACAAACCCAGAGAGGATATTTATAGGCACGATGTTTGGAGTTTGCCTATCGTCGATAAAGCACAGGTATCAATTTAAGGGTATTAAGGCTTGGCGCCAGCCTCTCGTGACCCAGGCCTCATGTTCGGAAGTGCTCTGAGACAGTATCAGCGACGCTACAGAATCGGGTTCTGAACAGTCTTGCCATTAGATTCTTCAAAAGATTGTTCAAATCTAGTTCGCTCAGTTTTGTTGCCGTTCGACCCCAAGCGATTTCCAGTGAGTTCTCCTCCACGTTCGAAGACAAAAACTAAGCTTGAACGCTCCGTTCTCATGTTCACATCACTGAGGAGATCAACTATCGTAGACTGAGCGGCTCTTTCCGCAATCTCCCTCAAGTCTGTGCGAATGATTTCAGTCAGGCTACGTCTAACTTGCTTAGCCAACTCTTGATACCCGCTCTGCCACAGGATCCTTTCAGTCTTAGTAATGGAGTCATCAATGATGATAACCAACTCATGGGGACTAAGAAAGTGGCAGGTGACATGACCAACTTCATAGTTCAAGCTATTTTGGTGCAACGATTTAATGTCCTGAGCTAAAGCTGACTCTAGCTGCTCTACTGACTTATCCATAACCTCACGTCCTTCATATCCTCTAACTGATCCAACCCTACTTATGCTTCAGCTTCGGAATAGTGGAGGGGTTTCGTACCGTCGGAGTCTCTTCTAGGACGATGATGATACCGGTTCGACCAGACTCCAAAGTGGCATCACTCATCACATCTAGAACAGCCACAGACAAGACATCTTCGACTACATCTTTCACATGAGGCTGCAGGGCCTGCTCCAAATCCTCGCGCACATGCTTGACAAGATCCTGCTGACCCGTTTGAGCTAGCAATTGCTCTGGCTGCGTGAACGAGTCTTCGACAATGACCGCCAGCTTATCGGCAAACAGCTGACAGGTGACCTTACCAGGCTGATGACCCAGCTGCTCACGGTACATAGATTGAATACGCTGTGACAGTTCCCTCTCCAGCTGCCCACGTGTCCGAGTCGAATCATCCCGAGCTGAATCACTCATAGAAAGAACCTCCTGTGAGACTGCTACCCAAAAGCTGAGCCCTAACGACGAGCGTCACCGAATGCTTAGCCCCCACGCAATAGGAGGTATACACCAGCAAGACCTACCGATACCCTCAGGTTTTCGACAGCAGTGAAATATTAACTACCATGCAGAATGATGTCTGAAAGTGAATCATCCGTGAAGCGTTCGAGGATGCAGCTCTAAATGTAGAGACACCCATGCGAAGGTACCCTGCGAAGGCATCAATGGGAGGGGACTCAGTCTGACTCATCGCAAGTGGGTCATCAGGCGTTAACCTGAGAGGAATGGGTTCCGAGGTGGTATGCCGAATCGCCTAGCTGACAGTCGCAGTCTCTACCTGCGCAAACATGCAGATAATCCGATTGATTGGTGGCCCTGGATCCCAGAGGCTTTGGAAACAGCCTGTCAAGACGACCGACCAATTTTTCTTTCCATAGGCTACTCCAGTTGTCATTGGTGCACTGTCATGGAAGGGGAAGCGTTTTCAAACGCAGCAATTGCTGAATTCATGAATCGTAACTTTATCCCTATTAAGGTAGACCGCGAAGAACGCCCTGATATCGACAGTATTTACATGCAGTCTCTGCAGCTCATGGTCGGACAAGGGGGGTGGCCTCTCAATGTTTTCCTCACACCTGAGGATCTCGTCCCCTTTTACGCGGGCACCTACTTCCCTGTTGAACCCCGGTTTGGTCGCCCTGGCTTTCTGGAAGTCCTACAACGGATCCGTCAGTTCTACGATCGGGAAAAGACCAAGATTGAAAAGCATAAATCTCAACTGCTTGAAGTTCTCACCACTATCAGTCATCTAACACCTGAGCCCGTGATCCCGCCTGAGCGTCTAACTCAAGGGATCCAAGCCATTATTCCTGTTGTGTCAAGCGGAGGATCCCGCCAACAGTTCCCGATGATGCCCTACGCTCAATTGGTCCTCCAATCTACACGATTATTCAAGACAGGGGGGCCTGAAGCACCGGATCTAGAGAATGAAATCGACCTTCAAAACAGGGATCCTGGCTCTAGCCCTAACAAAGAGTCCAACGATCAAGAAACGCGGGAGGTCTCTGAATCGGTTGAGTTAGGCTTGACTGCGTTACCACGGGCTCGACAACGAGGGATGGATCTGGTTCTGGGCGGCATTTTTGACCATGTGGGTGGAGGATTTCATCGGTATACCGTTGATCCCACTTGGACCGTACCCCATTTTGAAAAGATGCTGTATGACAATGGCCAGATTCTAGAGTTTCTCTCTGATCTGTGGGCTCATGGGGTTCAAGATCCTGCGATTGAACGGGCGATCACCCTCACTGTGGGCTGGTTGAAGCGGGAGATGACAGCTCCAGAAGGCTATTTTTATGCGGCTCAAGATGCTGATAGCTTTGCCAAATCGGAGGATGTTGAACCGGAAGAGGGGGACTTCTACCTTTGGCAGCAAGAGGCACTTCAAGATGTGCTCACAGGCCAAGAATTTGAAGAGCTAGAGAAAGCCTTTTATCTGTCTGTGCAAGGCAATTTCTCCGATCGTCCAGGTTACATTGTCCTGCAGCGTCGTCAGGGAGGAACATTGGGTCCTCTAGTTGAAAAGGGATTACAGGAGAAACTGTTTGCCATTCGGTATGGCGATGTTGATGTTCAAACGTTCCCACCGGCCCGTACCGCTCAAGATGCTAAAGGATCCGACTGGCCAGGGCGCATTCCCCCAGTCACCGATACCAAAATGATCCTGGCCTGGAATAGTCTGATGATCTCGGGACTATCACGTGCGTTCCAAGTGTTCGGAGTCGCTGAGTACCTGGAGATGGCCCTGCGAGCTGCTCAGTTTATTCTGCATGCCCAGCAGCCCCAAGGATCCTTACTCCGGTTGAACTACGACGGCGTGGCCGATATTCCAGCCAAGTCGGAAGACTATGCTCTCTTGGTGAAAGCGTTGTTGGATCTACATCAAGCAAGCTTGCCACTGGTGGGAGCCCCGTCAGCAGAGTATTGGCTCGATCAGGCGATTCGACTGCAGCGGCAAATGGATGAGGCGTTATGGGATTCAGAAATGGGTGGCTACTTCGTCAGTGATGCAGCGAATAGTCAAGATCTGCTGGTCCGGGAAAAAGAATTTCAAGATCATGCTACGCCTGCGGCCAACGGCATTGCGGTTGCAAACCTTGTGCGTTTGTCCTCCATCACAGGCCAACTTGACTACCTCGACCGGGCGGAGCAGGGGCTAAAACTATTCGGGGAAACGATGGCTACGCAACCTCGTCTCTGCCCCTCCCTTTTTGCTGCCTTGGATTGGTACCAGAATTACCTGAAGGTGGCTGTTGTACCTGAAATTCTACAGGAGTTTCAACAGCATTCTTGGCCGACGACCACCTTTGTCCTTCCCTCAGACCGCGATCCCGTACCACCAGGATCCATCGGCCTCGCCTGTGTCGGCCTGAAGTGTCTGGATCCAGCCGATGTTGTTGACCAACTGCGCGTTCAGATGCAGAAGGGGCAGACTCGAGTGAGTTAACCTATGCTCCGACTGGCACGTTACTGACATGACTGAGAGATGTTAAGATTCATTACTAGGTTGTAATGCATGAGGATCCGGTCATGGTGGCAGCAGTGGAACGGCAATCGGAGTTGGGTCAAGGTGTGCTTCCTGCTGGTGGAGTGGATCCGGTACGGTTTGACTGGCGCGAGGTTTGGTATCCGGTTGCCTACTTACAAGATCTCGATAAGGCAAAGCTGACTCAATTCACTCTCCTCAATCAGGATCTGGTGATTTGGTGGGATCCTGTAGGCGAAGCTTGGCGTGCCTTCGACGATAAGTGCCCCCATAGACTAGCTCCATTATCTGAAGGTCGAGTGGCCGAGGATGGCCGCCTAGAGTGTCCCTATCATGGCTGGGCCTTTTCTGGATCCGGAGCTTGTGAGCGGATTCCACAGCAGCAGGAAGGGGGACAAGCCCATCAGTCTCGGCGGGCCTGTGTAACCTCTTTGCCGACAGCAGAACGTCAGGGGCTCCTATTTGTCTATCCAGGTCAGGCTGAGAATGCGGACAGGGTAGACATTCCTACTCTAGATGCGATTGAAGAGGATCCTGACGAGTGGGTTGTCTTGAATACGTTTCGGGACTTGCCCTATGATGCGTTGACCTTGATGGAAAACGTCCTTGATAGCAGTCATATACCTTACACTCATCATAAGTCTGTAGGTAATCGAAGTTATGCCTCTCCCGTTGAACTTGAAGTGTTACAGACTGGTCGCCAAGGGTTTAAAGGATATTGGGAAGAAGGACCTCGTAAAGGATCCTTAGGCAGCCAGACCACAGAATTCATTGCCCCTGGGTTGATGTGGCATGATTTGACATCAGAACAGTTCGGGCGGACGATGACGGTGGTCTACGCGACCCCCATTCGCCGGGGGGAATGTCGATTATTTGCGCGCTTCCCATTTAAGTTCAATTCAAAGCTGCCTCGGTTCCTCATCAGGGCAACACCGCGTTGGTACTCTCATTTGGGCAATAATGGAGTCCTTGAAGACGATCAAATCTTCCTGCACGTTCAAGAACGTTACCTTGAGCAGCTTGGCGGGCGTGACCGATTTTCAAAAGCATATTACCTCCCCACAGCAGCAGACTCGTTTGTCTCAGAGTTACACAAGTGGGTCGTCGACTACCAGGCTGAACCCTTCCCCCATGATCCTCTACCACTGCGGATCCCAACCGATGAGCAGTTGTTGGAGCGTTACCACTCCCATACGAAGCACTGCGCCAGTTGCCGAACCGCCCTCAAGCGTTTGCAACGGATCCGTTTAGGAGCTGCCATTACAGCGGCATTAGGATGGTCCATCGCTCCCGTTTTAGCCACAATGGTGCCATCGGATGGGTCCCCTTGGGTCATTACTTCAACGATTATCGCCCTGATGGGTGGATCCTTATGGTTGGGACTCGGTCGGTTAGAGCAACAATTTTATGAGGGACGCTTAGTGCCTCCTCGAAATCAACCTTCCTAACTAGAGCGACCGAGCGGAGGCTAAACCTGTCTTGATCGGAGTTTCTCTGAGAGGTTATGCAAGCATCTTGAGACAGTCTGGGGTAGGAGGGGGATGTTCATAGTCTAGCTACAACAGAGGTCTCAAACGCTCTGAATCCTCCAAGATGGCAGCGGCGAGCACCCGTTAGTGGAGGCTCTGAATCGTAAATTTATGTTAAGTTACTATGATAAGCGAAGGCTATACTCGGTACCAAAGACCTGGCAAGGCACTGCTTTTAACCACATCTACGCCCTCGACACGCTTACATGGATATCCTGCAAACTACCGCTCAGCTCTTCTCGACCCCCTTTGCCTGGACTGATTTCCTTCTGATTGGATCCTTGGTTGTTCTTGAAGCAATCCTGTCTGCGGACAACGCAGTTGCCTTAGCAGCCCTCGTTAAACATCTCCCAACTCCAGAGGAGCAGAATCGAGCTCTACGCTGGGGGATCGTGGGAGCCTATGGCTTTAGGGTCTTGATTGTGGTAGCGGCAACCTGGCTCGTTGATTTCGGGATCGCTAAGCTAGTTGGAGCTGGTTATCTCCTGTGGTTGGCCTACCAGCATTTTCAGGATGAAAGTAACGATGACTCTGACCGCATCCCCGCCAGCGCTACCTTTTGGCAAACGATTGTCTTGGTTGAGCTAACTGATATTGTCTTTTCCTTTGACAGCATTGCTGCCTCTGTCGCTATTTCACAGAAAACCTGGGTTATTGTAGCTGGCGGGATCCTGGGCATTACCTTGATGCGCTATATGGCTACCTTCTTCATTCGCTGGATCGATGAATTTAGTCGCCTAGAGGATGCTGCCTACTTCATCATTGCGATGGTGGGAAGCCGTATGTTGATTGATGTGTTGATTCCAAACTGGGTTGTACCGGAATGGATGGTGATGACAGCGGTTTTAATGGTTTTTATCTGGGGATTTTCGAAACGAGAGCTTTCTGCTAACCAGTAGACTGTTGCAATTAAGAATTGACCCGCAAACCTAGGAATTAGCCAGTAAGGCTACTCATCGATCGTTTATAATGTTTACCGATTTAGGCAGTCTTTGGGTGAGCTCATACCTTAACGGTCGTATCATCCATTGTTGTGTCATTCTCAAGAGGAATCCATGTTTTCAATCAAGTCTCTTACAAACAGCGTCAAGGCTCTCTTGGTCGGCCTGTTCCTAGTTGTGGGTACATTCTTCGTGGCAGCTCAACCTGCTAGTGCAACTACCTACGAAGTTAAGATGGGCACTGACAATTCTCAGCTTAAGTTCGAGCCAGCTGAGTTGACTATCCAGGTGGGTGATACTATTGAGTGGGTTAACAACAAAGTTTTTCCCCACAATGTTGTTTTCGATAAGGTTCCTGGTGGTGACAAAGCTCTGGCCAAGGAGCTCTCCTACAAGCGATTGATGACCCGTCCTGGGCAGACATTTGAAGATACTTTTACACAAGCTGGTGAGTACAGCTACTTCTGCACCCCTCACCGTGGTGCTGGTATGGTTGGCAAAATTACCGTTGAAGGTTAGTGAAACTAGCTGAGTTTTTGGTCAACGCCCAGATCTCATGATTGACCTCATCATGTTTGATCTCAGAAGTCGACGTTTGATGAGTGAATGGAGCCTCTCCGTATGGGAGGCTCTTTCGCTAGACAAGTCCCTAAATCTGACAAGTCCCTAATCTTAAGAGTCTTTGGAGTGACGGATGAATACTGGGATTAAAAGCAATCTCTTCTTAGCCGGATCCTGCATCGCTGCAATTGCAGCTGTTGGCTCTGTGTTTGAACTCACCTCGGGTCAACCCGACTACGGAACAGGACTAACCACAGGGATCCTAGTCATTAGCGTGCCTCTGAGCATTGGGTTGTTTGTATCTGCTGTAACAGCAGCGCGAGCCCATCAGGGTGATCAGTAGCCCGTTAACCTAGAAAATATCCTGGTTGAGTAGTGTCGTTAGGCGCTCTAGCCCTTTCTTCACCTGACGTGACACGGTTACGGCACTGATCCCCAACTTTTCTGCTGTTTCTTTCTGAGTAAGGTCGTAGAGGAAGACAAACTCTAGAATTGTCCGGGTCCGCTTCTCCAACTGGTCTAATGCGTACTGGAGACGATGCCAGTCTTCTTGAGCCAATTGAAAGCTACGGTAATGACCATCAGGTACCATATCGCCTAGAGAGACACTGTCCTCTTCGGCTTGTTGGACAGGAGCATCAAGGCTGAGCAACAAGCTGTTCTGCTGAGCTAACTGCATTTCTTGCCAATCATCTTCCGTAATATCGAGAGCCTCTCGCACTTCAACCTCTGTTGGAGCACGGCCTAATTCCTGACGAAGCCTAGCAATAGTTTTCTTAGCCTGACGATGTAGGGTGACCCACCGCCGCGGGATCCGCATGGCTGGACTTTTATCGCGGAGGTAGTGCTGAATCTCACCCCGGATGTAGGGCATCGCAAAGGAACTGAAAGCTAAGCCTCGGGAAATATCGAACCGTTCAATTGCCTGGATAAGCCCCAGACAGCCAATCTGGACAAGATCGTCATAACTCTCGTGACACTGATGACGCCAGTGATGAGCCTCCTTACGGACAAGACCCATATTGACCTCCACCAGTTGATTCCGAATTAGAGGGCGACGATCCTGCTGATAAAGGTGCAGGAGTTCAGCCGTTTTCGCTTTGACATCGGTTGAGGTACCCATTCACGCCTCGAACACTGTGGAACCTATCGACTTTTCATAAGCTCAGGAGTTATGAAGCACAGATGCAGAACTAGAGCTAAGATTTATGCCCATGATTCAAACCTCACAACCAACTCCCTGGTCTAAGAACCCTTCATAAATCTGGTGTGGAACACTCCCGTTAGGAAGACAGCATTAACACCCGAAATCCAGGCCATCATACGACGAAAGCCAGGATATCTGAGAGCTAAGTGGACTACACCAAGCCTTAGATCTGGCTGATGTAGGTAGGGTAAACCAAGGGAGTAATTTCAGTGTCTCCCGTTCAGCCTGAACGGACAAGCGCATTGACACGTAAATCTATCCAATTCCCTTAGGATCCGGAGGTGTCCTGGAGCTACCCTAGAGCAAAGTGACTCATTGTCGAGGTCGTTATGTCTGCGCTGTCCTATAGCCCCCATCTCTTAGAATCAGAGACATTTTATGAGGACAGTTTGTGTTGGTTGGGCCGTCCGGCGGAAGCCTATCGGTTATTGAGTGAAGCTGTGATTCCGAGTGTCTCGACTTGGGTGCGGGGAGACGTGGACATACACTCGTTTAACCATTGGCAGCGGGAGGATGTACGCCCATTTTTATATCCGGTCGTAGCTCTGGGGGAGACGGAGACCGTCATGCTGCCGAGTGAAGCCCTCCTCCTGTGCGGGATTGGCAACTACTACAACCCCTGTGATCTGGCGATCGTGGTGTTCGTGCAACGCCCCCAAGAGCTGTTCAGCCAACTGATGCAACGGATCCGTCAGACAGAAGCTGTGATCACGCGCGGGCCGGATGTCCACATGCTCTCGGAGCAAGTCAACCTCACCCAACGGGGGCAAGACTACGTTAATACAAAGTATCTGGTTTGGCCGTTTGCCCTACCGAGTTACGCACAGGAAACCTTGATTAAGCAAGGCCTCTCGATTATTAAGCTCTCTCCCATGGATGCCTCACGCCCATTCCAACACACTCGTGAAGACGGATCCTGATTATCAAGACGGTATGAAGGGGTTACCTCTATCGAAGTGGTGCTGGGATGATACGATACCGCAGGACCAGAATTAGGGATGAGTCATGACTCAGTATGATGTTTGCGGCATTGGTAATGCGTTGGTGGATATCGAATTTGAGATCGCACCGGAGGTGCTCCAAACGCTCAAGATTGACAAGGGAGTGATGACTCTAATTGATGACGCCCAACAAGCGGTGATTATAGAGCATCTTAAGGATCTGCCCATGAAGCGAGGTTGCGGAGGCTCAGCAGCAAATACGATGATTGCCATTAGCCAGTTTGGAGGGCGGTCGTTCTACTCCTGCAAAGTGGCCAACGATGAAGCCGGATCCTTTTATTTAGAGGATATGGTCCGGTGTGGGGTAGAGACCAATTTGAAAATTCAGGCTCGGGAGGATGGTGTCACCGGCAAGTGCTTAGTGCTGGTGACACCGGATGCTGATCGAACGATGAATACATTTCTGGGCATCACGGGGAGTTTTTCCGAACAGGAATTGGTGCCCGAGTCGATTGAGGCTGCTGAGTATCTCTATATTGAAGGCTATTTAGTGACCGCGCCGGATGCCTGTGCAGCAGCGATTAAAGCCAGAGAAGTCGCTCAGTCAGCAGGGCGGAAGGTCGCCTTATCGCTCTCCGATTTGAATATGGCAAAATTCTTTAAAGAAGGATTACTCTCGATTATTGGATCTAAGGTAGATTTCATCTTCGCTAATGAAAGTGAAGCGTTAGAAATGGCTGGGACCGGCGATTTGAAGGAGGCAATGGCGTATCTCAAGACGTTAGCGACTGGGTTTGCCGTGACGCTGGGTGCACAAGGATCCGTTATTTTTGATGGATCTGACCTGATTGAGATTGACCCTGTGCCGGTGCAGGCTATTGATACAGTTGGCGCTGGGGATATGTACGCTGGAGCCATTCTGTACGGAATCACCAATGGAATGAGTTATGCCCAGGCGGGTAAATTAGCGTCGCATGCGTCAGCAAAGTTGGTTACCAGTTTAGGGCCTCGGTTGCTGACAGAGGAGACCCGAGCTATTTTGAATGAAATTTAGAGCAGCGCTAGGCTAGTTGACCCTGAGAGCTTAAAAAAAGAGGATCCCAACCGGAGATAGCGGGATTCACGACTAGAGTGTGATGAGTTATCGATGTACCTCTACTAGGAAGGATCCAGCATGAGTCAAGCCAGTTTCGCTGTGATTGGTCTAGCCGTGATGGGGGAAAACCTGGCTCTCAATGTGGAGCGAAATGGGTTCCCTGTGGCTGTTTACAACCGGTCAAGGGAAAAAACTGATCACTTCATGAGTGCCCGCGCTGAGGGTCGGAATGTCACCCCTACCTACTCTATCGAAGACTTAGTGGGTGCCCTGGAACGTCCTCGCCGGATCCTGATCATGGTGAAAGCTGGTGGCCCAGTTGATGCCGTGATTGATCAGCTCAAACCTTACCTCGAGCCTGGAGACATCCTCATTGATGGTGGTAACTCCCTTTACACTGATACTGACCGGCGAGCGGCAGCCCTAGCGCCTACCGGGATCCATTTTGTGGGCATGGGAGTCAGTGGGGGTGAAGAAGGTGCATTGAATGGCCCAAGCTTGATGCCCGGCTGCAGCCAAGAGGCCTATGACGCTATTGAACCCATTGTCACAAAAATCGCGGCCCAGGTAGATGACGGTCCTTGTGTGACGTACCTCGGTCCCAAAGGTGGTGGTCACTACGTCAAAATGGTGCATAACGGCATTGAATACGGGGATATGCAGTTGATCGCGGAAGTCTACGATATGATGCGCCGCGCTCTCAATCTGACGCCACAAGAGATGTACGAAACCTTTGACTACTGGAACACGATTGAACATGACTCGTTCCTGGTTGAAATCACCGCGAAAATTCTCCAGACCCAGGATCCTGAGACTGGCAATCTCCTCCTTGATATGATTCTGGACAAGGCTGGTCAAAAGGGTACAGGTCGCTGGACGGTTAAAGATGCGCTTGATCTGGGTGTATCAATTCCGACTATTGATGCGGCCGTGAATGCACGGATCCTATCCTCTATTAAAGAAGAGCGGGTGGCTGCATCTACTCAACTCTCTGGTCCTACGGATACCTTTCAGGGCGACAAGCAAGCCTTTATCAATGATCTAGGAGCAGCTCTATACTGTTCCAAAATCTGTTCCTATGCTCAAGGGATGGCTTTGTTGCAAAAGGCAGCCCTTGAACACGACTATGTCTATGATTTCAGTGAAGTGCCTCGCATCTGGAAGGGAGGCTGCATCATTCGAGCAAAGCTACTGAATGAGATTCAGGCTGCCTACAAGCGTCAACCAGATCTCACCAACCTGTTGCTGGATGAAGAGTTCAAGCAAGCTATCAATACTCGTCAGGCTGCATGGCGTCGGGTCGTGGCAATGGGAGCAACGTTGGGAATCCCTCTACCCGCGATGGGCTTTTCGTTGGCTTACTACGACAGCTATCGGACTGCTAATCTACCCCAGAACCTAACTCAAGCGCAGCGGGACTTCTTTGGGGCTCATACCTTTGAACGAACAGATAAATCTGGCACATTCCATCACGAGTGGAACCAGTAATTTAAGTTGCAAACCTCTTAGAGTTTTTCAAGCGGTCAACAGGATCCCAACCATAGGATCCTGTTTTTTTTTGATAGCAATAAACGATTATTTAATCACTAGCCCACAGAAGCAGCCACGAACTGTTCATTCACCTCATCCCAGTTCACTACATTCCACCACGCTTCAAGATAAGCACCTCGCTGATTCTGGTAGTTGAGGTAGTAAGCATGTTCCCAGACATCATTACCCATGAGGGGAGTGGATCCATTGGAATAGGGACTATCTTGGTTCGCAGTTTGCGTAACTTCAAGCTTACCGTCGGAGGTTAACACCAACCAAGCCCAACCACTACCAAACTGAGTTTTACCGGCTTCATTGAAGGCAGCCTTGAAGCTAGCAAAATCACCAAAAGTCTTGGCAATTGCCTCTGCAATTGGACCTGTGGGTTCACCGCCTCCCTGTGGTGACATGATGGTCCAGAACAGAGTGTGATTTGCGTGCCCCCCACCATTATTTCGCACGGCTGTATAGATATCAGCTGGGATGTGATCCAAATTTTTCAACAAGGTATCAACCGATTGACCCTGCAGTTCTGGATGTTTAGCGATGGCTGCATTCAGTTTCCGCACGTACCCTGCATGGTGTTTGTCGTGGTGCAGCGTCATAGTCTGGGTATCAATAGTAGGACTTAGAGCATCGTATTCATAGGCCAAGGGCGGCAAGGTGAACTCTCCAGCTCCATTAGGGTTGAGATAAGGATCCAAGTGATTAGCCTTAGCTGATAGGGGCATTAGCACCACAGCAGCAACCAGCATCACCATTAGAGTGAGCCGAATCCAGATAGATTGTTTAAAAGTCATGAGATTCAATCATTAACAACAGAGGATCCGCATGGTGTGTCACAAGCAGATCCCATTCTATTGTCTCAGAATGTTGCATTGACTGGAGTGTCAGCCAGGATCCCAGACGAGTTCTCAAGACGTTCACGGAGTTCCAAAGGAGCCTCTTGGAGGCGTGAATCCTCCGCATCAGCCCCATCAAACTGCTTTAGTTCTGTGATGAAATCATTGACTCCTTGAAACTTGCGATACACTGAAGCAAAGCGGACATAGGCCACCTCACTCAGCCGTTGTAGCCCCTCTAAGACCATCTCACCAATCTCTTGGGTCGAAATTTCTTGAGTGTCTTGGAGTTGGAGATGTTCCTCAATAGCGGTGACGAGCTCTTCCATTTGCTGGTAGGACACCTGAGTTTTTTGACAGGCCCGGTTGACACCCTGCAAGATTTTGTTACGGTTGAAGCCCTCGCGGGATCCGTCACGCTTGACGACCATGATAGGAACAAACTCAATCCGCTCATACGTGGTAAAACGGTAGCGACAGGCCATACATTCCCGCCGCCGGCGGACGCTCTGGCCAGCCTCAGCGGATCGGGATTCGAGCACACGGATCTCTTTACTGCTGCAGCGGGGACATTTCATAACAGGTGATCCTCAAGTCAACACGGAAACACTTCAGGGAAGACAGAGACTAAGGGTGGTGAATGCCTTAATCCTTAGAGAGTAGACTCAGTGAAATTGGGGGAGGAGTGAGAGTCCCACCACTGTTGAGCCTGGTGTTGGATCCGAGACATTGTCTCCGCATCCATCCGTTTCAGATGAGATAACACTAATCCCATCCGGCCCAAGCCCGTTAACGGTTGGCGATGACGAATCAGAAAGTCCCAGTAGAAAAAATTAAAGGGACACGCCTCGTCGCCGGTCTTGTGGTTGTGATTGTAGCGGCAATTTCGACAATAGTCGCTCATTTTGTTGATGTAATTAGCTGAGGCGGCATACGGCTTGGTGGCTAGGATCCCGCCATCTGCAAATAGACCCATGCCAATTACATTCGTTTGCATGACCCAATCGTAACTGTCGATAAAGACATCATGAAACCAGGCCTCTACAGCTTGAGGGTGAATGCCACTGATGAGTGCAAAGTTACTCAGCACCATGAGCCGTTGAATGTGATGGGCATACCCTGTGCGTTGCACCTGATCGAGTGTGTGGTGAAGACAGGCCATATCCGTGTCCCCAGTCCAGAAAAAGTCGGGTAGCGGGCGGTGATGGTCAAACCAGTTCTTCTCGGCATATCCCGCAGGCATCAGCCAGTAGTAGAGACCCCGCATGTATTCACGCCACCCCAGCACCTGACGGATAAAGCCTTCTACACTAGCAATCGGTAAATCATGGTCGTAGTAGGCAGCTTCGGCTGCTTGGATAACCTCAAGGGGCGTCAGTAGGCCACAGTTAAGATAGGGCGATAGTAAGGAATGCCACAGAGTATCTTCTCCCACCAACATCGCATCTTGGAGAGGACCAAATTCAGCGAGTCGATTCTGAACAAAGTCATCCAGGATCCGTAGCGCCTCAGAGCGAGTGACCGCCCACCGAAATCCATCTGTTGTCCCGAAATGATGGGGGTAGAGACGGTTAACTTTGTCAATAACAGCTTGCGTTACCTTGTCCGGAATGGATCCAGGCAGATCAGGACACGTTATCCCAGACTTGGGAGGTTTGCGATTCTCTTGATCAAAGTTCCACTGTCCTCCGGCCGGCTGGTCTCCAGCCATCAGGATGGTGTAACGCTGGCGACCTTCGCGGTAGAAGTCTTCCATCACCAACCGCTTACGCCCCTCAGCCCACGCCGCAAACTCAGCTGGAGTCCAGAGAAAGTGATTTGACTCCAATTGAGTGACTGAGCAGCCGATCTCCGAATCTAGTTGATTAACAATCTGTTGAAATGGAATGTCTGAAGGCGTTACTAGGTAAATAGTCTTCAGGTTGTGCACTCGGATCCACGTCTTGAGTGGATCCCTAAAGGTCTCAGCCTCAGCATAGGTGACGGGGTACCCTAGATCCTGAAGTTCGGCGGCAAAGTGACGCATGGCGGACCAAATCAGCACCACCTTTTGTTTGTGATATCGCCGTTGACCAACCCATCCCTGAGATTCCACCATCAGGATCGGGGTTTGCTCAGGGGATGTGGCCAGTGCAGCCTGCTGGGGGTGGAGTTGATCACCCAGGATCCATATGCCAGTAGTCACTACAATTCGAATGATGCGATGCCGCTAGCCTAACTCATGAATCACAGTCAAACTAAGTTGCGGCTAACTATTAAAAGTCAAAATCGGCACCACACGCAAATGAGACAGCTAGCTGATTGTCTGGCACAACTGGATCAAGGGGCGTACTATGAACAATGACACAATCGCTGTTTGCCAAGCTTGAAAGTTGGAGCTCTTGGAATTGCACATTTAAAAATCCCGAGGGTGCATCAGCTGTGTACGTAATAAAACCAGGATAGAGTTCAAGGGATGTTTTGACAAAGGTACTCGTGCCAATAGTAAATGAGTCGGGTAGGGGCCGACTTCTGGGGACAAATGCCGAAATTTGGATAAAGCCAGCGAACGCATCCACCTCGGTATCAAACTCAACAACTGGTCCGGGTAGCGTGGTGCCAGGGATCAGTCTGATGTCACTGGCTTCAACAGCGTTAGGACTATCCAAGAGTGTATTGGTGCGGCTAGCGATATCACTGCGTGTTCGGCTAGAGGATTGGATAGTTGATAGAATCACCGCCACATCGATTAGTGTCAAGGCAGACTCTTGACGAACGTAGTCCAGATTAGTCAGGGTCGGCACAGGATCCAAAGATTCGACTGTAATTTGACCTGGGGATCCTAATAAGGCGCTGGCATCGTCGGCAATCTCTTGAGCGGTTGGTGACGGCAGATTTTGAAGAGCAGCTAAGGCAACGGCAACATCTTCAATCGTCACAAGAGTCGGGTTGCTTTGGTAGATCAGGGCAGTGGACTCCCGAGCTTGAAGGGGCTGCAGACTGACTAAGGAGCCATCAGGTGCTGGAATAGCCACGGTCTGAACTGACTCCATCCAGTTAAACGCGGATTCTAGGGTGACAGCATAGCTAACGGTGCCATCCACCGGTGGATCCTCATATTGACTAAATAGGGATCCGTCAATGTCCAGCTGAGGTGGTAGAGCTTGAGTCGTGGCAATATCGAGCCTCCAGGCAGCCGCGTAGTTTGCTGGAATAGGTCGAGTAAAGGTCACTTGGCCATCTTGAACAGTGCCTGTGAGGAGTTGGGTCGACGCTGTTTCAGACTCAGAGCGTGTCGAATCCAGAATCGAACCAACTGGACTCAAGGCTAAGGATCCAGATCCACTCGAACCACAAGCTGCCACAGTCAACAAGAAAAAATTCAGAAGACCGCAAGCGAAAGTGCGTCGAGAGGTGCTGACGAAGGATGGGGCCATAATGAAAATCCTTTGAAGATGAGAGGGGAGATAGAGCAAGAGGTGGTAGTAATACAGGTATCGCCCACAACCTAGGAGAGAGACACGATTTCAGAATACGGAAAGACTATAGTTGGGTCAATATCTGCTCAATACATATCATTCTTCAAGATTTAATAGAGATTTTAGAATAATGAGTTTCTTTCAGGGTTTGCCACCCTCCGTGCACCCTGCAAGGATAGTGAATAGCTTAAAACTCTCTTAATCCTCGTAGCCATAGATCAATGCAGCAGTCCAGCCAAACTTGAATCCGCTCATCTGGTGTCTGGGTTGAATCGGATGAGGTGAGTGAGGATCCGTGTGCTAGAGGAGGGAGCCCCGCCGTGACTTCAAGCACAGCCATTCCTAGAATCAAAACATGCAACAGGACAGACGCTTGCTGACCGCGATACAGATCCAATCCTTCGGTTTCGGTGATAGATTGTGCTAGCTGGGCTTGGGCTTGGGTAAAGCCCTGCTGGAGGGCTTGACGATGGTCATCCGAGTAGTAACCCGCTTCTCCCACGACTGAGCGCACTAACTCTGGATTGCGGGCCAGCGCTTGAAAGCATCGTTTGACATACCCTTTGAGTTCCCCAGCCCGATCAGACTCTTCTGTTGCAGATATTTGCAAATCCACCACGCCATCGAACACACCCAGGTCAGCAAATACAGCAAGAAGCAATCCCTGCTTAGTCCCGAAGTTTCGGAACAGAGTGACTTCATTGACTTCAGCACCCTCAGCAATCTGACGAGTCGTAGTTTGAGTGATGCCCTGCTGGGCAAATAGCCGCTTAGCCGTATCAATCAATCGCTGGCGGGCTGGCGACCGGGGTCTAGCCATAGTGGTGTAGGAAGCTCGTGGTGTAGAACGCTCTAATCTATCTAATCGAAAAAATGTAGAGTGTGCCCTATGACAGTAAGACTTGCATTCACCCTCGGATAAAGTTACCCTGATGTCAAGCCAGTGGTACTTGCATTTCAGTCGGTACTCTACAGGACTCTGTGACCCTCATGGTTCACTTCTAAGACTGATTTGAGTACCAATCCTTCCTGCCGTAATAACGGAAGGCCTGCACTGGCCGACTAGTCTGACTTACTATCTTCGAGGTTTGCTGGATTCATGACAGCTACTGTGTCCCAACCCCTTCCCCATCAGTCCCCTACCCCTGAGATTGAGCCGACGCCGATTCGTTGGGTGACACTACTCTTTTTTGCAGGGTTCCATTTAGTGGCTTTGCTGGGGATCTTTTGCTTTTCATGGTCGGCGTTGGGGGTAGCGCTGCTATTGCACTGGTGTTTCGGCGGTTTGGGGATTTGCTTAGGCTATCACCGTTTATTGAGTCATCGCAGTTTTGTGGTGCCTAAGTGGCTGGAGTATGTTATCGCAATGTTCGGAGTCATGGCTATTCAAGGTGGGCCCATCTTTTGGACAGCTGGTCATCGGCAACACCATGCGTTCACAGAAGATAAGAACAAGGATCCCTACTCTGTTGAACGTGGGTTTTGGTGGAGTCACATGCAATGGCTCTTCTCCGCCCGGAGTGCCTTCTTCAAGAAAGAGGAATACTACCCTCTGGCCCCCGACTTAGCTAAGGATCCGTTCTATCGCTTTCTGGACCGCTACTTTTTGCTACTACAAGTACCCTTAGCGATTGTCTTGTACCTGCTAGGTGGCTGGTCCTTTGTGATTTACGGTATTTTTGTCCGCTCTATCCTAGTTTGGCATGCCACTTGGTTTGTGAACTCAGCCACGCACACTTGGGGCTATCGCCGATACGACTGTGATGACAATTCCCGCAATCTCTGGTGGGTGGCTTTGATAACCTACGGCGAGGGATGGCACAACAACCACCACGCCTACCCAAAGTGCGCGAAGGCAGGGCTAACCTGGTGGGAAGTTGACACCACTTACTGGGTTATCTGGCTGCTGTCGAAGGCGGGCTTAGCAACTCGTGTCAATCTCAATACAGCTGAGCCGTCTTGACTGTCCCAGGCTAAAAGTTAGGATCCCGGCCCACTTCGGTGGGTCTTTTTTTGGGGAGAATCTAGGGCAGCATTCTCCACGCCTATGCTCTTAGTAAGAATTAATGCCAGGACAAAGAAGGAAAAGGATCCTAGTTGTCACTACATTGAATTGAGTGAGTGCTCTGTTGATCTAGAAACTGTCGCACGATGGGGTTGAAATGGTCCGGGTCTGAAAGAAAGCTCCAGTGATGACCAGGTATTGAGATGACCTGTAACTGAGGTAGGTAGTCATAGTAGGGCTGCAACTGCCAGCGAGAGCGGTTAAGTCCCTTATCGGGTCTGACCAAAAGGGCTGGCTGAGAAAGGACAGTTGTGAGTCCCGCTGTTACCATCACATCTTCAAAGATCTCGTTGCGGGCTGCTGTAGTGAACTTGCTCCCCCACTGGCCATGACCTTTCTCTTCCATTGCGAACTTGAAGGCGGTCTGCTGCAGAGGTGTCCACTCCCGAAATTGTTTCAATGTCTGGCCTAGTGCTTCAGCTTCTGCATAGGTCTTGAACGGCCCCATCGTTTTGAGGAAGGGTAATACTTGGTAAAACAAAGGAAAGGTGATGCGAGTCCAGCGAGGGATCGTTCTAATAAAAAATGGATCCACGAGGATAAGGCTAGCAAAATCATCGGGGAATTGAGTGGCCCAAAGACAAGCGACTTTCCCTGCCCAAGAGTGACCTAAGATATGAGCTTGCATCCAACCTAATGAATGCATCAGACTACGTAAATCATGAATAATCGTTGCAGAATCATATCCCTGCTGAGGTTTGCTACTCTCCCCATGACCGCGTAAGTCAGGTGCAACAACGTGGTATTGATCACGCAACGCGTCCCCTAAACTTAACCATACCAACCGATGGTCAGCCATGCCATGCAGGAGGAGGACGGGGGGGCCAGATGACTGCCACTGACTGTAATGAATTTTAATAGATGGAGCTGGTTGATGAATCGCGTGGGTACAGGTGGTCGGATACATAAGGCCGCTCACAACACTCGAACTTCAGTCTGTCATCGTCATTCTATTCACTATCATTATTCTATTCACTATCATTATTCTATTCTCTATCGTCATTCTATTCATTGTGCTACCTAAGGTGCAGGATTAGGATAACGAGAGTGGATCTCTTCAATCTCAGCTTCAATTTCAGGGGTCAGCATCACTTCAAGGCTTTGAATGTTTTCCTTTAGTTGAGCCAATTGAGTGGCTCCAATAATAGTGCTGGCGGTAAACCAACGACTCCGCACAAATGCGATCGCTAATTGAGCAGGAGAAAGATTATGACGTTTGGCACTATCTAGATAGTGAGGAACAGCTTCAGCGACCCGAGGTTTGCGATACCGATTGCCGAAGTTTTGAAATAAGGTCATCCGGGCTTGGGGAGGATCCTGTTGCACATATTTCCCGGTCAGATGGCCAAACGCTAATGGGCTGTAGGCTAGGAGGCCAATGGTTTCATGCCGACAGACTTCATCCAGCCCATATTCAAATGTCCGATTTAACAGATTGTATGCATTTTGGATCGAGATCACACGAGGTAACCCCTGTTGAGTGGCTTGGGCACAAAATTCTAGGAGGCCCCACGCTGTTTCGTTGCTCAGGCCAAGATAGCGAATCTTTCCAGATTCAACAGCTGAGGCAAAGGCGACTAACTGATCTGCAATTGGGATGCTGTCCCGCTCGCGCTCCGGCTCAAACCGAGACTGGCCAAACAAGGGAACATACCGATCCGGCCAATGGATCTGATAGAGATCAATATAGTCAGTTTGGAGTCGTTTGAGGCTATCATCAATGGCCCGCTCTACAGCTGATTTTGTGATACGGTGCTCGCCATTTCGAATCCATGTCATCCCGCGCGAGGGGCCAATCATTTTGGTGGCTAGGATAATCCGATCTCGCTGCTGTTTGGCTAGCCATTCCCCGATGTAGGTTTCTGTGGCTCCTTGAGTTTCGGCTCGGGCAGGTACAGGATACATCTCTGCCGTATCAATGAAGTTAATGCCACAGGATAAAGCATAATCGAGCTGGGCATGGGCGTCAGATTGAGTGTTTTGCTGACCATAGGTCATCGTACCCAAACACAACTCTGAAACCTTTAGATCACTACTGCCCAGCTGGTTGTACTGCATGGATCCCTGCTTACTATTAGATAGTTTCATAACTTAGCATGAGGCTCGCCGTTTTGGTCAACTACCCCTACCTATGTCTGTTTGGATCCTACTGTTTAGGTCACAACAAGACTTACGTTTGGCTAGAGGAACTGAGATATTGGGCCTCAATGTGGGCTTTGACCGATTGAAATGCTGTGTCTAACTCTCCCATCAATTCCATTCCTCGTTCAAGATCTCGGTGAGAGGCTTGTGCTTCCAATGTAGAGGATAGGTGACGGATCAAATCAGCTCCAATATAGGCACTAGAGCCTTTCAGCTTGTGGGCTTGTTGTCGAACCATTTCATAATCATTTACCGACAGAGCCAGCTTGAGGGCTTCCATTTGAGCATGACAATTATCCAGAAATAGCACTAGCAGTTCTCTTTCAAACTCAGTATCTCCCCCCGACACTTGATTGAGTTGTGCTGGGGATAAAGAGGTCAACTCCTCTGGCACGGCGGCACTAGTTACCTCACTCACTACCACGGGCTCTACAAATCCTGAACTAGTAGAATCTAAACTAGTAGAATCTAAACTAAGTGGAGTGGCTGCAACAGGCATTGAGAGATCACCTGTTAGAGAGAGGTGATGGATCCATTTACTCAAGGTTTGATCGAGGTCAGACTTGCGGACAGGTTTAGGCAAGAAGCCATCCATCCCAGCGGCTAGGCACTGATCTTGATCCTCTTTCATGGCATTAGCAGTCAATGCAATAATGGTGATACGAGCTCCAGTGATCAACTCTTGCTGACGAATTAGCTTAGTTGCTTCAAA
The DNA here is from genome assembly GCA_964443615.1 of uncultured bacterium. Taxonomy (GTDB): domain Bacteria; phylum Cyanobacteriota; class Cyanobacteriia; order Thermostichales; family Thermostichaceae; genus CAYSWV01. Next base: position 5,475 of record CAYUEE010000019.1, on the reverse strand, counting down.
CCCATCGAGCAACGGCATCTGACAGTCCATTAAAATAACATCGAAGGGCTGGCGTTTAAGTAGGTCTAAAACCTCGTAGCCATTAGCAGCAACGTCTACAGAATGTCCCAAGCTATTCAATAACTTAACAGCAACCTTCTGGTTGACTGGGTTGTCTTCGGCTAATAGGATCCGTAACCGGACAGCAGACTGTTTAGGCTTAGGTTTGGCCTCATTAAGGGGCATCAAATCACGGTCTTGGATGAGCAAAGATCTATCTTTTTCATTGGAGAGAAGCGAACGGAGTGTCTGAAGCAAGCGAGAGAGTTTAATTGGCTTAAAAATATAAGAGTTAACTAGTCCTCGTTGAACAAGTTGTTTTGCTCGTTGTTGCTGTGCCAACGGAATGATCAAGACGGAACGGGTGAGAGCCAACTGTGGATCCTGATTCATCCGAGTTAAAAGTCGCTCAACCGGCAAGCCCTGAATATCACTGTCAATCAAAACCACTTGATATGGGGATCCCGCGGTAGCAGCATCTTTAAGTTGGGTCAGTCCGGTTAATCCATCACTCACACCGTGAACGACTACACCATAGGTCGACAAGTGATCAGTGAGGGCTTGCCGCACTTGAGCAAAATCTTCAACAATCAGGAGATGCGATTGGTTCAACAGTTGGCGCAGCTCTCGACCCATGGTATCGTCCAATGTCTTCAGCGGCTTCACTAGGGGCACTTGAAACCAGAAGGCGGATCCTTCACCCTCCCGGCTAGAGACCCCAATCGCCCCGCCCATGAGTTCCACTAAGCGTTTACAGATTGCTAATCCCAGTCCAGTCCCGCCGTATTGCCGAGTCGTAGAAGCATCTGCCTGAGTAAAGGGTTGAAATAAGGTCGCTTGTTTGGCTGGTGCAATCCCAATCCCGGTATCAGTAACTTCAAATCGCAAGGTAACCAGTCGTTTCGTGTCCGCTTCAACATCAACAGAGACTGTGACACCACCCATGTGCGTAAACTTGATAGCATTACTAACCAAGTTGGTCAGGATTTGACTCAGTCGAGTAGGATCCCCTTCCAAATGCTGAGGGACGACGGATTTCACCCAGGGCACAAGCTCTAGGTTTTTGCTTTGGGCCTGGGAAGCGAGCAGATCGGTGACAGATTCAACTAGCGCTACCATATCGATATCAATTTCTTCTAACTCTAGAACGCCTGCCTCTAGCTTTGAAAAATCAAGGATCTCATTGATGATGGTGATGAGATGATTTCCGCTTGTTTGGATAGTTTCAACAAAGTCCCGCTGTTCCTCATTTAGCGAACTTTCGAGTAACAGGCTGGCCATCCCTACCACTGCATTCATCGGCGTCCGGATTTCGTGACTCATACTCGCCAGAAAGGCACTTTTCATTTGCGTCGCTGATTCAGCCATCTGTCGAGCCTTATCTAGGGCTTTATTTTGCTCCGAAAGAGCTTGTCGCCGCCGAATTTCAGTTTTGAGTAGACGGGCCTGCATCTTTTTCTGCTTAGTGATGTTTTCAATAACGACTAGAACCCCTAGAACATCAGGTGTGTTAACGGCCAAGAGAGGCTCCATTTTCAAGAGAAACCAGCGATCCTGTTGCTGGAGTTCATAGGTGGGCAGCTGTTGGGTAGCAAACCCCAGGCTCATGCGAGGATCCTGTAATTGATGGGTGGCTCGAACTAGGCTACGTTGATGTTCCTGCCATTGGTCTGAATTCAACCAATCGGGAACCAGATGTTCAATGAGTGAATCGCCTACCTTGACATTCAGCCATCGCGCTGCTGTTGAATTGCAAAACCAAATGGTCCCATCCATGTTGGCGGCCACTAGCCCCAAGTACAAACTGCGGGCTATCACGGCCTGTGCCCCAATTGCTCGATCTAAGGCTGACAGTTTGTAGAGAGTCGGTTCTGTCTCACTAGAGTACTGCCAGCCTGATTTGCGGGTCATGGTTTGAGACACGAGGGCGAGATGGTGAGTGCGCCACACGTAATCAATTTTGTATTCAACCCTGGCTTTGGAAAGGAGTAGATCAACTAAAGCCGTTAAACCCCCGATAGACCAGACTAAGGAGATAGGGCCGAGACTAGGAATCCAAAGATTGGAGGCTAATCCAGTTGTTGTCACTAGCAGCCAGATAATTGTGGTACCGATGAGTAAGCGGATCCGCGTCTTAGGTTGTAAGAGGAGTAAAAGTCCTGTCACACTGAGGCCGACGAGAGTGTATAGAAGGCTGACGACCCCAGGGGATAGTGTGTGGATGGCTTGATGATTGAGGAGATTTTGGAGAACAACCGCTTCACGATGCACCCCACTAGCAGGAGGATGCGTTGAAAATGGTGTTTGAATGGGATCGTAGTCGGTTGCGGTGATTCCAATAACGACAATCTTGTCGGACAGATCAGCTAGGGATCGGTCTGTTTCCAAGAGTTCAATGAGTGAGTAACTTGGGATATCGTTGTTGAGTAGGGGCCAGTTTAGAAGCCAGGTCTGCTGAGGTGAAAAGAGTGTCGAGGATGCCGATGTTGAAGGATTCAGATTCACTTGAATGTAATCAAATGCTGAAGTTCCCAGGCTGGGCTGATCTGTATCAATGACTTCGATAAGAGCAAAGGGATTGATCGGTGAACGACGCATGTCAACACTACCAACAGCAGCAGCACTCGCTTCAAGGGATCCGTTTTGCAACTGGGGAATGGGGGGCTGAGCGATGATCACTTGGCCGTGCTCTTCAAATGCTCTGGTTAGACTCCGGTCACTGAACTCACTTGGAGGTAAGATACTATCAATAATGATAGGACCTGTTCTAGCCTCAGTTAACCGTGTGATGATCTGGGTATAGTAACGGCGCGGGAGGGGCCAGGATCCAATGGCATCTAAAGTAGGATCATCAATTTCCACAAGTACAATCTCAGGATCCCATTGGCTCGGCCCTTTAAGACGCAGCAGGACTAAACGTAATTGGGCAGTCAGAGGTTGTCCTAGTCCACTGTAGTGAAAGCCAATACCGACACAGATGGCAAGGGCTGTGGCCAGCCAATGCCAATAGGTTTGTTGAAAATAGGTTTTTAGTTTACGGGTAGCCATGAAACTAAGATAACGAGCTTGTGTCGGGTTGATAGAGACTAATACAGACCACAGGTGTGAGATAAGGAAGTCTTATAACCGTTAGTCCATAATGTATACCAAACGTCGGGGAACATCCTGCAAGGTAACAAGATCATAAAGTATCATCTCATCCAGTATCGTCTCGATTCCATAAGGGGATGTGAGTAAAGGCAACCAAGGAAGAGTTGCGCTACCCCGACAGTTCCTAACCTCAGCATAGAAGAATCAAGTAAAAATAGTGCCTCCGGCTAGGTGAGTATATTTTCTCTGCAGGACGTGCAGGATCCCTGGATACTTAGTCAAATCAGGATCCGCTGCGAGCACTTTTTCGGCAGCAGCACGGGCGAGATCTAACACATCGTGATCTTCAAGCAAGCTGGCCAAAGTAAAGTCAGGTAACCCGGATTGACGAGTCCCAAGCACTTCACCCGGGCCCCGGAATTGGAGATCCATTTCAGAGATAAAAAAGCCGTCGTTGGATTGTTCTAAGACTTTGAGCCGTTGGCGGGTGTTATCACTTCGAGATTGAGACATTAGAACGCAGTAGGATTGATCGGATCCGCGACCTACACGACCGCGCAGCTGATGCAGTTGAGAGAGGCCAAAGCGTTCGGCATGTTCAATTAACATTACACTGGCATTGGGGACATCAACCCCAACTTCAACCACAGTGGTGGAGACGAGAATGTCCAACTCTCGATCGCGAAATTGGGTGATCACGGTCTCTTTTTCAGCAGCAGTCATGCGGCCATGCAAAAGGCCTACCCGAAAGTTCGGAAAGACCTTCACTTGTAACCGCTGGTGTTCTTCAATAGCAGAGCGGAGATCGAGTTTTTCAGACTCTTCAATTAGGGGTAAGACAATGTAGACTTGACGGCCAGAGGCAATCTCTCGTTGAACCAAGGTGTAAATATGGGTACGTTCTCCAGCCCCAGCGGCAATGGTATGGATGGGTTTGCGACCGGGAGGAAGTTCGTCAATTTGACTGACATCGAGATCGCCATGCAAGGTGAGGGTGAGGGTCCGGGGGATGGGTGTAGCGGTCATGCTGAGGACGTCGGGATGGTCCCCTTTACGTTGGAGGGTAGCACGCTGTTCAACGCCAAACCGGTGCTGCTCGTCAATGAGGACAAGGCCGAGATTATGAAACTCAACAGTGGGTTGAATGAGGGCGTGGGTGCCAACAACTAGGGGGAGCTCGCCGGTACTCAGTTGGCGCAGGATCCCTCGACGTTTAGCTGCCGGGGTGGAGCCGGTTAACAAATCAACAGGGAGTTGTAGTTGGGTAAACCAGTCAACGAGTTTGTGGTAGTGCTGCTCAGCGAGGACTTCAGTGGGGGCCATAAGGGCAGTTTGCCAGCCAGATTGAATAGCTGCAAGGAGGGCAATGACACCGACGACGGTTTTACCGGATCCGACATCCCCTTGAACGAGACGATTCATGGGCATTGGATCCTTTAAGTCAGTGAGGATTTCGTTGACGACCCGTTGTTGAGCACCAGTAAGTTGGAAAGGCAAGATCTGATAGAAGCGATCAAGTAGTTCTCCTTCTAGCGGTTGGTAGCGGGGGAGGGCACGGGCGCGTTCACGATAGGATTGGCGACGGCGGAGCAGGCCAAGTTGTAAGTAGAAAAATTCATCGAAGACAAGACGGCGACGAGCTCCTTGAAGTTGCTCAGGATCCGGTGGAAAGTGGATGTGGGTGATAGCGTGGGGAAGGTCGGGCAGGTCGAGGTAGTCCAGGAGTTGGGAGGGTAACGGATCCTCTAGCAACGCAGCAGCAGGGAGGGCGAGCTGGATGGCTTTACGAACAAGGTCGGCGGGGACTCCTTCCGTGAGCGGATAGACAGCGAGGATTTTGCCCACTTTCAAGGATTTAGCTTCGGCGGATTCGTCGGCGAGGACTTCAATTTGTGGGGTATCTAGCGTGAGACCAAATTTGCTCTGTTTAACCAGGCCGCTGGCGGCGACTAAGGATCCTTTGGGATATTGTCGTTGGAGAGAGGCTTGCCAGGAGGGGCTGGAGAATTGGCGACCGGCGTAGAAGCGGCTTAATTTCATGGATCCACTGCTGTCGGTCACTTTTAAGTTGAAGATGGTCAAGTTTTTGTTTTTGGGGCTGGTGAAGCAGGTACAACTTTGGACGCGGCCAATGATAGTGACAGTTTCGCCAGGGGCAGCTTGACGGATCCGGACTTCGTTGGCGTAGTTGACGTGGTCACGGGGGAAGTGCAGAAGGGCGTCTTCAATGGTAACAAGGCCTAGTTGAGCGAGTTTTTCGGCTTGTTTAGGACCGATGCCTTTTAAAAATTGGAGAGGCTGGTCGAGTTTAAGATCAGTTTTGGGGAGGTAGATGGGTTTAGGGGG